>NZ_WIVZ01000057.1:0-23798 GCF_009600325.1 Pseudomonas sp. FSL R10-2189
GATGCTCGTTTCCAAGCATCGGATTTTGCGGCCTGTGGGCTAAAGGTCAATGCGTCAGTCTTAACTGACTGGCATTAACCTTCGGGTCGCCTTTTTTGTGCGCCGTCTGTAGCCGCTGCCGAACTTCAACCCAACAAAAAACTGTAGGAGCGAGCTTGTCTCGCGATCTTTTCAAGATCAAAAGATCGCGAGGCAAGCTCGCTCCTACAGTGGGTAAATCCAGAAAAGTATTGTCAGTTCTTTATGGCGGCCGGGGGTTGCAGACAATAAGCACCATAAGGGTCTGTCTGGCATTTATAAGCAAGTTCAGGGCTGTAGGTTTTAGGAGATAGCCGGCTGTTTGTACATGCAGAAACGGCCATCACTGTGACTAAGACGATAAGCACTTTCATGTTCGCTCCGTTTTTAGCCAGCATGGACTTTGCGGAAAAAGACGTATATCGCTTGTATCTGATTATCAGGTGGGAAATACCTGCTGTATTACTGAGTTTGTAGGCCCTGATCCTGATCGACCCAACCAAACGCTAATTCCTCTTATTTCAATTCACCTTCCCTGATAAACTTTCGCCCCTCGATTTTGCTCACTGGTCTGGACGTTTGATGCCTTCGTTGCCTCTGCGCCTGTCTTTGCTGCTGGCCTTGGGGCTGGCTGGCTGTGATGAGGCGCCGCGCTTTACTCAACCCGAGCCCGGCGAAGCCCGCTCTGGAGGAGACACGACGGTGTTTAAAACCGATCGCAATGCCTTTTCGATGCCGTCTGCGAATCTGTCGCCCACTCAACGGCTGGATTTCAGCGTCGGCAACAGTTTTTTCCGCAGCCCGTGGGTAATTGCACCTTCCACCACCACGGCGCGTGACGGGTTAGGCCCGCTGTTTAATACCAATGCCTGCCTAAACTGCCATATCCGCGACGGCCGTGGGCATCCGCCAGCGCCTGATGCCAAGAATGCGGTGTCGATGCTGGTGCGTCTGTCGATCCCCAATGAGCCCACATACGCCAAGCTGATCGAGCAAACCGGCATCGTCCCCGAGCCGGTGTACGGTGGCCAGTTACAAGACATGGCGGTACCCGGTGTCGCCCCGGAAGGCAAGGTGCGGGTGGACTATGAAGCCGTGCCTGTACGCTTCAAGGACGGCACCGAAGTCCAGTTGCGCAAGCCCTTGCTGCAGATCACTCAGTTACGCTACGGGCCCATGCATCCCGACACGCGCTTCTCGGCGCGCATTGCCCCGCCGATGATTGGCTTGGGGCTGCTTGAAGCTATCCCCGAAGAAGCGATTCTGGCCAATGCCGAGGCCAACAAAAATGACGCGGGCATTAACGGGCGGCCTAATCGGGTATGGGATGACGCTCAGCAAAAGACGGTTTTAGGCCGTTTTGGCTGGAAAGCAGGGCAACCGAACCTCAATCAACAAAATGTTCACGCCTTTTCTGGTGATATGGGGCTCACCACCAGCCTGAGACCGTTTGATGATTGCACCCCCGCGCAAACCGACTGCCTGGCAGCGCCCAACGGCAATGGCCCGGATGGCGAACCCGAGGTCAGTGACAACATTCTGCGTCTCGTCGAGTTTTACACCCGCAACCTCGCCGTGCCGGCGCGCCGTAATGTCGATTCGCCGCAGGTGCTGGCCGGTAAAAACCTGTTCTATCAGGCCGGCTGCGTCTCGTGCCATACGCCAAAGTTCACCACCTCGGCCAACGCCGCCGAACCAGAGCTGGCCAATCAGGTCATTTACCCGTACAGCGATTTGCTGCTGCACAACATGGGGCCGGGCCTTGCCGATAACCGCACCGAGTTCGCCGCCTCGGGCAGCGATTGGCGCACACCGCCACTGTGGGGCATTGGTTTGACCCAGACCGTGAGCGGGCACACTCAGTTTTTGCACGATGGTCGTGCACGTAACCTGCTTGAAGCCGTGCTGTGGCATGGCGGTGAGGCCGAACCGGCCAAGCAGCAGGTGTTGCAATTTAATGCCGAGCAGCGCGCTGCGTTGCTGGCGTTCCTGAATTCTCTTTAACGCCTTATAAGATCGGGGACCCCGACATGTTCAGACCCAAACTCTTGTTCACCAGCCTGGCCGCTATCGCTTTGGCAGCCTGCTCGCCGCAAGATCAGCAAGCCGTCACCTCAGCGGCTATCGCCAAGCAGGTGATTCTGCCGACCTACAGCCGCTGGGTAGAGGCCGACCGCCAACTGGCGATCAGTGCACTGGCTTACTGCGAAGGTAAAGAGACGCTTGAGACTGCTCGCGCCGACTTCCTGCACGCACAAAAAGCCTGGGCCGAACTGCAACCGTTGCTGATTGGCCCGCTGGCTGAAGGCAATCGCTCGTGGCAAGTGCAGTTCTGGCCAGACAAAAAGAACCTGGTGGGCCGTCAGGTTGAGCAACTGGTGGTGGCTCAACCACAGATCGATGCCGCCGCGCTGGCCAAGTCCAGCGTTGTCGTGCAAGGCCTGTCGGCCTATGAGTACATTTTGTTCGACAGCAATATCGACCTGGCTGACAGCGCGCAGAAAACCCGTTACTGCCCGCTGCTGACCGCCATTGGCGAGCGTCAAAAGCAGCTGGCCGAAGAGATCCTGGCGAGCTGGAACAGCACTGACGGCATGTTGGCGCAGATGACCAAGTTCCCGAACCAGCGCTACGCCGATTCTCACGAGGCCATCGCCGACCTGCTGCGTGTGCAGGTAACGGCACTCGATACCCTGAAAAAGAAGCTCGGCACACCGATGGGTCGTCAGAGCAAAGGCATCCCGCAACCGTTGCAAGCCGACGCATGGCGCAGCCAGGCGTCCCTGCAAAGTCTCGCAGCCAGCCTCGCAGCGGCGCAAACCGTGTGGGCCGGGGTCGACAACAAAGGCTTGCGCGGCCTGTTGCCTGCTGAACAAAAGCCGTTGGCTGACAAGATCGACGCTGCTTACGCGACATCGCTCAAGCTGTTCAACGACAATCAGCGCTCCCTCAATGAGCTGCTGGCTGACGACGCTGGCCGCGAGCAACTGAATGCCATCTACGACAGCCTCAATGTCGTACACCGTCTGCACGAAGGCGAACTGGCCAAAGCGCTGGGCATTCAACTGGGCTTTAACGCCAACGACGGCGATTGATGAAGGATGGTTCGATGATGCGCAGGCAAGCTCTCAAGCTCGGCGGTTTACTGCTGAGTGCCATTACCCTGGGTGGCTGGTCGCTGTCCAAACAAGGCCGCAGCCCGCTGCTCTTGAGTGCCCGTGACGATGTCGACGGCAATCACTTTGCCGTGGGCTATCGCCTGGATGGCACCCAGGTGTTCAGCACCCGGGTCAACCAGCGCTGCCATGACATCATCAACCACCCGACGTTGCCGATCGCCTTGTTTGTGGCGCGCCGCCCCGGGACTGAAAGTTACCTGATCAGCCTCAAGGACGGGCAGTTGCTGCAAACCATCACCTCGCTGCCCAATCGCCATTTTTATGGTCACGCGGTGATCCATAAAGACGGCGAGTGGTTGTACACCACGGAGAATGACACCAGCGATCCGGGGCGCGGCCTGTTGGGGGTTTACCGCTTTGAAAGCGAGCGCCTGGTGCATAGCGGCGAAATCCCGACCCACGGCGTGGGTCCGCACCAAGTGTCGTGGATGCCTGATGGTGAAACCCTGGTGGTGGCCAACGGCGGTATACGTACCGAAGCTGAAAGCCGGGTTGAGATGAACCTCAATGCGATGGAGCCCAGCCTGGTGCTGATGCAGCGTGACGGTACGTTGCTGAGCAAAGAAACCCTGAGCCAGCAGATGAACAGCGTGCGCCATCTGGGCATTGCCACAGACGGCACCGTCGTCGCGTGTCAGCAGTTTATGGGCGACGCCCACGAATTGTCCGAGTTGTTGGCCATCAAGCGCCCCGGTCAGCCTTTTCAGCCGTTCCCGGTGGCGGAGCCGCAATTGCGAGCCATGGGCCATTACACGGCCAGTGTGGCGGTACACAGCGAGCTGCGCCTGGTGGCCTTGACGGCGCCGCGGGGTAACCGGTTTTTTGTCTGGGACCTGGACAGCGGCGCGTTGCGCCTGGATGCACCCCTGCCGGACTGTGCAGGCGTCGGTGCCGTGCAAGACGGGTTTGTGGTGACGTCAGGGCAAGGCCGCTGCCGCTTTTACGATTGCCGTAAAAGCGAGCTGATGGCCAAGCCTTTGGAGCTGCCTTCGGGGCTTTGGGATAATCATCTACACGTTGTGTAGAGCAATATTTGTAGCCGCTGCCGAAGGCTGCGATGAGGCGTGCAGCGCCTCCAGTTGTTGAAGGCCCTGCGGACCTTATCGCAGCCTTCGGCAGCGACTACGGCTTGTTTATTACGGCCTCATTCCCTGCTTCATTCCATACATGAACAGCAACAGGTCGTGATCGGGTTTCGCGTCTATCGCGACTTTGGCCACACGCGGGATCGGGCATTGCGCGTCGAATTGCGCACTGCTCAATACCTGCATCACGGGCGGCTGCCACGCCGCCACTGCCACCGTGGCAATGGCCAGAGAGCCCAGCAAAAACAAACCTCGTGCTATTTCTCGCTTCATCACCGTAACCCTTTGATGGCGCTGCCAAACACCTTTTCATAAAAGTAGTTCAGTTTGTTCCAGTCGTCGGTATTCCACGACGAATGGCGGCGCAGCTGTTTGAGGTCGTGCGCGGCCGCTTTACGGGCCGTCAGCCGTTGCCGGCTTTTTTCAAGGTCCAGCAGCGCCACATCAACTTGAGCGCTTTCACCCGTGCCAGTCACCCGGACAAACACATGCTTGGCATACAGGCAGCCATGCTGCCAGCGGCCCAGATGCATGCGTGCCAAGGTCGTGGCGATGGTTTCAAGCACCCGATCATGTACCGCTTCACCGTGAATTTCGCGTTCACCGGCAGCGTACCAGTTGTCTATTTCAATAAAATTTTCCAGCGCCGCGGTAACCAACAATGCACGCCACTGTTTATCTGCACCTTGTTGCGCCCCGCAATACACCAGCTCTGGCACACCAACCGCTAAACGGTTAAACGCCAGCAGCGCGTCACGCTCACGCAATACGGTCGGGCGACCCAACGGGTAACGCCAGCTGCGGTAGGTGTGTCCGACCTGACGTTTGACATAGAGCAAGCGGCCATTGGCCTCGTGAATCCGCTGTACACCACTTTCACCGCCACGACGCTGATTCGGTTCCTCTACCCACTCGCCTTGCTGCTGCCAGTAGAACTCAAAGCGGTTTTCAGTCGCGGTGTGGGATGGCGATACGGAATCAACGGTCATGCATTACCTCTTGCGCAGTATGTAAACCCGCCACATGGCGTAGAGCGGGATAAAATCCAAATGTTGTTGAACGCTGAAGCCAGCCTTTTCAAACTCGGCTTCAACAGTAGCAGCCGGTAACACAAAACGGTTTTGGTAACCATCGGCCCCAGCATCCTCAACCCGATGACGCTCAAGACGCTTGCGTCTCCAGGCCTTAACGTTGCCATCGACCCACAACGAAACAATCACGCTGTCTCGGCTAACCCGGTGAAACTCCTTTAACAGAGCCATCCGGTGGGTTGCATCGCCTATGTGATGCAGCAGGCGCATGCAAAAAATGCTGTCGACTGCGTTGTCCGGCAGGTCGATATCAAATGCAGATGTCTGCAAGTGCCGTACCCGTTTAACCACATCAGCCGGCTGGGCTATCGATGCCACTTCGAGCATGGACGGCGAATTGTCTGCGCCGATGATCATGCGGTTGTGTTTTTCAGCCAGCAGCGGCCAAAACCGCCCCGCCCCGCAAGGCAGGTCTAACACCACGCCCGGATCTCCAGCCAATGCCAAAGCTTTGCGCGCCAGTTGCACGTCGCGTTTATGTGAAAGGCGTCGTGCGAAACCATCTTGATGTTTAAGCAAGTACTCGATGGCGTGTTGCAGGTCATATTTTTCAGCAAATTCAAGTTTGATCGCGGTGCTCATGGTGGCTCTCCTGAAGCAATTACAGGCCACCTTAATCAAGAGAACGTGCGCATCAGGTCATCATGAGGTGAAAAAAATGTACGAGCGAGTCCATAAACGCTGTAGGGTTTTACAGACACAAGATACTGGCTCGGGGCCACTCTACGGACTAATGAGCCGTAGGAAAAGTGACCCGCAGACCGCAGGTCACGAATGGATAGCTCAGATGTCGGCGGGATTTAGTTCTACGTGGAAGCGGCAACCGTTGGGTTCCATGGTGGTCAGCGTCACTCGCCAGCCCTGGCTGTCGCAGATCCGCTGGACCAATGACAGGCCCAACCCAAGCCCTTCACCGCGTTTTTCGCCGCCCCGCACAAAGGGCTGAAACATCGCCTGACGCTTCTCTTCGGGGATGCCCACACCACTGTCCTCGACCACAAACCCGGTGGGCTCAAGGCTCAAGCGAATGAACCCGATGTCGGTGTAGTGCAAGGCATTGCGTAGCAGGTTGCCCATGACCGCATGCAAGAACGTCGCGTTGTAGCGGGTATCGAGCGGGTTGCCGGGGTCATAGATCAGTGTCAGCCCTTTCGCTTCGATAGGCCCCCGCCACAGGCTGATCAAGCCCTCGGCCACGGTCGTCAGGGTGACGGTCGGTGACATGGTGGCGTCTTCATGCTGCGCACGGGCGAGCATGAGGAAGGTTTGCACCAGCTCACGCATTTCTTCACAGGCGCGGGAAATTCGCTCCACTTGCGAGCGACTGCGCTGATCCAGCGACGGGCTTTCGAGCAACAGTTCGCAGGAACTCGCCAACACCATCAGCGGTGTACGCAATTCGTGACTCACGTCACTGGTAAACAGCCGCTCGCGGGTCAACGTGTCACGCAGGCGGCCCAGGGTGGCGTCAAAGGCCACGGCCAGCTCACCCACTTCATCGGCGGCGTAATCGGGCGCCAGCGGCGGGGCCAGGCCCAACAGCTGTTCTCGATGGCGTACCTGGCGCGCCAGACGTACCACCGGCGCCATCACCCTGCGCGCCAGGACCCAGCCGAGGAAAACCGCCAGCGCCAGCGCCAGCACGAACCCGACCAGCACCACGGCGAACAGCACGCGTTCGCGCTCTTCAAAATCACTTTGGTCTTGCAGCAACACGTAGCGCCGCCCGTCGACTACCTCGACCATCGCGTGATACGACAGCTGATCACGGAACACCTCATGAAAGCCTGGTTCCAGGTGGCGCAAGTCTTTGGGCAAGGCAAAATCACCGCGCCCGCCGCTGTAGTAAAACAGTTGGTCGGGCTCAGGACGGTGGTTCCAGTCGCTGACGTTATCCATCAACAGCAGACGCTGCAGATCCCCGCCCAAGCCTGCTGAAATCAGTTTTTCTTCAACCAGGTGCACCGTGGCGACAATGCCCATGGCGAACGTCCCGGCCACCAGCGCACTCATCAGCGCAAAGGCGATGATGATCCGCTGGGCAAGGCTTTGCTTAAACTCCATCACGACTCTCGGCGAGACGATACCCCACGCCATGTACCGTTTGCAGCAAGGGCTTGTCGAACGGCTTGTCGATCACCTGACGCAACTGGTGAACGTGGCTGCGCAGGCTGTCGCTGTCCGGGCAATCATCGCCCCACAGGGCCTCTTCCAGCACTTCACGGCGCAGCACATGCGGGCTTTTTTGCATCAACACGGCCAGCAGTTTCAAGCCGACCGGGTTGAGCTTGAGCATGCGCCCTTCACGGGTGACTTCCAGGGTGTCGAGGTCGTAGCGCAAGTCTGCGACCTGCAACTCGCGACGGCCGCCGCCTTGCGCACGGCGCAGTACGGCCTCAATGCGCGCTGCCAGCTCGGACAAGGCGAAAGGTTTGAGCAGGTAGTCATCAGCACCGGACTTGAAGCCTTGCAGGCGATCATCCAGCTGGTCACGGGCCGTGAGCATGATGACCGGCGTGTCGCGACGGGCGTCTTCGCGCAGGCGCTTGCACAGTGTGTAGCCATCAATGCCCGGCAGCATGATGTCGAGCACGATCAAGTCATAGTGTTCAGTCGCGGCCAGATGCAACCCGGACAAGCCGTCCTGCGCGCAGTCAACGGTATACCCCTTAAGCCCCAGGTAGTCCGCCAGATTGGCGAGGATATCGCGATTGTCTTCAACCAATAAAATTCGCATGGGCACTTTTCTCCGTACGCAGTAACGGCCATCTCGGCCACGGCAGCTTAAGGCCAAGAGCCGCGCAGAGCCAGCGTTGTAGGGCGTTTACACGATTTAGTTAACGGCCGCGCGATGTTGACGAGTCTTTCACTCGACGCTCACACACTACCGACAACGGCGACTGCATACTCGTGCGCCCACAGGTGTTTTGTGGGTGATAAATCAATAGATCGCAGCCTGCGGCAGCCCTTATCAAACATAAAATAAGTGATTGATTTTAAAGGCTTTATAGGAGAGAGCTTGCTCGCGATCTTTTGATCTAGATCTTGCTTTTGATCTTGATCTAAAAGGCCCCATTAAACCACGCTGGCCGAACGCAGGTTTTGCGCAGTGGCTAACCCGGCAGGACGCCGGGTTAGCCGCGACACGGCCATGGATGGCCGATCGCGGCGGGCCTACGGAGCAAGGCCTGTGGTGAGGGCATGCCGAGCCAAAGCGAGGCACCGAGGGGTAGGGGCAAAAGCGTTTTGGTTACTTTGCCGCTTTTGCAAAGTGACGCGGCGTAAGGCCGGAACCCTAAGTGGCCGTTGCCGCAGCAACGGATATGTACTCAAGTCAAGAGCCCCCTCACCCTAGCCCTCTCCCGAAGGAGAGGGAACCGATTGGGGGATGCTGAAGATACTCGGCGGCCTGTTTGCTGCGCGACAGCGCGGCGTCGAAGACGGGGCGGCAGCTCGGGATACTCATCAGGCACAAAAAAGCCCCGCCTGATCACTCAGGCGGGGCTTTTGCGTATCGGGGTAAGGCTGGCTGTCGGGTAAGAAGCGGCCATTGCTGGCCGCCCCTCCCCTAAGAACTGTACGTGCGAGTTTCCCCGCATACAGCTCAAGCCTTTGTAAGCCCTCCCGCATGGGAGAGCCAGCAGTGAGCTCGCTCCTAACCCTTGGGTGGATATGGATCGTTGCCGTAGGAGTCCCGGGCGCGGATCTTTCCATCCTGACCATGGATTAGAACTTCACTCTTTTGGTTCTGAGCAATGCTGCGTGCTGCTTCAGCGGCTTCCTGCTGGGTTCTGTGATGCGAGGTATCTTTCGAATTCCCCTCACCACGTACTGCCCAACCATCATCCCTCTTTACAACGTGCTGGTTCTTACCTGACATAGGACACCTCGACATATTGAGAATGTCCTCGGAGACTAGCAAGCAAAGACCATAAACACAACATGCACCAAGAACCAATTCACTGAAGCACAACATATGGTGGTAGCAATAAAGCATCACCGAATAAGTTGCGCATGTAGCTGCCGATGACAATTGGGGTGCAGCAACTCCACGTTTTCCAGCTCGTCGCCACCGCCCTTGTGCCGCTCGACGATGTGGTGAATGTTCCACCCCGTATCGAACGTTATTAGTTGCTTGCACAACGGGCAGCGCTTGTTCTGGGCAATCCAGAGCCTCAGCGTTTTCCGTTTCCCCTCATCCGAACTTCGCCACGCATATTCCAGCCGTTGCTCGAAGTACATCTCGTCCTCTGGGGCGTATGGGTTAGCCTCGGCCTTGATTTTGGTGTGCCGCTTGATCGGCGTATCGCTGGCGTACAACAAGTGGAGCAGTTTGCCGCTGGGGTGTAGCCCGGAAAATACCCAGCTGCGTGTTCCCACACGCTTGAAGTACTTTTCCTTGATCCAGCGTTTGCAGCGATTCAAATGTCGCCGCCTGCACCATCGCCATAGCAATTTCCAGATCCTGTAATCCACATAGTTAAAGGTCTGCTTAGCGACAATCGGCCGATGATAATTGGCCCAACCCCGGATAACCGGGTTGAGCTGCTTGATCAACAGACTGGCCGGTACCACTTTGTTCGCCTCAACCAACGCCTTAACCTTGGCCAGCAATGCTTTCACGTTCTTGTGACCTGGCTTTATCAGCAGCTTGTCACCGTACTTGCGAACGTTCTGACCGAGGAAATCGAACCCGTCCGCCACATGCGTGAACAGCGTTTTCTCCACCGCAAGGCTCAACCCACGCTTGGCCATAAAGGCTTCAACAACGGGTCTTACCTCGTTTTCCAGCAGCTCTTTCGAGATGCCAGTGATGACGAAATCATCTGCGTACCGCACATAATTGACCTTGGTCTTGTAGCTGGCTTTGGTGTTGCGCTGCCCGAATCGAGATTCAAGCTCCTTTTCCAGTCCATCAAGGGCCAAGTTGGCCAATACGGGCGAGATGATGCCTCCTTGCGGAGTTCCCGCCCCCGTCGGATTCAATCGACCGGATTCCATATATCCCACTTTCAGCCATTTCCTTAGAACCACTTTGTCCATCGGGACGTTAGTGATCAGCCAGTCGTGACTGATGTTGTCGAAACATCCCTTTATATCGCCCTCCATGACCCACTGCGCAGAATGCTTGCGACCGAGATTGACGAACAATTGCTCGATTGCATCTGCCGTGGAACGGTGAGGGCGAAAGCCATAGGAGTTTCGGTCGGCTGTGGTCTCAGACACCGGTTCAAGTGCCAGCAGGTATAACGCCTGCATCGCTCGATCCAGCATCGTCGGAATCCCCAGCGGTCTACGCTGGCCATTTGCTTTGGGAATGTAAATCCGCCGCAGTGGCCGGGGCTTGTAGCCCCTGCGCTCTAACCGAAAAACTGCCTTCCATTTGCTTTCAGGCGTGCTCCAGGTTTCCCCATCGACGCCGGGAGTCCTGCGACCCCGGTTTTCAGTGACCCGTTTAACCGCCAACACCTTGGCTGCAAACGAGCGAATCAGCATACGCTGCAAGGTTTTCACCTGCCGCCATTGCTGATTCTTAGCTGCCTTCGCGATCCGTACCTGTAGCCCTCGCACCTGTCGATGACCTGTTTCCCAGTCTATCGAATGCCAACTGGTGGCCAGATGGGAGGACGCAGGTACTTCTATTTCAGACGCACTCATCTTGCTTTTCCTCCAGAGAAGATTTCCCCAGAGGGCAGCGGACGCACGTCGCCCTTGTGGGGGAGTGAGTACACCGCCCCGCAGGGGATTTCTATGAGTTAGACGCAGCCGGTCAAACCGACAAACGTCTGTTCTTGATGGCTTTACAAGCCTTCTCGCGATCAAAGACCAGTCGGAAGTCAGCACCGTTTCCAGTCAGGGCAGAGCCCTTATCCAACCCCATTACAGGGAGGCGTTCGCTTTTTCCGACATCCTCTACCCGCATTTTCAACAGTCTTCCTCACGGTCGACCTGCCTTGCCATACAGGCCAATGGCGAAAATACGGGCTTACCGAGTTCCATAACCGTCACAAGGATGGGTTAGGCCCTGCCTATTCACCGATGACTCAATGTCAGCGTGCCCCCAGATGTAAAAGGGACAACCAGTCATGCACCATTTTGGTCAAAGCCTATCAGCAACTTTGGCTCCATGCGGTTGACGGTGTTTATCAGCAGTTCACTTACGTTGGCCATACCAACCAGCCTAGCGTCTCACCCGCGTGTTGCTCGCAGGGTCTGCATGGCACCTCACGGTAACCACACACCACAGAATCATGGGACTACATTGTCAGGAAGCTTCGCACCCCGCCGTTACCAGCGACGCACTATCCCTAGGCTACTTTTGGCTGAACAAAAGGTCTCGCGTCCCGTCTACCTTGCGGTTTCTGGTTGAGACAATGACAGCTATGGCTTGCACCCTATAGATAGGAGCAGGCCAGCTTTTTTAGACACGACTTCCCATACCTCCCTCGCAGTGATTCAAAATCTGCAAGCTCAGTACGAATATCGTTCTGATGATTCCCGGAGAGGAAATCACGATATATAGGCGACATTGCGCCGAATTCTAAGCACCTTGTGGGTGCCGGAAATCCGGGCTTTGGCGCCCGGACTTCGGGTTTTTTAAGCTGTTTCTGCGGGAAAGTGGTCACCAAACCATGTTGATGACCACCAGATGTAGCCCGCTAGGTGCTTCTACCTATAGCGACTCTCGTCGCACTACATCATGCCGCCCATACCACCCATGCCGCCCATGTCTGGCATGCCGCCGCCAGCTGGTTTGTCTTCCTGGATCTCAGCGATCATCGCCTCAGTGGTGATCATCAGGCTGGCAATCGACGAAGCCGCTTGCAGAGCCGAACGAGTCACTTTAGCCGGGTCAAGGATACCCATTTCGATCATGTCGCCGTATTCGCCAGTGGCAGCGTTGTAACCGAAGTTACCCGAACCCTGCTTCACTTTGTCGACTACAACGCTTGGCTCGTCGCCGGAGTTGGAAACGATCTGGCGCAGAGGTGCTTCAACAGCACGACGCAGCAGCGCGATACCAACATTCTGATCGGCGTTGTCGCCTTTCAGGTCAGAGATTGCCTGCAGAGCGCGAACCAGTGCCACGCCACCGCCAGGTACCACGCCTTCTTCAACGGCTGCACGGGTCGCGTGCAGGGCGTCTTCAACGCGGGCTTTTTTCTCTTTCATTTCAACTTCGGAACCAGCGCCAACCTTGATCACTGCTACGCCGCCCGACAGCTTGGCCAGACGCTCTTGCAGTTTTTCACGGTCGTAGTCCGAGGTGGTGTCAGCCACTTGAGCACGGATCTGAGTCACACGTGCCTGGATGTCCGCTTCAACGCCAGCACCGTCGATGATGGTGGTGTTTTCTTTGGACAGGATTACGCGCTTGGCGTTACCCAGGTGCTCCAGAGTGGTGCTTTCCAGGCTCAGGCCGATCTCTTCGGAGATAACGGTACCGCCAGTCAGAACAGCGATGTCCTGCAGCATTGCTTTGCGACGGTCGCCGAAGCCAGGTGCTTTAACAGCAGCGACTTTAACGATACCGCGCATGTTGTTCACAACCAGAGTCGCCAGGGCTTCGCCTTCAACGTCTTCAGCCACGATCAGCAGTGGACGGCCGGCTTTGGCAACGGCTTCCAGGACTGGCAGCATTTCGCGGATGTTGGAGATCTTTTTGTCAACCAACAGGATCAGCGGGCCGTCCAGCTCAGCCACCATGGTGTCTGGCTTGTTAACGAAGTAAGGGGACAGGTAGCCACGGTCAAACTGCATGCCTTCAACCACAGACAGTTCGTTTTCCAGGCCCGAGCCTTCTTCAACGGTGATCACGCCTTCTTTGCCGACTTTAGCCATGGCTTCAGCAATGATGTCGCCGATGGAGCTGTCAGAGTTGGCAGAGATGGTACCCACCTGAGCGATTGCCTTGCTGTCAGCGCATGGCTTGGACAGTTGACGCAGCTCTTTGACAATGGCGATGGTCGCTTTGTCGATACCGCGTTTCAGGTCCATCGGGTTCATGCCGGCAGCGACGGCTTTCAGGCCTTCGTTGACAATCGACTGAGCCAGAACGGTTGCAGTGGTAGTACCGTCACCAGCGTCATCGTTAGCACGGGAGGCAACGTCTTTAACCAGTTGCGCGCCCATGTTTTCGAAGCGATCTTTCAGTTCGATTTCTTTGGCAACCGAAACACCGTCTTTGGTGATGGTCGGAGCGCCGAAGCTCTTCTCTATGATCACGTTGCGGCCTTTAGGGCCCAGTGTTGCTTTTACTGCATCAGCCAGGACGTTGACACCGGCGAGCATTTTTTTACGGGCGGAATCGCCGAATTTAACTTCTTTAGCAGCCATGTTCGTTCTTCCTTAAATACTTTGTAGTAACGGGAAAAGGAGCGGGAAATCAGCCTTCGATAACAGCGAGAATCTCGTTCTCAGCCATTACCAGCAGGTCTTCGCCGTCGACTTTCACAGTGTTGCTGCCGGAGTAAGGGCCGAACACAACCTTGTCACCCACTTTCACGGCCAGCGCACGCACTTCACCGTTGTCCAGAACGCGGCCAGTACCCACAGCAATGACTTCACCGCTGTTGGCTTTCTCGGCAGCTGAACCCGGCAGAACGATACCGCCAGCGGTTTTCTTTTCTTCTTCGCTGCGACGGATTACGACGCGGTCATGCAGAGGACGAAGCTTCATTGTCGATCTCTCCTAATTGTGGTGTTCATCGGCCGGTGTCAATACCGGCTGGATTTGCAAGTCCGGAAATGCCGGGTGTTAATCGCTGAAGGGTGCCTGCTGTTGCCAGCAAAACCCTGCGGTGCCAGTTACATAAGGGCGCATCCAGTGATTACAAGAGCGCCCAGACGAAATTTTTTACCTTTCGCACCGCGCAAAAACAAACACGGCACTCTCGAGTGCCGTGCTTAAGCCTTTACAGGGAAACTTACTTGTCGCGGTGTTCAAACTCGCCTTCGATCACATTGGGCTCACGGCCCACGGGTTGATGCGTGCCAGGGCGATGCGCCGTTTCAAATTCCTCGGCAAAGGCACGCTGGCGCATCGCTTGCTCTTCTGCACGTTTGCGCAAGCGATTGACCAGAAAATGACGAACCGGCGGGAGCAGCAACAGCAGACCGGCGATGTCGCTGATAAAACCCGGCAGTACCAACAAGCCGCCACCCAACGCCACCATCAGGCCTTGAAGCATTTGTTGAGCCGGCAGCTCACCACGATTGAGGCTTTCACGCGCACTCAAGGCGGTGGCCAAACCTGCAACGCGTACTACCAGAACCCCGAACAAGGAGCCTGCGATGATCAGCAGCAACGCCGGGAAAAACCCGATAGCGGTGCTGACCTTGAAAAATACGTACAGCTCTAGCACTGGAAACAACAGAAAGAGCAATAAAAAAGCGCGCATCAAATGATTCCTCTCCGGAAGAATATCTTCCAACACAGCTTAGATGACGGCGCGCCTTTGTGAATTCAAGGTTATGCCGTTTCTTTTTTAGGCCATTCGCTTGCGCGAGCCAGCAAAACCAACGCTTCGCGCACTTGTGTCGAAGTGTTACAAGCCTCTGGAAAGCCCAGCCAGTACACACTTTGACCAATGCGCAGATGCATGCCTTCGCTGTCCAGGCCGATCATTTTTGCAGGCTCTGTCTTTGGCAGACCGGCCAGCTCAACGTAATGAGCGATGGCGTTAGCGTGATCGTCGTTCATGTGCTCGACCATGCGCACTTCGACTTGGCCGGCAAATGGGTTGGCCAAAGTGAGCTGATCGACCCAGTGAATCGCACCAAAACCACCGATATAACGATGGCGCACAGGGTTGAGCACCCAAAAGTCGAAGTCATGGGCGGTGTGATAGCTCTGCGACTCCGGGAAATAGCGGTAGTAACGCTCAGCCGCGGCTTCAATGGCCGACGGGTCGGACAGTTGCTCGGCTTCGGCCAGGTAGGTCAGGCGTCCTACGGCCTGCACGTCTTCGGCGCCACGCTCACCCACCATCAGTGAGCACTTTGGGTCTTTGCGCAGGTTGTGGGTGTGCTGAGCGATCCGGCTGATCAGGATCAACGGCCGCCCTTGCTCATCCAGGCAATAAGGCACCATCGATCCGAAGGGGAACCCTGGCATTGCCTTGGAGAGCGTGGCCAACGCTCCACGGTATTCCTTGAGCAATAATTCTCGGGCATGCTTGGCTACTTCAACGCTCAACTTATGACTCCTTAATAAAAATCCGTCGAAACGGTCGAGATCAGGGCACTCATGCAACTAAAAGACAAAGTAATCATTATCACGGGCGGCTGCCAAGGGTTAGGTCGCGCCATGGCCGAGTACCTGGCGGCCAAGGGCGCCAAGCTGGCTTTGGTGGACCTGAACCCGGAAAAACTCGAGCTCGCCGTTGCGGCCTGTCAGGCCCACGGAGTTCAAGCGCGGGCTTATTTGTGCAACGTCGCCGATGAAGAGCAGGTTACACAAACCGTGGGGCAAATTGCTGAAGACTTTGGCGCGATCAATGGTCTGGTGAACAACGCCGGGATCTTGCGTGATGGCCTGCTGTTAAAGGTCAAGGACGGCGTAGTCAGCAAAATGAGCCTGGCGCAGTGGCAAGCCGTTATCGACGTCAACTTGACCGGGGTTTTCCTGTGCACCCGTGAAGTGGCGGCGAAGATGGTGGAACTCAACAGCCAGGGCGCGATTATCAATATTTCGTCCATCTCACGCGCTGGCAACGTTGGCCAAACCAACTATTCGGCCGCCAAGGCGGGTGTGGCAGCTGCGACCGTGACCTGGGCCAAAGAACTGGCGCGTTACGGTATCCGTGTGGCGGGCATTGCTCCCGGGTTTATCGAAACCGAAATGACCTTGGGAATGAAGCCCGAAGCCCTGGAAAAAATGACCGCGGGCATCCCGTTGAAACGCATGGGTAAGGTCGAAGAAATCGCCCATTCAGCGGCGTATATCTTTGAAAACGACTATTACAGCGGCCGGATCCTGGAGCTGGATGGCGGTTTAAGGATTTAACCCCCGCCCTGCTGGAGCGGCCTGAGGCTGCGATCTTTTGACTTTCAGAAATCAAAAGATCGCGAAGCTCGCTCCTACAAAAAGGTGGTGGTGTTACCAGACCACGCCGAAACCAGCGGTGTAGCGGGTTTTGTTGAGTGCATTGTCTTTGCCGCTGTTACTGCCAATCAGGTCTTTTTCAGCCTTGAGGTTGAGCGATGCCCATTCGGTGACTTTGTAGCGCAAACCAATTTCGGCATCGAGGCTGTAGTCCGAATCCCCGCCCAGTGGCTTGCCCAGCTCACCGTTGGTAAAGAGCGACACCGTTTTACCCACCAGGTAACGGTTGTAATCCCACTTCATGGCCAGTGAGTAGAAGTTGCTTTTGCCGCCATCCGAGTATTCATAGTCGGTACGGTTCAGCAGTGAGCCCAAGGAAAACGCGCCCAACTCGTCATCCCAGAACTGATAACCCGGACCAGTACCCACGGTGCGCTGACGGGAAATGTCTTCGATTCTGTCGCGGGTGTAGCTCAAGCGACCCTGCCAGTACCAGTGCTCGTCAATAAAGTGGTCAAGCGCGTACTCGGCATTCCAGTTGTTCGTGGTGACCGTATTGTTCTGGGCCTCACGGTTGTAGGAAGCTTCGGCGTTGTGACGCCAGGCGCCATGACGCGCGGTGGTTTTGAGGTCGATGTCGTAGTCGTCGGTGTCTTTGTCGGCGCGTTTGTAGTCCAGCGCAACGTCGACATTACCCTTCCAGACAAAGTCTTCGATCAGCGGTTTGGGTTTGACGATTTGCTGAATGCTCGCCAGCTCAACCGTTTTAGGCGCCTCGCCATTGGCCAGGATGACCTTGCCGTCTTCGGCCGCCTTGAGTGACTTAGCCTTTTCACCCACGTAGGCATCTTGTTTGACCAGCAGTTCCTGATCGCTTTCCAGGGTTTTGACTTGTTTCCAGTCAATCGGAATAGCGCCCGCATAGTCGGTCTGAATCAGCAACTTGCCCCCATCAAACACTTTTATCTTGCCGGACAGACGGTCGCCGTTCTTTAACCAGACCGTATCGGCGAGCAAAGGCGTGGACACATTCAAGACAGCAAGGCATAACAAGGTTCTGGACAACATAAGCAGATGCGAAACTCGGTTTTACGAAAGAATGACGGCATTATCCAGAAGGACACACCCCAGGCAAAGAAAGACCCGGTGTTTTTCGTGTAGTTCCTTTGCTATCGCGCGCGACGGAAACGTCTTATTTATAACTCCACGGTTTTCGCCCCATGAACTCACCCGACAGTGCATCGCCATCGCCTGCCGAGCTTCGACGAACGGCCCTGTACTCGACCTTGATGCAAGTGCCCGATGGCAAAGTCGTCACCTATGGCCAGCTTGCCGAGCTGGCAGGCCTGGGCCGAGCCGCCCGCTGGGTCGGCCGCACGCTAAGCCAGCTCCCCGAAGACACCCGCCTGCCCTGGCATCGGGTGTTGGCCGCAGGCGGCAGGATCAGTTTGCCTGCGGGCAGCCCTAGCGGTGATGAACAACGAGCGCGTCTGCGCGGCGAAGGATTAAGCATTGTTAATAATCGTGTGGATATACGACGCCATGGCTGGCGCCCGATAGAGCACTGCGGTTAGAGTGCGCCCTTTGTTTCCGCAATCAGAGGCAGACTCGAGTCCATGCCCCGTAAAACCTGGCGCGAAGCGCTAGCTGCCTATTCCAGCCCCTCAACCCTTGTGCTGTTGTTGCTCGGTTTCGCCGCCGGTTTGCCGTACATGCTGGTGTTTTCAACGCTGTCTGTGTGGTTGCGCGAAGCAGGTGTGGCCCGCGAAACCATCGGCTATGCCAGCCTGATCGGCCTGGCTTATGCCTTTAAATGGGTGTGGTCGCCGCTGCTCGACCAATGGCGCCTGCCATTGCTCGGCAAGCTGGGCAGACGCCGCTCGTGGCTGGTGCTGTCACAGACGCTGGTGATCCTGGGCTTGATCGGCATGGGCTTTTGCGACCCGCAAAAGCACTTGTCATGGCTGATTGCGATTGCCGTTATCGTGTCATTTGCCTCCGCCACCCAAGACATCGCGATCGACGCTTACCGCCTGGAAATTGCCGACGACAGCCGCCAGGCCGCCCTCGCCGCCAGTTACATGTCCGGTTACCGCGTAGCCGCCCTGCTGGCAACGGCCGGGGCACTATTTTTTGCTGAGGGCTTCGGCTCAACCGGCTTCAACTATAAGCATTCGGCCTGGACCGGCACTTATGTGCTGTTCGGCGTGCTGATGATCCCCGCGTTGCTGACCACCTTTTTCATGCGCGAACCACCGGTCACCCTGCGCACTCAGCTGTCGGTGGGCCGCTATAGCTTCGTCCATCAACTGGCCTCGGTGTTCGTGCTGATCGTGCTGCTGGTGTCGGTGCCGGCGATGTTCACCCAGCTGTACAACACCAACTTTGCGGGCGTGCTGTTTGAAGGCATGAGCCCCATGACGCTGCTGATGGAAGACCGCGCGTTTCTGCGCGCCATCCTTTATATCCTGCTGACCGGTTTGTGCCTGTCCACCATGGGGCGACGCGGGCTCGCCCCCGTCTTGACGCCGGTTAACGACTTTATTGTGCGTTATCGCTGGCAGGCGCTTTTGCTGCTTGGGCTGATTGCTACCTATCGCATGTCTGACACGGTCATGGGTGTGATGGCCAACGTGTTTTACATCGACCAGGGCTTTACCAAGGACCAGATCGCTGGTGTCAGCAAGATTTTCGGCCTGTTCATGACCCTGTTCGGTGCAGGCATGGGCGGGCTGCTGATTGTACGTTTCGGCATTTTGCCGATCCTGTTGATTGGCGGGGCCGCATCCGCCGCGACCAACCTGCTGTTTATGCTGCTGGCCGACATGGGCCCGAATCTGCAGATGCTGATTGTCACGATTTCACTCGACAACTTCAGCTCCGGCCTCGCCACCTCAGCCTTTGTTGCCTACCTGTCGAGCCTGACCAACCTCAAGTTCTCTGCCACCCAATACGCATTGCTCAGCTCGATCATGCTGCTGCTTCCGCGTTTGATGGGCGGCTACTCCGGGGTCATGGTCGAGAAGTTCGGTTATCACAACTTCTTTATCATCACCGCCATCATGGGCATCCCGACCCTGCTGCTGATCAGCCTGCACTGGTATCAGGAAACCCGTAAAGCCCGTCTGCACCCCACAGTAGACCTCGACAAACGCGCCGATTGAACGGAGGGAGCCTGCCTCCCTCCCCCGGTCTGTACGCAATCAAATCTCGCCCGTACAATGGCCAGTCAAATTTAGTCATCAGCAACGGCAACGGCTACCCATGCGCACCAGTCAATATTTGCTCGCCACACAGAAAGAAACGCCTTCGGACGCGGTCGTTATCAGCCATCAGTTGATGCTGCGCGCCGGCATGATTCGCAAACTGGCCTCGGGCCTGTACACCTGGCTGCCCATGGGCTTGCGGATCATGCGCAAGGCCGAAGCCATTGTTCGCGAAGAAATGAACGCTGCTGGCGCTCTGGAAGTGCTGATGCCGAGCATTCAACCGGCTGAACTGTGGCAAGAGTCCGGTCGCTGGGAAGAGTACGGCCCGGAGCTGCTGCGCCTTAAAGATCGCCACGGTCGCGAGTTCTGCGTGGGCCCGACCCACGAAGAAGTCATCACCGATCTGTGCCGCAACGAGCTGAACAGCTACAAGCAGTTGCCGATCAACCTGTACCAGATCCAGACCAAGTTCCGTGACGAAATCCGCCCGCGCTTCGGCTTGATGCGTGGCCGCGAGTTCATCATGAAGGACGCCTATTCGTTCCACGCCGACCAGGCATCGCTGCAGGTCACTTATGACCGCATGCACCAGGCCTACTGCAACGTGTTCACTCGCTTGGGTCTGAAGTTCCGCCCGGTAGAAGCGGACAACGGCTCCATCGGTGGCGCGGGCTCCCACGAATTCCACGTACTGGCTGAGTCCGGCGAAGACGATATCGTGTTCAGCAATGGCTCCGAATACGCAGCCAACATCGAAAAGGCCGAAGCTGTTCCAGCCGAAACCTCCCGTGCGCCAGCGTCTGAAGAACTGCGCCTGGTCGATACGCCTGACGCCAAGACCATTGTTCAATTGGTAGAAGGCCACAACCTGCCAATCGAAAAAACCGTCAAGACCCTGATCGTTCACGCCGCTGAAGAAGGCAAGCTGATCGCCCTGGTGATCCGTGGCGACCACGATCTCAACGAAATCAAGGCGGGCAACCATCCGCTGGTGGCCAGCCCACTGACCATGGCTTCGGACGCTGAACTGCGTGACGCCATCGGCGCCGGCGCGGGTTCCCTGGGCCCGCTGAACCTGCCACTGCCTTGCATCATCGACCGCTCGGTCGAGCTGATGAGCGACTTTGCGGTCGGCGCCAACATCGACGACAAGCACTACTTCGGCGTGAACTGGGAGCGTGACTTGCCTGTACCTACCGTTGCCGACCTGCGCAACGTGGTCGCTGGCGACCCAAGCCCGGACGGTAAAGGCACGCTGGAAATCAAACGCGGCATCGAAGTGGGCCACATCTTCCAGCTGGGCACCAAGTACAGCGAAGCGATGAAGTGCCAGGTACTGGGCGAAAACGGCAAGCCTGTAACCCTGACCATGGGTTGCTACGGCATTGGCGTTTCTCGCGTGGTGGCGGCTGCCATCGAGCAGAACAACGACGAGCGCGGCATTATCTGGAGCGATGCCCTGGCACCGTTCCAGATCGCCCTCATGCCGCTGCGTTACGAAACTGACGCCGTGCGTGAAGCCACCGACGCGCTGTATGCACAGTTGACCGCCGCAGGCTTTGAAGTACTGCTGGATGACCGTGACAAAAAGACCAGCCCGGGCATCAAGTTCGCAGACATGGAACTGATCGGTATTCCGCACCGGATCGTCGTCAGTGACCGCGGTCTGGCCGAAGGCAACCTGGAATACAAGAGCCGCACCGAAGCAGAGCCACAAGCCCTGCCCGTTGCTGACGCCCTGGCTTTCCTTCAGGCACGTATCCGTCGCTGAACCCACATAGAGACGTCATGTTCAATCGAAGTACCTTGACGGGCGCCGCCATATGCGGCGCCCTGTTGTTGAGCGGCTGCGCCAATCACATGTCACAACGCAGCGAGCATGAAGAGCGCATTGAGCGCAAACTGCTCGCCCACACCCTGCACATTGACGTCGGTTCGCCGGCGGCCATGGAGTTGCCGCAACGCCGTGTGCGCATCAATGAACAAAAGACCTTTGAGGTCACTGAGTTCGATGTCACCCGTCATTACGACCGCTACACCCCCTACCAACCCTGGCGCAAAATCTATGAGATGCCGCTGGGCGCGGTCGCGGTTGTGGCGGGTGTCGGGGCCAATGTGCTGAACGTGTTCATGTTCGGGCAATTGCCTGACAGCGTGACCAAAGACTGGATCACTTACGGCGTCGACGGCCTCAACCCGGCGATGAACGTGCAATCTCACGGCCGTGCCGAGCAGAACCTGGCCGGCATCGAAGAGATCCAGCGCGACAAGCGCATGGAATACTCAAGCTTGCCGTGGGCAGAACGCCCGGTCATCGTCAGTGCGGGCAAGCAAAGCCATGAAATGACCACGGACCGTAACGGTGTGTTGCGCCTCAATTTGCTCGACAGCCCGTTTGCCGAACAAGACTTGAACCGCGTGAGCAAATTGACCATCACGGTCGAAGATGCTCAGGACGAAGCGCATTCCGACTCAACCCTGTCGATCAGCAGTAATTTGCGTGGCAAGTTGCTCGAAGCGCACAACTTGATTTACGACGACCTTGAGGGTGACGACGTCAACCAATGGGTGCATCGGGTCAAGCGCTTGTCAGAACTGGGCCTTGAAGAAGAAGCCAGTGAGCTGGAGCAAAGCCTGATTGAACTGACGCGCAACGACCCTGAGTTGCAGCGTGAGTTTTTGCAATCGCTGACCAAGAATGCCGGTCGACTGGTGGCAGACCCCGGGGTTAGCTAAAGCGCCTCTACGGGTGCCTGGCGAACAACTCCAGTTGCTCATGCCCGGTGCTCAAATCATGTAAACGCACGCCAAGCCCCAACAATCGGACGGGCTTGGCACCGCGTGCAAACGCCTGACTCATCAACCCCTGATAACTCTCAAGGTCGCGCCCCGCTCCGGACTGCTCCAGGGTGGTTTGGGTAAAGTCGTGGAATTTGACTTTGACGAAGGGCTTGCCGGGGCGATAGCTGCTGTCGATTCTGGCGATACGCCCATTCAAGGTGTCGAGAAGCTCAGGCAGTTTGTCCAGGCACGCGGCCAGATCCGGCAAATCCGTGTCGTAGGTGTTTTCGACACTGACAGACTGGCGTCGACTGTCGCTTTGCACCAAGCGCTCATCAATCCCGCGCGCCAGCCCCCACAAACGCTCGCCAAAACTGCCAAATTCACGCACTAACGCCAACTTGTTCCAGTCACGCAGGTCATGACAGGTCTCAATACCCAAGCGCCCTAACTTGTCCGCTGTCACCTTGCCCACACCGTGCAGCTTGTTGACCGGCAGCGCCGAGACAAAGTCTTCGACCTGATCCGGGGTGATCACAAACAAACCGTTGGGTTTTCTCCAGTCACTGGCGATCTTCGCCAGGAACTTGTTCGGCGCTACCCCCGCCGAAACGGTGATGTGCAATTGATTCGATACCCGACGTCGAATGTCCTGAGCAATACGCGTGGCGCTGCCACCGAAATGCGGGCTGTCAGAGACATCCAGATACGCCTCGTCCAACGACAGCGGTTCAATGAGTTCAGTGTAATCGCGCAAAATGCCGTGGATTTCTTTCGACGCTTCTTTATAAGCGTCCATTCGGCCATTCACGATGATCAGGTCCGGGCACAGCTTGAGTGCATGCCGGGACGCCATCGCCGAACGCACGCCATACGCACGCGCTTCATAGTTACACGTCGAGATCACGCCGCGCCGGTCTGCCGAACCGCCGACCGCCATGGGCTTGTTCGCCAGGCTCGGGTTATCGCGCATCTCAATAGCGGCATAGAAACAGTCACAGTCGACGTGGATGATTTTGCGCTGCGTTATGTCAGGCATGGTTCTTCAGGATGTAGGTAAAACAGAACGCCAGTATGTCACCGAGAACTGTATATAGCACCAGTAGTGTTTGGTAAGCCGACAAATGCGGCGCTCTCAACCTAGCCTTTGTTTTTGTGACCGGAGTGAAATGTATCTAATTGCGCCACACCCCTTGTCCTACAGGGGCTGTAGCCTGTTAAACGACCCTTTTTAATGCCTAACCAATTGAAGCAGAAGACTTTTTTTGAAATTAACGTTTGACAGCACAGCGTATCGCTGTAGAATCCGCCCCACAGACGCGGGATGGAGCAGTCTGGTAGCTCGTCGGGCTCATAACCCGAAGGTCGTCGGTTCAAATCCGGCTCCC
>NZ_WIVZ01000058.1:0-23260 GCF_009600325.1 Pseudomonas sp. FSL R10-2189
ATTACATAGCCAGGTGCTTGCTGAAGTCAGGAGGGTTTAGAAATCAGCTACACCCTTAAATGCGAAGAGCCGCTTTATGATCACTTGTGGATTACCGAGATCACCTAGCGGACCATCCTCTGTTGTAATCGAAGCCATCAAACCCAGGCTATTATATTCAAAGGTAGACCTTATATTCCCTAACGTCGTTTTATCCAAACGCCCTAAAGAATCATAATCATACGTTTGTGTTTGTCCCAAGACATCTTTATAAGAACGAATACGCCCACGAAGCGAATAATCATAGGTCATGGTCAAAGGTTCGCCTTGGACCTGAGAAACTTTCTCTGTACGAATTTCACCCGTCGAGAAATACTCACGTTCGAGCGTTTGGTCCTGATCAGTGCAACTCTTCAAACGTGCATTTTGGGGGTCGTATTCATATTTCGCACTGTTAGCCGAGCCAGATACTTTGCGCAGCGTTGGCTCCTCTCCCAATTGTGGAGCATACGTATACTCAATTTCATGGTGCCGCGCTGTGGTGACCTTCCACGGCTGTAGCTCTCCAGCCCTGAAATCAAATACTTTTTCCCTGCCCCCCGTCGTCGATGACGTCATACGGCCCAACCCATCAAAACCTTGAGTACCTAAGACTTGTCCCTCAACACTGATTAAGGTTGGCAAGTCCTCCGCACTGTGTGCAGCGTACTCACGCACCACCTTCGCTTTATCAGGAAGTGTTGTTTTAATCGTCCGGCCAAATGCATCATATTCGTAGCGTGTCTCGCACTTGCGGCCATCAACCTCTCTGACCATACGCCCTAAACCGTCATAAAAATATTCATGTCGGCTAGAGAAAACATCACCGCTCCCGTCATATCGTTCAATCATGACAGGCTTTTCAAACGCGTTCAGTTTACTGACGCTCAACAGGTACTTGATCGTCGAGCCAGGCACTTCGGTCCAAGTCGTAATAATAGGTCCATTCCACTGCGAAGAACCAATCGGATTAGTTTCCTCATGCACCTTAACCCCATCTGGGCGAACTTCAGTTTGTTGCTGCCCCCAATCGTCAAACAAAAAGGATGTTGTTAACTCCAGTGGTTCAGATTCATCAAGCCAATCAATTTCGGTCTCAGCGATAAGGTTACCAAACACGTCATATTGCGCACGATACGTTTCTCTAAAGTCATCTGCGCGCGCTCGGTTAACTGCGTCAGCATTTTGGCGGGTCTCACCCACCACACGATTAAAACCATCTAACAGAGTCGTTGTCTTGACACCTTTTACATTGGTAGCTATTTGTTTAGCTGCAACTCCCCACCGCATAGATAGTTCATACGTATAGTAACGGTGCGCAATATAGTTAGTAAGGTCAGGTGCCACGGTTTCTTGGATGACACGTTGCAAGGCATCATAGACATAGGCAATTTTCACATCATTGTCATCCTCTACTAACAAGGGTTGGCCATGAACCGTGGACGTTTCACTGGTTATCTTCTTTGTCGTCCCATCGAAATTAGTTATTGTTTCTATTGTCTGCAATACTGTCTCTGCCGCGCGACTGTAGCGTGCAGGCGACAAATTGTAATCATAGTCGGTTAAGAATTTATAGGTATCCTCGTCCAGGGAGGGACGTTCTAGCGCCTGCTGCTTAATACGCCCAAAGACCAAAGGTTGCGTGACGTCATTGTTATAGTTGTACGTAACCTTGTGCAGCAATTTCTCAACCTTATTGTTCACCTCAAACAGTGATTCACTTTCAACCGCCAACCAATCAGCCCGTGCGGCATTTAACGCGCCGAACGATGTATAGCGATAAGCCGTTGTCAGCTGCTGTGCCACATCTGAAGCACCGGAGGCCGGGATGACAGTTGTGTCTTTTACACTCCTGACAAATCCTTCAGGGTCTTTAGGACAGCCATCGCCTCCTTCAGCTAAGTAATAAGTGCTGCGCTTAGTAACACCGTCCGCTCCAATCTCTTCGATCAGGTTTCCATATTTGTCATACGTGGTTTTGACTATTTCAGAACGAGAACTGCCCTTCTTCTCCCATCGTGTTTCAACGCTGGCCGGTAGTTGAAAATTCAGGGGCTGACTGACAAAAATAGTGTCCGCTAGAGCATGGTAAGTCGTTGTGACGCGCATCACAGATTCGTTCTGGTAGGTTTCTTCCTTAACCAACAAATGAAATGAATTGAAAGTTCGCTGTACACGGCGAACCTCATCTTCGCCATTCAATAAACGCTCAACTGTACTGTAATCATAGTTTATGACTTGATACAGGTTATCAATGCCTGTTGGATCCCAATTCAGACCTGATGCTCCAAAGCCCAGAAAATTATTCTGCGTTGCTTGATTGGGTAGATCATAACGATACTCTGTGGTGACGATGGGTTGGCCGCACCCTGGGTCTGCACTATGAAGCGTAGCACGTGGTAAATTTGACGCCGTAGGGTCAGGATGCTTGTGTCCACCGTCACCATACTCAATAACTTCCAGGCCTCCAGTGGGTGTCTCAACACGGCAAATGCAATTGAACCCGAGCTTATCTGCATACGTGAATAGCCAACGGGCACCGTCTTCAGTAGGCAGCGTGAGAGCTGTCGTGCTCTGTGATTGATTGTGGAATAGCGTATAAACCGCCAACGCCCCACCCGCCTCACTCGAATAAGGATAAGCTTGCATCGAAACAGTGATGCCATCGCTAGTAAATAAAAGAAGTGTTATATCAGACTCATCCTTTACGGTATTCAGCCTATAGTCTGCGAGGTAGGGAACGTAGTCCAAAACTACCCGACGCCCTTCTGCAGAATACATATAGACAGGCAGTGCTGTAGACCCATAAACCTTGAGTATTTCAGTCCCCCCCGACTTATAAACGATTCGATACTCATCGCCCTCTTCATAAATATGAAAATTGTCGAGTTTTTTTTCCTCCATGGTCAACTGCCCATCCGGATCTTTGCCCGTAACCCTGAAGGTTTCACCAGAACTCAATGACAACACTCGAGTGACTAAATTAAACTCGGTAAGTTGCAATGACCATCCTTGACCAAAACCACTATCACGCAAATTAAGTGGATTGAATATCAACACTAAAGGAACCACTGGCCCGGTTAAATTATTAGCTTTTAGTTCCGGCAAGTTTATGGAAACGCTGTACTGCCCTGTACGTGGATCTACACCACCTTGCAAGTAGCTCATAAAATTGAAGGCATTGGAATGCACTGCTGTAGATGATGCCATCTTGAATACCCCTAGTTTGAATAATACTTTTAGGCACGCGCTCAATAAAAAGAGCACGGGCCTTTAATTAAATCCGCTCGAGCAAGCAGAAGTGCTAATAGAAATTAAATATCGGGTGTAGGCACAATGATCTGAACACAGGATAATTTACCGCCCACTTTGCCACGATTATGAATCTTACGTATTAATAGCAAGCCGGCATGGGGCGGGGCCACTACCTTATTACTCTCCATAGAAATCAAATCATTGAGTTGCAAATAAGGCGCATCATTTCCTGGGGTGGTAACGCTTTTTTGCGTTGTTTTAAGTTTTATGATCCAGTCAGCCCAACTTGTTCCCGGGGCCTCGGGGTACTCATTCATATCGCAACTTGACTCGGAAGACAAATAAATCCTCGTCGCCGAGGGCACATTACTAAGCTCTAACGCATATATATCATCATTCGGACAACCATAACCGCCATCATCTTTATCATGAGGTACTCCGTCGCGGTCCTCCCAAGCAGCTAAATGGTATGTATAATTTTTAATAGGGATTGAGCAGTAGAATTTACTGCCACTGTCAGGCTTGCCATAAAAATTAATAACGGGCACTGGCGCATGTAACTCAGGCGACGTTGCACCCCCATTCACATTTTTGAGAAATGCTGATGATGGAGCAGTAACGTTCGGTGATTGCGAAGTATCTGGCGTCGAGGGTTCAATGCGAACACATGAAAGTTTACCATTAATTTCCGGCCTCACAAATTGCCCTCCGGTTAGCTCAACACCGGCCGTTACGATGACCGCTTTATCGGGATTAGATTGCTTCGTCTCTAAAGCTAGTCGCAATCCGTTGATATTGAGAGTATCCGTCGACACGCTTTTTTTGCGTGCTATTAATTTAAAAACCCAGTCAGCGTTAGTGTTGTTGAAATTACAATCCTTCTCAGACATCAACCATATCTTAGTTGCAGAAGGTACGTTTTGCAGGGAAATATAATAAGCATCATCATTATTGCACCCGTACTTATTGTCCCCCATATTGACATTCAATACTTCATTAGAAAACGGGATTCTGCATTGCTCTTTGGGCTTACCATCTGACAGTGCATTATAAATAACAACCTCAGATGTTACATCTTCCACAGGTTTAAGTTGAGTCTGCGCATTACTTGCCCAGACTGGAGCAGTACTGCTCATGATGGCTGTAAAGCACAAAAAACTCAGAGGGGTCATTAATCGTTTCATGATTCGATTACCTCACCTGATTCGCGATCCCGCAGAAAAGTGCTGAGTATCAGATCATTACGACTGTTTTCACCTGACGCATTAGGAAAAGCAATTTTAATACCATGAAAATTACCATAAACATCCTGAAACTCGAAGTCCACGCCCTTATAAAGTTTAATCCTCACAGCATTTGAACGTGAAAGGTAGCTAACGTCATCGGTGCGGTGAAGACTCACCAGCAACTGCCCTGCGCTCGGACTATATGCAGTATCTACCTCCAGCGTAGCAAGTTTAGCTATTAAGTTTTCATTCATAGAGATTAACTGCGGATCAAAACCAAGGTACTTAGGTGCGTTGCCGATTGGTGGGAAAAATGCACTACCCGTGTAGCTAAACATGGTTTCTTCAAGCACGTCACTTTCCCATTGAATCGTTGATTGATTTATGTCTTTACGATTGAGCGTGGGATCCGTGCGTTCAAAGTTAGCAAATTTAAACTGCCCACCCGTATAAGCAACTGTATAATAATCTATCGTTCGATAATTATAATCATAAGAAGGCGCCTCATCGGCTGGACGCTGAGGATCCAATACGATATCACCCTCTGTCAGTACTCTTGTCTTGGTGAATGAATACGACTCTCTATTTAATTGTGGTATGGGCAGCGCTTTAATAAAAACTTTACCAGCGTCGGCATTATCAGCAATTAAAGAAGTATGTGGCGTGCCATTGCTATCAATGAAACGCACGAAGAATGTGCGCGTTTGAATTTGACCGGCGGTCAACGGCCGTCCCACAACATAAAGATCTTCGGTGGCATTGGCAAATAGTTCATTGCTTACAACATTACTTGCCCCAATCATTGTAAAACTGTTGCTCTGCTTTGCAAAAGCCCAGTCATACTCTGAACCGTAGGGTATGCCGTATTCATTAAATTGGTCTGTATTTTGGACCGGTTGATTCGATTCAAAATCCATAACCTCTAATGAGTCAATTTCTTCTGAGGACAACTCCCCACCTGTGGTCACCAAGAAGGTTTGTAAACGAACCTGTTGCCACCCGTTTGCATAGGCGCTCCCTTGGTACTCGTTGTCTGCCGGGCCCTTACCATCAATCACTTTCACAGTAATGACAACGGTGTCCCAGGATTTTTGCGGTGTATACCCTGACGTTTCTATAATGCTGAAGCCCGACATGCCCACGCCTGTGTCTGACATATAACTGTAAAGCACAACATTCGTTTGCGGCTCAGATGAGTTAGTAGCCGTAAACATGCCATTTTTATCAACAGATCCATCACCGCTGACCACAGACCACGTCACAGTACCCGGACGATTCCAGTCAGTACTGAGTTGCACCTGGGCATTAGGTACAAGGTTCTCAACAAACGCAGGCGCAATATGCACGTTATGCGCCCATGACGATAAAAGGACGGAGCTCTCCATCTCTTGCTGAGTCGTCTTGTTATAGGCTCTAACGCGCTGAACAAACAGGTCCTTGCCTGCGATCTCGGAAGGATCTGGCAATGAGTAATTAACCGTATTACCGGTCAGCTCAATGGACCCATACCCTTCATCGAGCAGCGTCCACTCAACCACATCGGTGTCCGCAGCTGACGCACTGAATTTGATAGGTTCGGCATTGATCCACTGCTTCGCAATCGCGAATTTGGGGGAACCAGGCAGATAATCAGAAGCCTCGGCAAAGACTTGTCGCTCAGAGACCAAAGGCGAGATGGACGCCGCCTCGTAAGCAACAAGCAACAATGCTGAAGCTTCGTATTTAATTCCACCCTTCTCATAAGTGCCTGTCACAACAACCCGTAACGTGTCATGACCAATGCTTGATCGTGGGGCTGCCGTGTAAACGTTGCCAACCATAGAGCCCGCACCTTCAGAGCCAAAACTGTTCAAGCTACGTGCACGCCACGTTGCATTGACCTGTTTGCCCTCGCCATCTTCAAAGATGAACGTTTGCGTGCCTCCGGCCTGGACGGTCGAGAAAGTGGGTTCAACACTGTACAGCGTGATGCTCGGGGCTAAATTACCCAATACAATCCTGTCATGAGGGTCATGGGTAGAAATGGGTTCAAAGTGGTTATGCCCAGGAAATAACAAGGTCGTCAATAACGCCATGTTGTCTGCATTGGCGTCGGCCAGCATAGAGTGATGGAGGACCAGAGCCGCAGAATATTGGTCTTGCCCGTTTAGGGTATCGTCAGGGATGAAATAGCGAAAACCGCTGGATTGCGTTGGAAAATCTTTCCCGGCCGCGCTGCCAGCCAAATCGATGAACACCAATACAGCGCCATCCCCTACATTATCGGCGCCCAAAACCTCTGCCCCGGGCGCTCGCTGGGTGCGTAAATAAAATCTCACAGGGGTTAACGGGTTGTAGCCTGAAAGATCCAGCACGCCTAACTGGAAAATTCTTTTATGAGCAGGCAAGGCTTTGAAATAAGCACTCAACAATTTACTGATTTCTTGTTTAATACCCGTTAAAGAACCAAAGTTGCAGGTAAAATCCACGGCATCAGAAAGATCTAATGTCACACGGCCGACACGATCAATATCACCTCGCGTCACCGTCAAATTAATGGTTGCTGTTATAGTAAAACCATGAGTTTCTTTGATTTTAGTATGTGTCAATAAAACGTCTGGCTCACCCGAAATACTCTTAACTTCGCTGTACGCGCCGCCCACTAAACGGAAAGTCACCGTAACTTTTGATGCATCCAGAGAAGCATTTTCAAATGAAATCAATGGCTGACCAAGAATTAGATTTTCCAATGTCACTTTTCGTGAATTGGGCAGTTCAAAGTTTTTGGAGATCCTAGGAAAATAGGTTGCTTTACCATACCCATTAATAAACTGCTGTTCCAGCAAGCGGTTTAACCGACTCCGACTAAAAGCCGTAATAGCACCCCAGCCTCTAGTCGTATTTTCGCCGTTCATAGAAGCCAACAGCGTATCACGCGAATTGATACTCATAGCAGAACTCCAAAGTCTTATTTACTTAATATAAAGGTTACGATTGCTTAGGTTATGCCTTTCCATTGCATCTATGTCACAAGGCACACAAGCCGGGGCATTGCCTGAGCGAATCTGCTGAGTTAGAAGTTCTAAATTAGTAAATGAAAAAAAGTCAGCGGTGCTAAACGAAGGGTCCGCTATGAGACTTGCATTCACGATGATACTCTGGTCGTCGTCGGACTCTGGATCAAATGTATAAACCCCCTCCTTGCTCATTGATCCCGGCCCAATCAACTTAACCCATTCACATTCTTTGGGTACTCCCCTCGATTTCGCAATGAACAGAGCTGTTTTTTTATCGCCGCTTAACGTATAACTCAATTCAAATGACTGAGTTTTCGATACGACCAGAGCAACCGCTGTTTTAGTTGCTAACGCGGTACTGAAAGTCACCTCTTCAAGGAGAAAAGCGACTGTTCCCCAATCAGGATTCTCAGGATCTACCAAAGGTAACTTACCTGCCTTAAAGATCCATTGATCTATAATACCTGGGTCCCGCTCACAACTACTGACTGAGTTCGCAGGCATTGTTCGCGTCACTTCTGTCTTGTTATGGCTCAGCGCTTTAAAGCGAAGTTCCCCCCCGTCTTGATCGACTTTGAACTTACGCGGAACTATTTGGATTGAATCCATGGAAATAGACACCAGCGCCACACTGGTAGCGTCTGAATGCTCATCGGCCACCGTCACTTTAACTTGAATGTGTTCCCCGCTAATCGTTAATGGCGCCGTATACTCCCCAGTAAGCCTATTTATTGTGCCAATGTCGCCCTCGTAATACTCCTTGCCAGTGTTTAACGGTGCAACCGACCATATGAGCATCATACCTCTAGCTGACTCATTAACGTCGAACTTATACACTTCACCGACCACAAGGTGAGGCATCGCATTGACCATTTCAATGGACGTCAATCCCGGACGAAACTTTCCGAATACAACCATATCTCCAGGCGTGTGAGCTTTTTCAAGAGCAATCACATTTCCATTTTTGAATAGAACACTTTGTAAAGCGAAGGTGTTAAAGCTTGGTACGCGACTAATCAAGCGCTCAAGACCACGTTCGACTGAGGGTTTTACAACGTTATCATTATAGACGTTAGACACATACAACCACCTCTCTACTACTTCATCTGGCATACCTGGGCCAGGAATCAACAGAGAATCGACAGCACTATTATCTTTGAGCTTTAGACCAACTTCGGTATCGGACAGAGTCAGAAACTCACCGGATATATTTTTTTGCCAATTCAGTTCACCGGTGTATTGGTTGTTATTATAATCAAAAGTCAGTGGCTGGTAGCCTTTCCACTCGGCTTTGACTTGATCATCAACCATTGAAATGCTGAACTCGGCTTTCTGAATATCAGAAACAGGAACCTTCCCAATAAGCATTGCAATTTGCACAGCCGTTAACCCAGGAATATCATTAAACCAAAGACCTTGGATATTGAGGCTACCCTGAACTGCCTCCAGCTTATAAAGATCGGTATTCTTTTGTATTTCAATTGCTGTCGCCGATCCTGTACCAGCGTCACCCATGGTGACGAATCCTTTACTAAGCACTTTTTCCATAATCGCTTTATTACTGATTACAATGGCAGCGGTATAATCCCCATCGTCAGGAATCATGTAGATATCTGAATCGGGTGTCGGAGTACCACCTTCGGTATTTCCATCCAGGCCTACGTAGACCTTGATTGCACCATCATCGTAACTGTAGCCATCCAGTAAGCGTGCAGTCTCTGGCATTTTTACTTCAACCCGAAAACTGGTCGGGTTCCAGTCCACGCCGCCCGTCGAGATTATTTGGCTTAAAACAATTTCTTTTTGTTCTGGGTACAGCAGGTTCAACAGCGTCCCCATTGCCAGATAACCGTATTGGTAATCAAAATCAGCATTATGGGTAAAATTAAATCTCCAGTCATAAGACGTTTCCAAATTCAGGACAACTTTTCCGTCCTTGACGCCCCCCTCTGAAACACCCAGTTGGCATGTTAAAGTAGGCCCTGTGACTGGATTAAAGTCTCCTTCAGAGCGAATATCCGTGCCATCATATAGAATATAACCCCCACTCTTGATGAACCATGTCAACTGCAATACCGGGTCTTGACCGTCGTGACGAGAAACAAAAGAAACCATTGGCTGTGAAAAAACGACTTCAGAGAGATAAACCTTCTCCGTTTGTCCCTGCGCCTGTAAAGTTTGCGTCATTGGGTTATACCATTTGCCCTCTGTAAAAAACTTTATATACTCTTGCTCCAGCACGTGGTTTGACATGCTGCGGTTATAAAATATGATAGCGTCCCACTTACTCGTTACAGACTGGCCTTTCATTTTTGCAAGTATGGATTCTGCCGAATTGACTATAGTTTTCATTGCGAGCCTCATTCATATTCATCATGCGCTAAAAATCTGAGTATTATCTATTCACTCAACAACGGTTAACGAAACAGTATCAAACTGCTTATACTCTTCACCGCCATCGAAACTTATCTCTGCCCCAACAACCATCTTATTATTAATTGCAATACCATTAACGTAGTCTTTATTTATGGAGATGATCAATTTCTCTTCAACAGTTTCTTCACTACTCACCTGGACGCCTTGCAGTGCAGTGCCTCGAAAATAAGTTTTTACACCACTCACGCTTGCATAGACCTTCACCCATAGCCCTGCCTGGAAGAACATGAATTTATTTTGCGTAAACTCAGCAACCTCGACGGCCATAACAGCTCGTTTACTTAATCGGCCTGAACTAGCAGGCTTTGTACAAATGGGTGCAATAACCTGACCCGAGCCGAGGTCAAGCACCGTTAACGTGTACGCAGGGGACACAAGAGGAATGGTTGTGCCCGCGGGAGTGATCTGGTAATAGACTTGGACCTTTTTCCCTATGTTTGGGGTGACTGCTTCCATGGGCACAGTGAAAGATCTCTGGTTATCTGGGTTATTCAGCCCTAAGTAATAGCCCGTTTCACCCTCTTGATTGAAACGTACATGCACGCTATCAGAAGCAAACAGTTCGACCTCAGCCGGAATTTCAATATCAATACCATTAACAGCAATATTGGCTGCCAGCTCGCCTTCGCCCTCATTACCTGGAGTGGCGCGTGGAACATGAGGAAACTCTGTTACCTTACGCTCTTTATTGATATTTACTGGTAATGGCAGACTGGCGCCTGCCGCTCCAAGCCGAGAGAACTGGTAAGTAAAAACCACGTCTTGAGCGGTGTTATCTAGCAACCACTGATATTCCAAAAGCGCGTGAAAAGTACCACGATCCACCGTACTGGCATCCACAGGCATTACAATAGACGTGCTTCTGCCTGCTCGTGGAGCCATAGCATAAAGCACAATATAGTCACCTGCCTGTATCGCACCGTAGTTATTAACTGATAGTTTAAGGCCCTGTGTATACTGACTAGGGTCTAAATAACCAATTACACCGGGTATCTCAATAGCTGGCAAGAATGGCGTCAATGACGCTTTTATATTGAACGTCTGCACAATAGACTGTGTCACCGGCCTAGTGTCATCAGCATATGCTATGGAGTAACTAATCTCGGCTTTGCCGTTCTTAATGATGGTCACTTGACCTTTCTGAACTGTGAATTCCAGAGGCTGCCCCACCTGTTCTTTCACCAATTCGATAACACTCTTAATAACAGGCCTAGCGGTACCGGTGGCGGTATAACCTTGCCACAAAAACGTGACAACATCGCCTGCAGTCATGTTTTCGTAAGGTAATACCACCACAGTTAAAAAATTATCCGATATAGTATCAGCATCAATATGCAGGTCGTGTGCCCCACGTACTTGGGCTACCGGTAAAAGAGCAACTTTCTGAGGTCGCTTTCCTACATAAAAAAATCGACGTGCTGATTCTTCAGTACGCGTTCCATTGATCTCAAACGAATAAGAATAAAAAACCCAACCCTGATCCAGGCTTTTGAGCAATAAATTGGTAATTGACACCGGCATGCCTTCAGGTTTTACCTGATCTCTGTCCAGCGGCACCATCGAGCCCGCATCATCGAATACGGCGCCAGAAGGCCCGCAACCACGCCAATTCGGGTAAATGTAAACTTCATCATCGTCCTCAATACCGCCGACTGGAATGTAGGTAGCAAGCGCCAAATCACCTAATGCAGCAAGATCGAGGACATTATCCGAACTTAAATTGGCGACGACCGGCATTGGAAGTAGGTCATGCATTAGCTGATTTCCTGAAAATATTAAATTCCACGGGGCATTTTTGTACTGCCTGGTCACCTCTTTTTACACCCTAAAGATTTAGGTGGGTACTAGCAGAACTACTAGGTACTAACACTTAAATTTATTGGTAGGCTCGCACAGGAAAATATGCGAATGACATCACCCGCACTTGGGCGATGCACAGTGTTATGGCTATAGCACTGCACCGGAACGGCTTTATTATTGCACCCAGAGGTTATTATCATGGCGAGCAACCTGCACTCCAATGCCTTCAACTTTCTCAGCTTTATGAGTCATCAGGTAGACCCACGTACCGGCCAATACACTGCATCTGTGAACTTTCCAGATATTAATGCTAACAATTTGTGCGGCCCGGCATTTCCTCTTAACTTGAACTTTAACCCATTAAATACCCTCGACAGTGGTTTCGGCACGGGGTGGTCCTGGCAACTGTCTCAGTACGACCCTACAACTGAAATATTGACATTAAGCACGGGGGAAGCACTGAGAGTTAGTAATTGGATTGACGCCAAAGCAGAGTTCAACGAGCAAAAACTAGTCACTTTTAATTTTTACTCTGAAGGGGCTGACACCTATCGTATCGAGCACAAATCAGGGCTTTCAGAACGACTCAGTCTTTATGGTTCTTTGTATTTACCTAAAGAGTTATATTCTGCACAGGGCCACAAATTAGCATTCGCCTATACGCCCGTCACTACTAACACGGGTGTCATTTACGCCCTGGAGCACATAAGCGACGCACAAGGTACTGCACTTGTATCGATTTCCGGATTGGGCAGTTCTGAATTAAAAATTTTGTTATATTCAGGCTTCAGTCAGGACAGTAATGCATTATCCACTTACGAGTGGCGCTCTGTTCCAGGCAGTTTTGAAACGCGGGTCACATTACCTACAGATGATCATGCCTATTGGAATTTCACCTTTACCAAGCTTCGTAATTTGCTGTGTATCACAGAAGTTTTAACGCCCGACGGTGCTCATGAATATGTGCGGTATGAGGACGGAGGCCATGGACATCCAGCAGGCGATGAGTTCCGTATACCCAGGGTCACTCATCATGTTATTAAACCTGGCGCCGGGCAAGATGATATTAATTATAAGTACACGTATGTCTTACCTAAGCAAAACAATCAGCATAATTTCTTGGGGTATCATGCACCGGGATTAGTGTGGGGGAACACCGGCTATGACAATCTTTATCAAGTCGTGGCTGACTATAAATACGGCTCCATACAATCGCTTCTAGATGGCAATGCTACAGTTAATTCGATTGTACGAATCTACAACCGTTTTCACTTGCTCACCCGAGAAGAAATACAACAGTCCGGGCATATTCAAGCCGTTGAGACGACTTACCACATACTCGAAAATGCACTGTTTTCAGCACAACCAGACTTTTTCCAACTCCCACATACGGTTACCAAGTCCTGGTATTTAACATCTGATAAAAACAAGATTCGCTCTGAAACTGTCACGACTCAATATGACACGCACGGCAACGAAACTTCAAAGATTTTGGCTGACGGAACAACTCTGCTCAGCACTTACTACGCCCCCATCGGAGAAGGCATTCCAACAGATGACTTTTACTGCCCTCCCGATCCAGAACTTTTTGTACGCTCACTTAAAACAAAAACAACTATACCTGCCCCTTCATCTTTTGGGGATGCACCCACCTTGCAATGTCAGTTCCGCTATGGTTCTTTACCTTCGATCATAGAAGGGTTTGCAAATCATCAAGTTCTGACCACAGAAAAGCTCTTCCAGGTCACTGTTGAGCAACCAGCCAATGGTCAATCAAAAGAATTATTTGTACCCTTACAAACGATTGAAAGAACTTATTACAATACTCTTGGCAACCTTGTAAGTCATGGCCGCCTCAAACGTCAAACGCTGACACTAGAGACTTCTTCAAGCTTCATCGACTTTGAATATGGACTGTTATCGCTACCAGAAACAGTACCCGTATTAGTGACACGTAAAACCCTGGGGAGCAGTCTGGACAGCCATTACCGCACGACCGAAGCACACACATCTATTATCACGGGACAACCCGTGTTTGAAATACAAGACAACGGTTCGACGGTCGCTTACACCTACGATTCTCTAGGGCGTCTTAAATCCGAGACTACCGCCCCTGATACAAACGCTAGTGCAACTCGGCGCTATGAATACTATCTGCCAACGGCTCAGGGCTTGATAACAGAACACATTATCACCGACGTCATGGGGCTAAAGGCACGCGTTAAATTTGACGGCCTTGATCGTATGATCTCGCAAGAATTAATGGACAATACAAACCCGCAGAACCGCGATTATCGGAAAACGTATGAAGCCCTTTATAACAACCGCGGTCATTTGGCGCAAGAGACTTACTACGACTGGATTGATGAGACCAACTCGTTGGCGCTAACCAGCCATTTTTTTTACGATCACTGGAATCAACTTGAAGCCACTAAAAAACCAGACAACATACTTTACTATGAAGTCCACGACCCCATCGGTTTAAAAAATTCTGAGGAACAATTTGAACCGACAATCACTCGTTGGCGCCAAGCACCTGGTCTCGTAGCGGTGCAACATGGTTTAAATGTTACTCGCCTTTCCTCGTTAGGCAAACCGCTTAAAGTTGAAATGCGCGATTCACAAAATACAGTCATCAGCTACTATGAATATAATTATGATGGTGTTGGTAACTGCATCAAAGAAGTGGATGAGTTTGGTAACACCAGCCAATATGCTTATGACGCTTGGTCCAGGTTGGTCAGCAACACGCTGCCGGATCGCACCCGCGTGCTTCACACCTACACGCCCCACAGCACTGAGGCATTACCGACCCGGCTTGAAGTCATAGACGGCGCAAACATTAAAAGAGTCATTGGCGAACAAACCTTCGATGGCCTAGGACGCATGACGTCTTCTACAGTAGGCTCTCGCGTTCAAACACTCTCTTATACAGATGGACAAATGCAAGTTTGTAAACGTGAAACGCTTAAGAAAAAAATTATTAGTTATGCGTACGACTTTAATTTAACATCATCACCTAGACAAATGATTTCCGAAGAAGGGACGGCTACTTTTGAGTACCACCCAAGCAGTGCTCTTTTAACCCAGGTGACGACGAGCGAAGGCGTCCGAAAATATGTCTATAACCAATCGCAACAACTGCTCGAAGATACCTGGACTGATACGAACGGCACGACGCTACAGACGGACTACACCAGTACTTTGCAAGGTCGACAGCTCTCACGAACAACGGTCGTTAATAATATAAGCACCACGAACACTTGTGATTACTATGCGGATGGACGCCTGCACCAAATGACACAGGGTGTACTCAGAGCAGAGTATATTTACGACACGCTTGGACGCGTAAGTTGCACGACCACTACGGACACACAATCAGGCGCCGTTCTTGTCACCGCGATTGAATACGACCAATACGATCAAGAAATCCAACGCACAATAATACTTAACAATCAACCACCCCGGATTATTACGCAAACATGGGGTATTAGTGGATTACTCGAAACACGTGCTCTTGAACATGACGGCTACAGCCTGATTGCTGAGCGCTTTAATTATGATACCCGCGGCCGTTTAATTGAGCACCAATGCCAGGGCGCTACATTGCCAAAAGATGAATACGGTCAACGTATTCGTTCGCAATTATTCTTTTTCGATGCGTTAGACAATATCACTGAACGATTCACTACTTACGACGACGACACAACAGACGATGCTATCTTCAGTTATCAAACTGATGATCCCTGCCAGCTACTCAGCGTAAGCCATAGCCATCAACGCTACATAGAGGCGGGTAGAGGGTTGTGTGTCTTTACCTACGATGAGGACGGCCACCAACGGAATGACGAATTCGGTAATCACTTGGAATACGACAGCCAGGGGCGCTTGCTGAACGCTGGTAACGACAGCTCAAGCCTTTCACTTTCCCATTATCGATACGATGGGCACAACCAATTGATCGCCTCAACTAACCGGGACCAAAGTGAATGTTTTCGAATGTATGAAGGGTATGAGTTGGTCGGTACCTTACAAGATGAAATACACACCCGGTATTTCCGTGATGCCGATCAAACCTTGGGCCAACAGTCAGACGATCCAGATCAGGTACTGCTGTATATGTGCGATGCCAATAAAACGGTGATAGCACAAAGCCAAGACCAGGCGGTTAAATCTGCCGTCTATAACGCCTACGGAGACAGCGGCGACTGGTCATTAACCGGTTCGCTGGCTTTCAACGGCGAGATGCGTGAACAGGATACGGGATGGTACCTGCTGGGCAAAGGCTACCGCGCCTACAACCCTTCACTGATGCGCTTTCATAGCCCCGACTCATTGAGCCCTTTTGGTGCTGGAGGAATAAACCCCTATGTTTATTGCCTGGGCAACCCTATTAAATTCAGCGATCCTACGGGTCATTATTCCTACTATGATCAGTCAATAGATCGTGCAAATCCTGTTTATAAACAGGCAGCGCCTATCCAGGGATTCAGCCTAGAGCAAGGGCTGATTACTGCGGCCATGATGGCGATCGGAGTAGGCGTAACCATTGCGACTGGCGGTACTGCAGCTCCTATATTCATTGGTCTGTCCGTGGATCTTTTCGCAACCTCGCTCGGGACATGGGGTTTATATACCAGAGGCACCCTCAGTAAAAACTTGGAATCCTCGGAAATGCTCATCGGTTTTATGCCACTGCCAAACTCGCTAGGTAAAAAGTTGGTTAAAAATACTCTGCGAGGTCCAGATGTCCTTGAGCGCGCTGTAGAGGCCTCAGCGCGCCAGAGAATCAATTTACTTAAAGGACGTGACAATCCTATGTTCATTGAGTCGAACCCCGCCATTAAGCGCGCCAACTCTCCCCTGCAATCCAGCCCCTCAAAAAGACGCAAAATTGATGGGGCTGCAAGTCCCGACACTGCCCCTAATCCCTCTTACCGAGTAGGACCTGATATCACCCGTGAAATGACCACCGACACTGCCATAACAAGCACGTCTCATCAAATACTCACCCCCCCCACTCCGCCAATTCAACCACCGTCACCTTCACTACCGGCGATTACTCAACAAACTGTTAATGCCTCTGGCCCGAAAAAATGGCCCACAGTGACTCCAGCAACACGTATACGAGGAACAAACGGCTTCGGCCAACGTAGTGATTTCTAAAACTCAGCGCTGCCCAATGCATTCGCAATGAGTGCATTGGGTTTCATTATCTGAAACCTGATCGTTACTAATTCTTTCTACTTCTGAAATTGAGAGTTCTCTCATATCTACGCAACATCCGGCTCTATAGCATTGTCCACCGCCGAGACTCGCGCTTAGAGCGCCACTCCATTAAGTCCCTAAAACGTCTCGGCGTATCGAGACAGGGGACATCTTATTCAATAGGTTCTTTTTATGCGTGCTTTACCCCTTCACCTTTCTATGGGCTTTGCCCTTAGCCTGTTTGGCACATCCGTGTTTGCAACCACTGGCACTATCAACTTTGAAGGCAAGATCACTTCCAGTACCTGCCCAATTGAGATCGTTAATCCCGGTGATGGCTCTATTGGGAACCTCGTAAAAATGGTCGACGTTAATGCCAGCCGTTACACGGCTGTAGACCAGGACCGCGGTGGTAAACCCTTCAGCCTGCGCCTCACCCCTGACAGCGGCTGCGGGCTTGCTGCTCCCCCCGACACCAACACAGCCACCGTCACCTTCAGTGGCCTGGCCGACGGTGATCATTTTGCTATACGCAGTTCGGCTGATGCAGCACAAGGTGTGGCCATAGTTATCAAGGACAAGACTGGGTCCTCCGTTAAAAATGGCGACGCGTCTGCTGAATATGCTCTGAGCTCAACCGACCCTACTGACATGCAATTCGAAGCGTTCTATCGCTCAACCGCTGCCAACGTGAAAGCCGGAGTAGCCTCGGCCGACATCGCCTTCGTGGTGAAAATCAACTAACACCTCTTAAGTGCAGTGGCTCCCGTTCCAGGGGGGCTGAACTGACTTAATAGAAACAGACCAGGGCGCCTCTTTGCCCTGGTCCAAGGTACTCCCTCATGTTTGTTTCAACCCTGACCCGGCGCATGCTCAGTTATGGCGTGGCGACGTTTGTGCTCTCTCTCCAGCCGTTAACCAGCCAAGCAGCCTTGAGCATCAGTGGCACTCGAGTAGTCATAGAAAGTGATCAACGCAGCGTTTCCATCATCGTGCGTAACCCCAGTAAAAAAACCTACGCAGCACAAGCCTGGGTTAATACCGAGGCTGACGACACCACCACTGCGGTGCCCTTGATCGCATCACCGCCACTGTTTCGGCTTGACCCTGGCAAAGATCAACAGGTGCAAATAAATGCCCTGCCAAACACTCTGCCATCAGATCGTGAATCACTGTTTTACTTTAATGTCCAGGAAATACCTCAAACTAATGACACGTCTGGCAATGCCCTTAACATCGCTATACGTACTCGCATCAAGCTGTTTTATCGGCCACACACGCTTGAAGGAGGCTCAGTTGCCAAGCTTGCAGAGTTGCAATGGTTTTTGAGTGAAGTGAACGGAGTTTCACAGCTAATAGTGCGCAACCCCACCCCCTATCACGTTTCCTTCGTTCGCCTGGATGTTATGGCCAACGGAAAAAAACATCTTGTGAAAAACCCTGATATGTCGGCCCCGCTTAGCGAGCGGGCATTTGAACTTGAGGGGTTGAAATATCAGGAAGGCATGCAAGTGGTGTTCTCTGCCATCAACGACTACGGCGCCTATACACAACCCTTGACCCTTCCCATTCAGGCGGCACGTTAAGGGGCCAGCCCCCTTAGTGCTTAATCCTCAGGAACATGCTCATGACTTGCACTCTTGAACGAGCGCTCCCTCAGGGTGTGCGCGCCGCTCCATTATTGACTGCCACGATGGCGATTATCGTGATGTTTGAACTCCCAACAGTGAGGGCGCAACCCGTCGAATTTCAATCAGGGTTCATACGCCAGGCCAACACACAAGGTAATGAGTCCAGTGTCATGATTCTCAAGTCACTTGCACGTACTCACACGCTGCCTCCTGATCGTTACACTGTCGCGATATTTATCAATCAACACTATTTTGCCCATCGAGAAGTGACCTTCTCATTGAGCGATGATGGTCAACGACTGACGCCCTGCCTAAATGCACAAGACTTACAAGCCATGGGCGTCAGGATGCAAACTTTTACGACACAGAACATCACTGAACAATGCATTGATTTACCGAGCCTTGTACGAGGCGCAACCAGTGAAATGGAAAGCAGCACGCTGCGGCTAGACATATCGATCCCTCACATAGCCATGCGCCGCGACGTAATCGGTTATGTATCTTCAGACCTGTGGCAAACAGGTATCAATGCAGCGTTCATCAACTATCAAGTTTCTGCTCAACAAGGCACTGGGCGTTATATGGGTACACGCCGAAACCAGGATCTGAATGTGACCAGCGGTCTGAATGTGGGAGCGTGGCGTTTTCGCAGCAACCAATCGTTGCGTACAGATGAGGAAGGGCGACGCAAGTGGGCTAGAGCCTTTACCTACCTGCAGCGTGACCTGCCCAATACACGGGCCAACTTGACTCTGGGGGAAACATTCACCTCGGGCGATGTGTTCCGCAGCATGCCCATCAAAGGGTTGACCATCAACTCGGACATGGGAATGTTACCTGACGTATTACAGGGTTACGCACCTATCATTCGAGGTGTTGCACAGACCCGCGCCAAATTGGAAGTACTTCAAAACGGCTATCCCATTTATTCGACTTACGTCAGCCCTGGCCCCTATGCGATTGAAGACCTGAGTACCGCCGGAGGCAGCGGAGAACTCGAAATCGTCCTGACTGAAGAAGACGGCCATGTCTATCGATATACCCAGCCTTATGCCAGCATCGGCAACTTGTTACGTAAGGGTATTTGGCGTTATAGCGCCACTGTGGCGCGGTACAACGACGCTTACGATCTTGAGGACCCATTGCTATGGCAGGGTACTTTAGCGCTCGGCACGCTATGGAACTCAACGTTGTACGGCGGCGTACTGGGCAGTGAGTACTACCAGGCCGGCACATTAGGCGTGGCCAGAGACTTTGGTGCAGCGGGTGCTTTTTCACTCGATGTGACGCACTCCAATGCCGATATCGACTCTGGCGACACACACAATGTGCAAGGCATGAGTTACGCCATTAAATATGGCAAATCGTTTGCATCACGCACCAACTTGCGCTTTGCCGGTTATCGCTATTCCACCCAAGGCTACAGAGACTTTGACGAAGCCTTGCGCCAACGCAACCAGGACGCGACGTTCTATGGCAGCCGGCGAAGTCGGCTCGAAGCGTCAGTATCACAGAATGTGGGCAAACAAAGCTCGATGAGTTTGACTGTTTCACACCAGGATTATTGGCTCAGCAACTACGCACAGCGTCAGTTCCAACTTCAATTTAATACTCAATACAAAGGCATCAGTTATAACGTGTTCGCCTCTCAAGCGTTAAGCAACCAGCGCAACATGGAAACAAACCGTATCGTAGGTTTAAGTATTTCCATGCCGCTGGACTTCGGACACTCCACTTCGGCGACCTTCGACGTTCAGAAATTTGGCGACCGTTTAAGCCAGCGAGCCAGTGTAGGCGGCACTACCGATGAGAGTCGCTTAAGTTATCGGGCTTCAGTAAGCCACGATAACGTTCAACAAACTGCTTCTACCTTGGCGCTAGGTTACCAAGCGCCCTTCGCCAGCGTGGGCGCAGGGCTAACAATGGGCCGTGATTACCGCAGTCTAAGCATGAACGCGAGCGGGGCTGTCCTTTTACATGGGGACGGTATCGAGTTAGGTCCTTACTTGGGTGAAACCATAGGCCTGGTGGAAGTTCCAGGCATTTCGGGAGCCGGTGTAGTCAATACAACCGGAGTGCGCACTAACTCACGCGGTTATGCCATCGTCCCTTATCTACAGCCTTATCGTGTCAACAATGTAGAGTTGCAAACAGACAACCTTGGGCCTGAAGTTGAAATTGAAAACGGTACCACCCAATTAATCCCCCGCAGAGGGGCGGTGGTAAAAGCGACATTTGCTGCACGCACAGTCAAACGGTTGATCATTACCAGCCATACAGTAGACGGCACCCCCCTGCCCTTCGGTGCTCGCGTGAGTGATTCAACCGGAAAAGAACTTGGCATGGTTGGCCAGGCCGGCCAAGTCATGCTCACCAGCGCTGAAGATACTAAAAGTTTTGAAGTCATATGGGGCGATGAAAATCATCAACGCTGCCTGCTGAACATAGACCCCTTAACAATGAAAAAAATAGATGGCTATTATCTGCAAACTTTGCAGTGTCAATAACATCATATTCCAATGCACCGGTTTAAATGAAAGTACCGCTTACCGGATCGGAGCACACATGAAGCGATTAATGACTTTACTGACCGGCCTCGGGCTTATTGGTTATAGCCAAACAGGGCTGGCAAACACCTGCTACTGGGAGGCGAATTCGCCCCCTGGCCCTCAGTTATATCGTCAAGACATGGGCAGTGTTTATATTCCTCGGCATGCAGAGATCGGCAGCATCATAGGAGAATTCAATAAATATGGAACCCCCACTGATGAAAACAGATCCTCATTGAGATGCACTAATGATGGCAGCGTCATTCTGGACTTCACTATTAATGCTGTGAGAGCGATCTCGCCAGTATTGCTGCCGCCCATCAATGGCGAGGACGTTAATGGTAAGGTCATTGAAACCAATATCAGCGGAGTAGGGGCATATGTACGACTGGGCTTTCCTTTTTCAGGCGGGGCGACTAACGCTTTTACACCGATGGGCCCGCCTGTCATACCTTTTACAGCCACTCACAACCAACGAATGTCAGTCGAGTTCAGCCTGAGCAGACTGAGTTCTCGAGTCACACTGATCAAGACGGGCGACATTACTCCCGGCCCACAACCTTTGGATGGCGGCACTTTGGCAACTTCGAGCCTCTCAGGGGTCGGAAAAGGTTTTGATTTTGGGATTTCCGGCACCGTCATTCAAGCGCAATGCAGTGTCTCAGCCACGGCGGTGAGTGCAGACCCTGTCGACCTTAAAGAATGGAATATCGCTGATTTCAAAGGGCCTGATACCGGCACAACCCCTGTTCCTTTTTCCATTGCCCTGGAAAATTGTGTTGCTGACCCTACGAACAATAATATCGCCACCGCCCATATACGGCTCGATGGTGCTAAAGATTCAGTTCCTATTGATTCAGCAAAAGGTCTATTTAGCCTCAGCGCTGATTCAAATGCGCGAGGTATCGGAATACAAGTGCTCACCCATGATGGCATAACACCTTTTGAGCTCGAAAAAGAAATCCCCGTTTTGGCTATCACCCCTGGCAATGTGGTACTGGATTTTAAAGCGCGGCTTTATCAGACAGATCCCACATCAGCCATAGAGCCAGGTACAGCAAAAGGCGCATTGGCCTTTACCATTACCTACAAATAAGAAACGGCCCCAAGCGGGGCCGTTAAAAGGCAGTATTACGTGATGAGTTGAAGCTTTGATCGTGGACTGCCCTCTTCCGTCGTCCAGGTTTCTTTACCATCAAAACTGAAACGGGTAATGATTGTAAGTTCACTGGGTACTTTAAAAGGCATTATATCTGCCTTAACAATCAAGTCAGTTATATACTCTTCATCAATCCACTGTTGAGTGACTTCAAAATCAGTCAATACCGGAAACGTAATATCCGCAAGCCCTGGAGTGGCCGATACCCCCCTCCCATAAATATTCACATACTGCCCGGGCATTATCAAAAACCAACGCGTCAACAATTTAACCACCAGGCCAGCATCCGGAAATCTTGACGCACTCACTTGCGTGACATCACAGTAACCATACTGCATCGAGTCACGAGGTATCATGCCCATATCGACTGTCAAGCGCTCTGAAGGTAGTACCTTTCCTGTAACAGTCTTTACCTCATATTTAACTGTGATCGATTTACCCATGTGCTGAGGTACATGATCTTTACCGACATTCAACTTTCTGTCTGCAGGCACACTTGAAAATTCACCCAAAAAATATCCAACCTTACCTGCCACACCCCATGACACTCTTACTTCTTCCCCTTCATACAAAACAACTGAGGCGGGTATCTCAACCGTAATGCCTTGACCTGCATTAAAAGGATCTAGCTTACTGATAGAGCCCGAACCACTGGCCTGAGTCACTTTTGGAAAGGGCAAATCACGAGGAATGGGAGAGACCTCCACGAGCAATTCAATACGCTGCGAAGCCAGGCTCAAGTTACCGGCACGGTCCTGGATTTGATAGTGAGCATAGCGCCGGCCGTCGCCACTGTCGCGAAAGACCTGCCCCTCATAAACGAGCGTAGGTAATGGATCAACAGCTGTATCTATGTTCAGTGTTAACTCATCAACATAGTGCTCGTCGCTCTGGCTATCACTTAAATGGCTCTTCGCATTTAAGGGTGTAGCTGATTTCTAAACCCTCCTGACTTCAGCAAGCACCTGGCTATGTAATTGGT
>NZ_WIVZ01000059.1:0-23106 GCF_009600325.1 Pseudomonas sp. FSL R10-2189
CGGCGTCCTGCCGGGTTACCCACTGCGCAACACCTGCGTTCGGCCAGCGTGGTTTAACGGGGCCTCTTAGATCAAGAGCAAGAGCAAGAGCAAAAGCCAGATCAAGATCAACAGATCGCGAGCAAGCTCGCTCCTACAGATTTGTGATCTATAGGCGGATTTCCGCTTATGCATAATCACCAACCAGCGGATTCCCGCTCATTCCTTGTTTGAAACCCTTGTAAACCGGGCATTCAAGCCTTGGCACAAGTTCTGCTATAGCCCCCGCAAGCTCGCGTTTTGCCGCGCTATAACAAAACCAAGAAAACAAGGATCCATTCAATGGATAACTCAAGCACCCTGCCTGCCGGGTCTGCGTCTGCAGCACCTCAAGCCAAAACCACCTCCAGCCGCATCAAGTCCATTTTCAGTGGCTCGGTCGGCAACATGGTCGAATGGTACGACTGGTACGTGTACGCCGCGTTCTCGCTGTACTTCGCCAAGGCCTTTTTCCCGAAAGGCGACACCACCGCTCAATTGCTCAACACCGCCGCGATTTTCGCCGTGGGCTTTTTGATGCGCCCTATCGGTGGCTGGCTGATGGGTCTGTACGCAGACCGTAAAGGCCGTAAAGCCGCCCTCATGGCGTCGGTCTTGCTGATGTGTTTCGGCTCGCTGGTCATCGCCCTGTCCCCCGGCTACGAGACCATTGGCGTCTGGGCCCCGGTACTGCTGGTATTCGCCCGTTTGCTGCAAGGTTTGTCGGTGGGTGGCGAATATGGCACCTCGGCCACTTACCTCAGTGAAATGGCCACCAAAGAGCGCCGTGGTTTCTTCTCCAGCTTCCAGTACGTGACCCTGATCTCGGGCCAGCTCATCGCGCTGGGCGTGTTGATCATCCTGCAACAAACCCTGACTGAAGAGCAGCTGTACAGCTGGGGCTGGCGTATTCCGTTTGTGATCGGTGCCTTGTGCGCCGTGGTCGCGCTGTGGTTACGTCGCGGCATGCAAGAGACCGAGTCGTTCAAGAAGGTTAAGGTCGAGAAAAAAGAAAGCGCTATGCGCACGCTGATGCGCCACCCCAAAGAGCTGCTGACCGTGGTTGGCCTGACCATGGGCGGGACACTGGCGTTTTACACCTACACCACGTACATGCAGAAATACCTGGTGAACACGGTCGGGATGAGCATCTCGGACTCCACCACGATTTCCGCCGCCACGCTGTTTCTGTTCATGTGCATCCAGCCGCTGGTGGGCGGGCTGTCTGACAAAATCGGCCGTCGCCCGATCCTGATTGCTTTCGGCGTGCTGGGCACCCTGTTCACGGTGCCGATCCTGACCACCCTGCACACCATCACCACCTGGTGGGGCGCGTTCTTCCTGATCATGGCCGCCTTGATCATCGTCAGCGGTTACACCTCGATCAACGCCGTGGTCAAGGCCGAGTTGTTCCCGACCGAAATCCGCGCACTGGGTGTTGGCCTGCCTTACGCCCTGACGGTGTCGATCTTCGGCGGTACCGCTGAATACATCGCGCTGTGGTTCAAGAGCGCAGGCATGGAAACTGGCTACTACTGGTACGTGACAGCGTGCATCGCCTGCTCGCTGCTGGTGTACGCGACCATGAAAGACACGCGCACTCACTCGCGCATTACCACTGACTAAGCCTTGCCTTAGCGTGATGTCCTGGCCTGCAAGAGCCCTATGACGGGGTCTTGCAGGGCCTGGATTGCCTCCCTTCCCCCTCCCCCGCAACACCGCTGATTCGATTTTCTTGAATTAATAGTCAGTTAATTTTGTTAGCCCACTATCAATCTCAGCGAAACCTCAAAGACGACTGCCCGGCATAACGCCTGAACGGGATGTAGAGCAGCCCTCTACCTTGTTTTCGCGCGGAACAACACATCGAATTAACTGATTACTTAAGGCAATTTTTTGCGCTTTTTAATCAAATTAATCGGAGTAGTCTTAAACCCATAGCGACACCAACCCGATTACTGCAACAAGGAGCACTATCATGAAAACCCAATTTATCCTCGCCGCTGCCCTCTCGGTTCTGGCTTTCAACACCTTTGCCGCTGATGGCTTTGACCGCACCCAGTCGGCAACTTTTGCTGAAGATGGCTACAGCAGCACCCGCTCTGCCACCTTTGCTGCCGACGGTTACGACCGCACCCACTCTTCGAGCTTTGCTGAAGACGGCTACGACCGCACTCACTCGGCCACCCTGGCAGAAGACGGCTTTGACAACACTCGCTCAGCGACCTTTGCCGAAGACGGTTATGACCGCACCCAAGGTGCCCGCTTCAGCTAACACCTGCGGGTGACTCCACAGCCCGGCTTCGGCCGGGCTTAGTCATTTTTGGGGCTTGCGATTGTCTTCGGGGCAAATGGCTAGCAGACTATGGGCCCTCTATCTCAGCTGTTTGCGGATGCCTGCCATGCATGACGATATTCATTTCTACGAACCATCCAAGGGCCATGGATTGCCCCATGATCCGTTCAACGCCATTGTCGGGCCGCGCCCGATTGGCTGGATTTCGTCGCAAGACGCCCAAGGTCAGTTGAACCTGGCGCCGTACAGTTTTTTTAACGCTTTCAATTACATCCCGCCGATCATCGGGTTTTGCAGCGTGGGCCGCAAAGACAGCCTCAATAACATTGAGCAAACCGGTGAGTTTGTCTGGAACCTGGCCACGCGCCCCTTGGCCGAGGCGATGAACCAAAGCTGCGCGCCGGTGGGGCCAGAGGTTGATGAGTTTGCGTTGGCAGGGTTGACGACCGTGGCCTCACGCGTGGTGAGCGTGCCTCGGGTGGCAGAAACGCCGGTGTCGTTTGAATGCAAGGTGACGCAGATTATTCAGCTGCAACGGGCCGACAAAGAGTTAGTGCCAAGCTGGTTGATTCTGGGTGAAGTGGTGGCGGTGCACATCGCCAAGCACTTGCTCAAGGACGGCATTTACGACACAGCAGCCGCTGAGCCTATTTTGCGTGGCGGCGGCCCGGCGGATTATTTCCAGCTGGGCCCTGAAGCCTTGTTCAAAATGCACCGCCCTAAATAATTACCAGACCAGTTCGCCGTCTTCGGTGACGTCTTTGAGGTGTTCAAGTTGCTGCTCTGCGGCGGCATCTGCGGCCGTGGCGGTTTTGAAGACCTGATCGGTCAACAGCGTGTGAAAGCGCGGTGCTCCACCTTCGTACAAGGCCTTGACGGCAATGGCCACGTGGTAGGCACCCGCAACCCCCAGTTCAACCGGGACAACCGCTGATACCGCTTCAAAATGCTTGAACTCTTTACGCGCCATGTTTCACATTCCGGCCAGTGAAAAAAGCGCCATTCTACCCGTTTAACTGGCGCGCTTGCGCATCTGCGCCGAGGCCTGTTCGTTGAAGGTCTGAAAATCCAGACTGTCGACCACGTTCTGGTTGAGCAACGTGCTGAACACGTCCATCAACGGTGAGTTGAAGTACGCCTGCATTGCACATTGATCTTGCCAATAGCCCGCGACATGCCACAACAACGGGTCACTGTCACAGTGCTGCAAGGCAAAGTGCAGGCAACCCGGTGTTTTCAGCGTCGGTTCGATCAGTTGTTTCAAGCACGCATGAACCTGGGCCGAACACCCTGCGCGCGCGCGGACCAGAGTCATGTGACTGACGGCATAGGACTGGGGCATGGAGGCCTCCACAAAGGAAAGTGGCGTGAGGGGAAGGTTCAAAGCTTAAGGGTCGGTGCTCAAGCGCCGTTAGTCGATTCCTGCCCCAGACTTGCACGATTCTGCAAAACCACCGCTTACTCCAGCCCGTTGTGCAGTTGCGCGCGCCGGGCCGTCGATCGGAATTTCAAGCAATAGGGCCGCGCTGTAGCGGGCCAAATCAGCCTCTATTCGTCAACGCTGGCAGGATCAGGCAAGTCTGCAGCAGAAATTGGCTACCCCTGCGCCTTGCACAAACTTAAGCTGTGGGCCTTCAACTGCTTGATCGAGGATGCCTCCCATGTCTGTGCCAGAAACACCGCGACCTGCGCTCGACAGCGCGCTTGAAAAACAGCGCGTGGAACTGGCCGACCTGATAACCCGGCACACTCAGCAGGACGGCTCGTTTGAGACCCGCATTAAGGCGCTGTTCGTGTCGCGTTACAGCCTGCCCAGCGACTTTTCACCCAGCCTGCCCAAACCTGCACTGTGCGTGATGGCTCAGGGCAATAAAGAGGTGCGTCTGGGGGACGAGTACTTCGCCTACGACCCGCTCAATTACCTGGTGGTCTCGGTGTCGATGCCCATCAGTGGTCGCGTGCTTGAAGTCAGTGCCGAAAAACCCATTTTGGCCTTGCGCCTGGACATTGACCCGGTAGAAATCACCACCTTGCTCAGCGAAGCTGGCCCCATGGGGGTGCCCTCACGCCCCGCCGGATGCGGGCTGTACGTTGAGCCCCTCGACCCGCCGATGCTCGATGCCCTGCTGCGCCTGACGCGCCTGCTCGACACGCCGAAAGACATCGCCATGCTCGCGCCACTGATTCGCCGTGAGATTTTGTACCGCTTGCTGCGCAGCCCGCAGGGCTACCGTTTGTACGAAATTGCCAGCGAGAACAGTCAGACCCACCGCGTCAGCCGTGCGATTTCCTGGCTCAATGATCATTTCGAGCAACCGTTGCGCATCGACAGCCTGGCCCGTGAGGCCAATTTGAGCGTGTCGACGCTGCACCACCGGTTCAAGGCGATGACCGCCATGAGCCCGTTGCAGTATCAAAAGCAACTGCGCCTCAACGAAGCGCGGCGGCTGATGCTCAGTGAAGGGCTGGACGCCTCGGCGGCCGGGTATCGCGTGGGCTATGAAAGCGCCTCGCAATTCAGCCGCGAATACAGCCGCCAGTTCGGCGCGCCGCCCGCACGGGATCTGGCGCGCCTGCGCAGAAGTTTATAAGGCCAACGCCTGCTGCCAAAGGTGCTCGTCGATTTCAATCACGGTCGGCCCCTGACGTTCAGCGGCGCTGACCAGCGCGGCGCGCAGTTGCGCCTCGCCCTCAACCGCCAACGCCGTGCAACCCAGCGCTTTGGCGGCGCCGACCAGATCCGGGGTGTAGATGTCTACGCCCACCGGCTCGATGTCGCGGTTGAGCATGTACTTTTTAATCTCGCCGTAGCCCTGGTTGTTCCACAGCAAGACGATGATCGGCGTGCGCGCTTCAACGGCGCTGGCCAGCTCTGGCAAGGTGAACTGAAAACCGCCATCACCGATCAGACAGACCACCGGGCCAGGCTGCTGGCCGTTGGCAGTGCGCCCCAGCCAGGCGCCGATGGCGGCAGGCAAGGCATAGCCGAGGGTGCCGTAACCCGTCGATGAGTTAAACCAGCGCCGAGGCTGGTCGGGGTTGAACGTGAGGTTGCCGGTGTACACCGGCTGGGTCGAATCACCCACGCACACAGCATTGGGCAGCACATCGAACACAGTCTGCAAAAAGTGCGTTTGGGCGCGGGTCGGCTCATCCCAGGCAGCCGCCAATTCAGTGTTCAAACGTTTAGCCCGCGCTGCCCCCCAATCCGCCTCGCGCTCGGGCAATGTTTGCGCGCTGATACGCGCCAGCAAAGCTTCGCCAGCCAGTTGCGCATCGGCCACCAAAGCCAGTGCAGGCGGGTAATTGCGCACGGTTTGATCGGGGTCGATATCAATGCGCAACAAAGCGCCGGGGATCTCAAAGCCTCCGGCAAAGGTCACGTCATAATCGGTTTCGGCCAGTTCAGTACCAATCGCCAGCACCACGTCGGCCTCAGCCACCAATGCTCGGGTGGCCTCCAGCGTTTGCGTGGAGCCGATCAACAACGGGTGAGAGGCTGGCAGCATACCCTTGGCGTTAATGGTCAGCGCCACGGGCGCGCCCAACCGCTCGGCCAATTGCAGCAGCGCTGGCGCGGCGTCGATCGCCCCGCCACCGGCCAGAATCAGCGGGCGTTTAGCCTCGATCAGGCGCTGGCTCATCTGTTCCACTGCCGCCGGGGCCGCCCCAGGGCGCGCGATGCTGACGGGTTGGCTGGACAGCAAGGCGTCGGCATTTTCTACCAACACGTCGAGCGGGATCTCAATGTGCACCGGGCGGGGACGACCGGCCTGGAACAACGCAAAAGCACGGGCCAGCACGCCCGGCAACTCGGCCGCCGACATCAAGGTGTGGGAAAACGCGGCAACGCCGGCCACCAACGCGCTTTGGTTCGGCAATTCATGCAACTTGCCGCGCCCGCCACCCAACTGGCTGCGCGATTGCACGCTGGAAATCACCAGCATCGGGATCGAGTCGGCGTAGGCCTGGCCCATCGCTGTGGTGATGTTGGTCATGCCCGGCCCGGTGATGATGAAACACACCCCCGGCTTGCCGCTGGTGCGCGCATAGCCGTCGGCCATAAAGCCTGCGCCCTGCTCATGACGCGGGGTGACGTGGTTGATCGGCGAACTGGCCAGCCCGCGATACAACTCGACGGTGTGCACGCCGGGGATGCCAAACACCTGCTCAACCCCATACGCTTCCAGCAACTTGACCAATACTTCGCCGCACGTCGCCATGGATACTGCCCTCTTGTTGTTCTCAAGTAATGAGCCATTGAAGCGGGCGCGTGTGGCGGACACAACGCAAACCTGCTCATACTAGCCATGTCCTGAATTCATGGCTGAGCTCAACATGAAACGTCTCCCGCCGCTGCCTGCCTTGCACACCTTTCTGATCACGGCCCAATGCTGCAATTTCACCCGCGCCGGTGAACAGTTGCACATCACCCAGGGCGCGGTGAGCCGGCAAATCGCCGGGCTTGAGGAACATTTGGGGTATGCGTTGTTTCATCGACAGGCACGGGGCCTGAGCCTGACTGAGCAAGGCCAGGCGCTTTACCCGCGCATCGAGCAGGTATTTGACTTGATCGGCGAAGCGGTCGAGCACGCCAGCATCCGCCGCACGCCGCTGCAAATCAAAGCCCCGACCTGCATGCTGCGCTGGTTGCTGCCCAAACTGATGGCGTGGCAAAAACTGCGCCCGGACGTGCCGGTAGAGCTGACCAGCAGCGTGCACCACGGCATCGACTTTCGCCGTGAAACCTTCGATGCGGCGGTGGTCTACAGCCCGTTGCCGGGGCCCAAGCGGGTGGGCCAACACCTGTTCGACGAACTGCTCACGCCCGTCTGTGCGCCGCATCTGTTGCAAGGCCCAGATGCCATCAACAGCTTGCGCGACCTTGAGCAGCACACCTTTTTGCACCCCAGCCGAGACCAGCGGGACTGGGCTCAGTGGCTCAGCGTGGCGGGCGTTGAGGCATCGGCCATCCGCCAGAGCCAATACTTCGACACCCTGGATTTGGCCATGACCGTGGCCGCCCAAGGCAACGGCGTCGCGATGGGCGATTGCTCGTTGATAGGCGAAGACCTGAAAGAGGGACGGCTGGCGATGCCGTTTGATCTGACCGTGCGCACCGGCGCGGCCTACATGCTGGTGAGTTCCCCCAGCCAGGAACCGTCAGCGCCCTTGCGCGAATTGATGGACTGGCTGGTAGCACAAGCCACCACCCCTGCGTAGGAGCTCACGGTCTTTTAAAGATCAAAAGATCGCGAGGCGAGCTCCTATCAAACACAAATAAGTGATTGATTCCTAAGGCCCTGTAGGAGCGAGCTTGCTCGCGATCTTTTGATCTTGATCTGGCTTTTGATCTTGATCTTAGAGGCCCCGTTAAACCACGCTGGCCGAACGCAGGTGTTGCGCAGAGGGTAACCCGGCAGGACGCCGGGTTAGCCGCGACACGGCCAGGGATGGCCGATCGCGGCGGGCCCACCGAGCTTGGCCTGTGGTGAGGGCATGCCGAGCCTCAGCGAGGCACCGAGGGGTTGGGGCAAAAAGCGTTTGGTTACTTTGCGCTTTTCAAAGTAACGCGGCGTAAGGCCGGAACCCTAAGTGGCCGTTGCCGCAGCAACGGATATGTACAAAAAATCAAGAGCCCCTCACCCTTGCCTTCTCCCGAAGGAGAGGGAACCGATTGGGGGATGCTGAAGATATTCGGTGGCCTGTTTGCTGCGCGACAGCGCGGCGTCGTAGACGGGGCGGCCACTCCTACAAAGATTCGGCGTGGTGTCTCGCGATCTTTTACGTTAGTAACCGACCGTGAAGCGCTGGCGCGAGTGCTTGGGCTGTTCTACTTCGTCCAGCAGGGCGATGGCGTAGTCGGCGAAGGTGATCCAGCTTCTACCTTCGGCACTGACCAGCAAGTGGTCTTTGCCGACGCGGTAGTGGCCGGTGCGCTCGCCTTCTACAAATTCGGCCGACGGGGACAGGAAGGTCCAGTCCAGGTCGTGTTCGTTGCGCAAGGTGTCCAGGTACACGCCACCCGCCGAGGCTTCTGCCTTGTATTCTTCCGGGAAGCCCTTGCTGTCGATGACTTTGCTGTCGTCCGGCAGCAACAGCGAACCCGCGCCACCCACCACCAGCAGACGTTTAACACCGGCCTTTTTCACCGGTTCGATGATGGCCTGTGGCGTAAGCGTCGAAAAGTGTGCCGCGCTCAGCACCACGTCATGTCCAGCCACAGCTGCTTGCAGCGCCTGGGCATCGTTGACGTCGACGTCCTTGGCCACAACGCCAGCGCGCTGCCCAATTTTTGCCGAGGCGTGACGGGCAATAGCGGTTACCTGGTGCCCACGACGCAAGGCTTCTTCCAGCAGTTGGCTGCCAGCGCGACCGGTAGCGCCGATAATTGCGATCTTTCTCATGATGTTCTCCAGTTGGATGGGGTGCATAAGGTCAAACGTTGAATCACCACTTCATTTCGCCTTTCGCCACTTTGGCGCTCAGCTCCAGCGAAGACGTTTCGCCCAGATCCGGGTAGCGCTTTTTCATGGCCGCGATCAGTTCTTCCGAGTGCTTGGCCTTGAGGGTTTCTTCGTCAAAGGCCTTGATGTAGTCACGGGTGAAATTGACCGATTTCAATGAACGGTCGTTGTCCCCCAGGTAATGCCCCGGCACGACGATGTCCGGTTGCAGGCTGGCGATACGTTTGAGGGTCGACAACCATTGGCGGTGCGACTGCGGGGTCTGGGTGTCGGCCATCCACACGTGCAGGTTGTCGGCCACGACCACCCCACCGACCACGGCTTTGAGCGACGGGATCCAGACAAACGTGCGCTCGGGCTGGCGCCCGGTCAGGCCGACGATGTCCAGTTCGTGCCCTTCCAGCGTCAGGGTGTTGCCCTTGATGACCTTGGGCACGATCAGTTTGCCGGGCACATCGGCGCCCATTTGTGGGCCCCAGAACGCCAGCTTGGCGTCTTTGGTTTGCTCGATGTGGGCCACCGTCGGGGCCGAGGCCAGCACCTTGGCGTCGGGGAATGCCTGGGTCAGGGTTTCAAGGCCAAAGTAATAATCGGGGTCGCCGTGGCTGATGTAGATGGTGGTCAGGTGCTTGCCGCTGGCGCGAATTTTATCGACCACCTGTTGGGCCTGCGCTTTGGAAAACTGCGCATCCACCAAAATCGCATCTTTCTGGCCACTGACCAGCACCGAAGACACCGGAAAAATCGCCGCAGCCCCGGGGTTGTAGACATCCAGGGTCAGGGGCGCCGGCGCGGCGGCGGCATGGGCAGCGAAGCCGAGGATAACGGCACTCAGGCAAAAACGGCGAAACATCGAAAATACGGTCATGGAGCTTCCTGCGACAAGGGTCAGCGATGGACAGAGCTTAGACGCACAATTGACGACAAAAAATGCGATGCTGCGACATAGTTTGTTTCACTAATCGGGCAGATCATGGACCGTCTTATCGCAATGCGGGTATTTGTCACGGTGGTCGACCTGGGCAGCCAGTCGGCGGCGGCCGACCATCTGGATTTGTCACGCCCGGTGGTGTCACGCTATTTGGCCGAGCTTGAAGAGTGGGTCGGGGCGCGCTTGATGCACCGCACCACGCGCAAGCTGAGCCTGACCGCCGCCGGCAACGAAACCCTGCCCCGCTGCCGGCAATTGCTGGAGCTGGCAGATGACCTGCAAGCCGCTGTCAGCGTGCCCGATGCGGCGCCCCGCGGGTTGCTGCGCATCAGCGTCAGCACCTCGTTCGGCCAGGCGCAATTGGCCTGCGCCATGACCGAGTACGTGCGCCGCTACCCCGAGGTCAACATTGACCTGCAAATGCTCGACCGCACGGTGAACCTGGTGGATGAGCGCATTGATGTGGCGATTCGCACCAGCACCGAGCTGGACCCGAGCTTGATCGCACGCAAGCTGACCGTGTGCCGCTCCGTGCTGTGCGCCTCGCCCGCCTATTTGCGCGAGCATCCGGCACCGCAGCAGGTCGATGATCTGAGCCTGCACAACTGCCTGAGCCATGCGTACTACGGCAAGAGCCTGTGGCATTTCACGGTGCAAGGCGAAGCGCTGTCGGTACCGGTTCAAGGCAATATCAGCGCTAACGAAGCCAGCACGCTGCTGCGCGTCACCCTGGCGGGTGGTGGGGTTTCGCTGCTGCCCAGCTACTTGGCGGGGTGCCATATCCGCAGCGGTGAACTGGTGCGCTTGCTGCCAGACGCTGAGCCTTTGCAGATGAACATTTATGCCGTGTACGCCTCGCGCAAACACATGCCCGCCACGCTGCGCAGCATGCTCGACTTCCTCAGCGAGCGCTTTACCGAAGAACCCGCGTGGGACAAAGGTCTGTGACCGTTCGGCCAATGGGCATGGCAAGCGCAAGGGGCTGAGCTAGCCTTAATAGTGTGAAGTCTAGGTCTGACTCCGTGAATACGTGGAGAGAGAATAGCCATGACCACTAAAACAAAAACCAGATGCTTGACCGTACTGATCGTGTTTGCTGCCGCTGTCCTGTTTGCTGGCGCGTGCTATCGCGCAGAGCAAACGCGGCTCTCAGCCGGATTGACCGCCAGCTGCTTTGCCGGGCACTGCGCGTCGGTGTTTACCGCGCTTTAATGACGCATAGCCTCAGGCCGGGCTGATGCTGTCAGCCCGGTCCGTTCGATAGGCACTGGGCGATGTCCCGGTGAGGCGGCGGAAAAACCGCGCAAAATACGCCGGGTCAGCAAAACCCAATTGATCAGCCACCTCGCTGATGGTCATGGGTGTGTAGATCAAATGACGCTTGGCCTCCAATAGCAGGCGCTGGTGAATGATCTGCAAGGCCGATTGCCCGGCCAGTTCACGGCAAATGCTGTTCAGGTGCGCCACTGAGATCCCGACCCGATGCGCCAGGTCCTCAACGCTGGGTTGCCGCTGATAAAGGGCTTCGACCTGTTGCGTGAACAGGTTCAGGTACTCGCGCCCGCGCTGCGGCACTTGCCGGGCTTCACGCCGCTGGATGACTTGGCGCGTGACCCACACCAACAGCACGCTGATCAATGATTGCAGCAACATGTCGCGGGCCGGGCGGGCGCTGACATATTCGCTGTGCAACGCACTGAACAGGCTGTTCAGGTAATGCCGATCCTTGCCAGCGGGGTAGCTGGCAGCGCGCTGCAAGGCGCTCATCGACCCGCCCAACTGAGTCTGCAACTGCGTCACCAACGGCGCGGCCAGCGTCAGCACAAAGCCTTCAACGTCCGGTGAAAATTGAAAGCCGTGCACGCACAACGGCGGGATCACCTGCACCGACGACTCGGTCAGCTCATGGTACTGGCCTTCGACTTCAACCCGCGCCCGGCCCTTGTGCACATAGAGCAATTGGCACAAATCGGCATGCCGATGGGTGCGGATCTCCCAATCATGAATGCGGCTGCGCAACGAAATGGTTTCGCAGTGCAGCAAGTCCGGGCTGAGCCAGTCTTGCTGCTCGCCGTAGAGTTTGAACACCGGGATGGCGGGGGTTGTCATGGGCTGAACCTGATGATTAAGCACAGGGGCGATAATCGCACCGATTAGCGAAAAGTACCGGCATTGACGTGGTTATCACCTTCATTTGCCACGCTCACAAGCGAAAAATACAGGCACAACATCAAAAAAACACCCCTGCACTGACCGCAGGGCTTGCGAGAGAGAACAACAATGAGAACTCAAGTCGCTATTATCGGTGCCGGGCCATCCGGGTTGCTGCTCGGCCAACTGCTGCACAATGCCGGGATTGATAACGTCATTCTCGAACGCCAGAGCGGCGACTACGTGCTCGGACGGATCCGTGCCGGTGTGCTGGAACAAGGCATGGTCGACCTGCTGCGCCAGGCCGGGGTCAGCCAGCGCATGGACGCTGAAGGCCTGGTGCATGACGGCTTCGAGCTGGCGCTGGAAGGCCGGCAGGTGCACATCGACCTCAAGGGCCTGACCGGCGGCAAGAGCATGATGGTCTACGGCCAGACCGAAGTCACCCGTGACCTGATGGCCGCCCGCGAAGCCGCTGGCGCACAAACCCTGTACAACGCCAGCAACGTGCAGCCCCACGACATGAAAACCGATGCACCCTATGTCACCTTCGAAAAAGACGGCGAAACCTGGCGCCTGGACTGCGATTACATCGCCGGCTGCGATGGTTTTCACGGCGTTGCCCGTCAGTCAATTCCCGCTGATGTGCTGAGCATCTTTGAACGCGTGTACCCGTTCGGCTGGCTGGGGGTGCTGGCCGACACGCCGCCGGTCAACGATGAACTGGTGTACGCCAAGCATGAACGCGGGTTTGCCTTGTGCAGCCAGCGCTCAGCCACCCGCAGCCGCTATTACTTGCAGGTGCCCGCCGACGAAAAAGTTGAGGACTGGTCGGACCAACGTTTTTGGGATGAATTGAAAACCCGCCTGCCCGCGCCGTTGGCCGAACGTTTGGTGACCGGGCCGTCCATCGAAAAAAGCATCGCGCCTCTGCGCAGCTTTGTGGTCGAGCCCATGCAGTTCGGGCGCCTGTTTTTGGTCGGTGACGCCGCGCACATCGTGCCGCCCACCGGCGCCAAGGGCTTGAACCTGGCGGCCAGCGATGTCAGCACGCTGTTCAACATTCTGCTCAAGGTCTATGCCGAGGGCCGCACCGACTTGCTGGAGCGCTATTCCGAGGTGTGTTTGCGGCGCATCTGGAAGGCCGAACGCTTTTCGTGGTGGATGACCTCGATGCTCCATCGCTTTGCTGACAGTGATGATTTCAGCCAGCGCATCACCGACAGCGAGCTGGCGTATTTTGTCGATTCCGAGGCCGGGCGCACCACCATTGCAGAAAATTACGTCGGTCTTCCTTATGAAGCTATCGAATAGCAACCTATCGAGTACAATCGCGGGCATCCCGCCACACGTTTGATGCCCGCAGGTGTACATCGTGACCAGTCTCAACCAGCCTCCACACGCTAAACCCGCCATTCGCAGCATTCTCGTTGCGCTGATGCTGGCGATTTTCCTGGGGGCGCTGGATCAAACCATCGTCGCCGTGTCGATCCCCGCCATTTCCGCGCAGTTTAAAGATGTCAGCCAGCTGGCCTGGGTGATTTCCGGCTACATGGTGGCCATGACCGTGGCCGTGCCGATCTACGGCAAGCTCGGTGACTTGTACGGGCGCAGACGCCTGATGTTGTTTGGTATGGGCCTGTTCACCGTGGCCTCGCTGTTTTGCGGGCTCGCGCAGAACATGGAGCAGTTGGTGCTGGCGCGGATCATCCAGGGGATTGGCGCCGGCGGCATGATTTCGGTGAGCCAGGCGATTATTGGCGACATCATCCCGCCCCGTGAGCGCGGACGCTATCAAGGCTATTTCAGCAGCATGTACGCCGTGGCCAGCGTCGCCGGGCCGGTGCTGGGTGGCTACATGACCGAGTACCTGTCATGGCGCTGGGTGTTTCTGATCAATTTGCCGCTGGGGCTGGTGTCGTGGCTGATCGCCTATCGCACGCTGGTCGGGCTGCCGGTACCGCAGCGCAAGCCGATTATTGATTACCTCGGCACGGTGCTGATGATTGTCGGCCTTACGTCACTGCTGCTGGGCATTACCTTTATTGGCCAGGGCCACAGTTGGCGTGACGACCAAGTGCTGGGCCTGCTGGTGGCGGCGGTAGTCGCGCTGGTGCTGTTTGTGTGGCACGAGCGACGCACCCCGGAACCGTTGCTGCCCATGCACTTGTTTGCCAATCGCAGCGCGGTGTTGTGCTGGTGCACCGTGTTCTTCACCAGCTTCCAGGCCATTTCGCTGATCGTACTGTTGCCGTTGCGCTATCAGAGCATCACCGGCGCGGGCGCAGACAGTGCCGCCCTGCACTTGCTGCCGCTGGCCATGGGCCTGCCGATGGGCGCCTACTTCGCCGGGCGCATGACCTCGGTGACCGGCTATTACAAACCGATGATCCTCAGCGGCGCGATTTTGATGCCGCTTTCCATTGCCGGCATGGCCTTCAGCGCCCCAAGCGCCGAACTGTTGAGCGGCGTGTTTATGCTGCTGAGCGGGATCGCGGCGGGGTTGCAGTTCCCGACCTCGCTGGTGGGCGCACAAAACTCGGTGCAGCAACATGACATTGGTGTCGCCACCAGTACCACCAACCTGTTTCGCTCACTGGGCGGCGCGGTGGGTGTGGCGCTGATGTCGGCCTTGTTGCTGGCCCTGCTGCACGATTCGCTGTTGGCACCTGCTGGCGGCCAGCCGCTACTGGGTGAAGGCAGTTCGGGGAATGTGCTGCTGGACGGCCTCAACGCCGTGCAAGGCCCGGCACTGGACAGCTTGCGCAGCGAATTGCTGATGACCTTCCGCCACTTGCTGCTGGTCAGCGCTGCCATCTCGCTGCTGGGCTTGTGTGCAGCGATCGTGATGCCGAATCAGGTATTGCGCGGGCGCGGGGATAAGGCGCAGTAACGGTACACATCCCTGTGTAGGAGCGAGCTTGTCTCGCGATCTTTTGATCTTTAAAAGATCGCGAGCAAGCTCGCTCCTACAGGGGGTTTTGGATTATGGCCGGGCGCTGATCTGTTTTTGCAGGTTCTGGATCTGGCTTTGCAAGGTGGTGATGTTGCGCGTCACTTGCGCCCTGAACACGTCAAACTCGGCGGTGTTGGGGCCTTGGGAGGCCGCCGGGCGGTTTTCCAGCTGGCTCTTGAGCACGATCATGTCCTGCTCCAGGCTGCGCACGGCATCGCTCGGGTTACCCTGTTTTTTCAAGGCCGTCACGTCGCCCGCCTGTTGCGCCACGGTCGCTTTCAACGCCGCCAGTTCAGTACCCATGGCCTTGAGGTCGGTCTCAAGTTGGGTCTGGGAGGCTTTCTGGGCGTTGACTTGCAGCAGCATCGCAGCATTGATTTGCTCAAAACGCTGGTCCAGATCGCCCATCTGCCCCGCCACCAGGCCTTGCTGGTGCTTGGCCTGCTCAGCCAACTGATCTTCGAGCTGTTTGATCTGCAACTTCAGCGCCTCGCTGCCGTTGTTGATGCTTGATTCACTGGCCACCACCTTGCCGGAAATGGCCTGTAAGCGCCCCGCCGCTTCTTCGCTGATCCGGGCAAAGCTTTCCTGGGTGGCAACCAGTTGCTGCTCCATCAAGGTGATCTGCTGAAAGCTCCACCAAGCCAGCCCGGCAAACGCCAGCAACACGGCCAGGATCAACGCCCACAAAGGCCCGGTGCTCGGCCCCTTGACCTTGATCACCTGAGCATTGCGCGCATGGCCCGCGCCGCGCTCACGTGCGCCACCCATCGACGCCAGATCATCATGGTCGTCTGCATCTGCCCGCAGGGTCGGTACATTGTCGAAGTGGTCACGTGAGTCGTTACGCATGGAGAAACCTTATATGGGTCCTGAAGAATGTCAGCGGTACGGCGATTCCTGGGCTTTCCACCAGCCGCAAAACTCGTCCAGCGCGGTCCACAGGCTGACTTTTGGGTCGTAGTCGAGGTAGTGACGGGCCCGGCTGATGTCGAGGGTAAAGTCTTTGCTCATCTCCTGCACGCCCAAACGCGTGAGCGTCGGCGCCGGTTGCCCTGGCCACAGTTTGCAAGCCGCTTCGCTGAGCGCGCCGACACTATAAGCCATGCCGGGGCCCCGATAACGGGTCACGGGCGGCACGTGCATCTGGCGCATCACGTAATTGACCACATCCCAGTACGGTATCGGGGTGCCATTACTGATGTTGTAGGCCTTGCCCAAGGCCGATCCGCTCACCAGAACGCTGTTCATCAACGCGTCGTTGAGGTTTTGCATGCTGGTGAAGTCGACTTTGTTCAAACCATTACCAATGATTGCCAGGCGATTTTTGCGCTGCTGCGCCAACAAGCGCGTGAACAGGTTCATGTCCCCGGCGCCGGCAACAAAGCGCGGGCGCAGAGCAATCACTTCGAGTCCGAACTCTTGTGCGCCAAAGACTTTTTGCTCGGCCATGAACCTTGTTTCGGCATAAGGATGCTTGAACCGCCTCGGGACGTCTTCTTCGGTCAGCCCCAGATGCGAATGACCGTCAAAGTACAGGGCGGCCGATGACAGGTGCACCAGGCGTCGCACCCGTTGTTTCAAGCACGCCTCAACCACGTTCTCGGTCACCAGCACGTTGTCGCGGAAGAAGTCCTGATAACGCCCCCAGGTGCCAACATGCCCTGCGCAATGCACCACCACATCGACATCGACGCACAGGTCACGCACCAGCAAGCCATCGGTCAAATCACCCTGGATAAATTCAGCCCCGCGCCGCACCAGGTGTTCGACACCTTCGGCCCGACGCCCGCTGACCCGCACGTCAAAGCCCTGCTCCAAGGCAAAACGCGCAAAGCGTCCGCCAATAAAGCCGCTTGCGCCGGTGACCAGAATCTTCATCAATTGCTCCAAATGCTGTAAGTCTTGTTGCCTGCTGTTTAAACGTCGGTTATCAGGCCAAAGGCACTAACCAGCGTGATGCTGAGCGGGTTAAATGGGCCGTCAGCGCTTCCAGCAGTTGTCCACCATTGCGCCAATGATGCCAGTACAGTGGCACGTCGATCGGTTTATCTGGCAAAAGCTCTACCAATGCCCCACTGGCCAGTTGCTCGCGCACTTGCTGCTCAGGAATCAGCCCCCAGCCCAGCCCGGCCTCCGTCAAGCGGATAAAGCCTTCTGATGAGGGGCACAGATGGTGCTCGAAACCGCCGTCCACGCCCAGTGCCGCCAAGTACCGATGTTGCAAAAAATCATCCGGGCCAAACACCAGCGCAGGCGTTTTAGGCAACTGCGCGGCATTCACCCCCAGGGGGAAATGCCGCGCAATAAAGGCCGGACTGGCCATTGCGCGATAACGCATGGCGCCCAGCAACACACTGCGCGCGCCCGCCACCGGGCGTTCACTGGCGCACAAACACGCGGCCACTTCACCGGCGCGCATGCGTTTCAAGCCGACGGTCTGGTCTTCGACGACCAAATCCAGCAACAGCTGATTCTCGGCGCAGAAATCGCCCACCGCCTGAGCCCACCACGTGGCCAGGCTGTCGGCATTCAAGGCAATCCGCAGCCGTTCGGGCAAGCCCTCATCGTCCAGCGCCGGGACCACACGTTGCAGGTCACGCTCCAGCAAACGCACTTGTTGCACATGGTTGAGCAAGCGCCTGCCGATGTCTGTAGGGCTCGGCGGCGTGGCACGCACCAGCACCGGCTGCCCGATGCGCGCTTCAAGCAGTTTGATGCGCTGGGAAATCGCCGATTGTGACAGCCCAAGCACCTGCGCCGCACGCTCAAAACCGGCCTGTTCTACCACGGCAGCCAACGCTGAGAGTAATTTATAGTCGAACATCAGTATTCCTAATGGGCGATCAGCAATATTGGTTTTTCTTATACAACCAAGGCCCGGACAATAGCCAGCAGTAACCCCCTCTTGTGATGCAGTTCGGCGAGTATTTCTTATGTGGCAAAGCTACCTTAATGGCCTGTTGGTCGCGTTCGGCCTGATTATGGCCATCGGCACCCAAAACGCTTTCGTGCTTGCACAAAGCTTGCGCCGTGAACACCACCTGCCGGTCGCGGCTTTTTGTGTGATTTGTGACGCATTGCTGGTAGCAGCCGGGGTGTTCGGGCTGGCGACGATTCTGGCGCAAAGCCCGATTTTACTGGGTGTGGCGCGCTGGGGCGGCGCGTTGTTCTTGCTCTGGTACGGCACCCAGGCGCTGCGCCGGGCGTTCTCGGCCTCAAGCCTTGAGCAATCGGCCGGCCAGACCGCGCGTTCGCTCAGGGCGGTGATGCTCAGTGCACTGGCGGTCACCTTGCTCAACCCGCACGTTTACCTCGACACGGTGCTGCTGATTGGCTCGCTTGGCGCTCAGCAAAGCGTACCCGGCGCCTACGTGGTGGGCGCGGCCAGTGCGTCGCTGCTGTGGTTTTTCACCCTGGCCCTGGGCGCGGCATGGCTCGCACCATGGCTGGCCCGCCCCGGCACCTGGCGCCTGCTGGACCTGCTGGTGGCGGCGATGATGTACGCGGTGGCGGTTCAGTTGATTGTTGCCGGGTAATCCATGGGGTTAACGGGGGCCTGAAAAAACATCGAGTTTTTCAATCAATCTGGTTGAAACGTCTATTCCACACAGTTGTCGCGTGGTTATGCGCCAACCCCGGTGCTATGATCCAGCGCTTGCGCCGCAAAGAGTACAAACTCCCCGGCGCGTGTTTGGCCGCCCGTGATCGGCCTTGCGCTCATCGCAACTGACCTGATTAGGAGAATCAACATGGCTTTCGAATTGCCGCCGCTGCCGTACGCACATGATGCCTTGCAGCCGCACATCTCCAAGGAAACCCTGGAGTATCACCACGACAAGCACCACAACACCTATGTCGTGAACCTGAACAACCTGGTGCCAGGCACCGAGTTCGAAGGCAAAACCCTGGAAGAGATCGTTAAAACCTCTTCGGGCGGTATCTTCAACAACGCCGCTCAAGTGTGGAACCACACGTTCTACTGGAACTGCCTGTCGCCAAACGGCGGCGGCGAGCCTACCGGCGCGCTGGCTGATGCCATCAACGCTGCGTTCGGTTCGTTCGAGAAGTTCAAAGAAGAATTCAGCAAAACCTCCATCGGCACGTTCGGCTCCGGCTGGGGCTGGCTGGTGAAGAAGGCTGACGGTTCCCTGGCCCTGGCCAGCACCATCGGCGCCGGCAACCCGCTGACCAGCGGCGACACCCCGCTGCTGACCTGCGACGTTTGGGAACACGCTTACTACATCGACTACCGCAACGTACGTCCGAAGTATGTTGAGGCGTTCTGGAACATCGTTAACTGGAAGTTCGTTGCAGAGCAGTTCGAAGGCAAAACCTTCACTGCCTGAAACTGACTGAACGTTAAAAAAACCCGGCATTGCCGGGTTTTTTTTGGCCAAGGCAAAAGTGCGGGGCCAACGCGCTTCAGACTACTATCAACGGCAGGTTTATTTCATTCGCCGGCTCAAGTTAACTACGCCTTGAACCGACACATTGTCCAGCTCTCAAACCACTGGATAATGCCCTCGTCAAAATGAACGATTACCTGCAGCCATGACCACACGACTATCGGCAAGACACAAGGAATAACCCGTTGAAGCTGGAATTCAAGAACAGCTTGTCGATCAAATTACTCCGGATCGTATTGCTCTCAGCATTGGTCGTGGGAGGAATATTAGGCTGCGCGCAAATTGTCTTCGACGCCTATCTCACACGCCAGGCGGTCAACGAGGACGCCAAGCAAATCCTCAATATGTTTCGCGACCCGTCCACGCAAGCGCTGTACAGCCTGGACCGGGAAATGGCGATGCAGGTCATTGAGGGCTTGTTTCAGGACGACGCAATGCGCAAGGCCTCTATCGGCCACCCCAATGAAACCGTACTCGCGGAAAAAAACCGGCCCTTGCAAGCAACCTCAAGCCGCTGGCTGACCGACTTTATCCTGGGCCAGGAACGTACGTTCAACACGCCGCTGGTGGGCGGCGGCCCCGTCAAAGAATATTACGGTGACCTGAGCATCACCCTCGACACAGCGCCCTATGGTCAGGGTTTCTTGACCAATGCCGGCGCGCTGTTGCTGTCGGGGGTGTTGCGGGCGCTGCTGATGAGCCTGGTGCTGTACCTGATTTATCACTGGCTGCTGACCAAGCCCTTGTCAAAAATGATCCAGCACCTGACCAGCATCAACCCTGACCACCCCAGCGAACATTTGATCCCGCAGCTCAAGGGGCATGAATCCAACGAGCTCGGGGTGTGGGTCAACACCGCCAACCAGTTGCTGGCCTCCATAGAGCGCAATGCGCATTTGCGCCACGAAGCCGAAAGCTCCTTGCTGCGCATGGCCCAATACGACTTTTTGACCGGGCTGCCGAACCGCCAGCAATTACAGTCCCAATTGAGCAAAATCCTGATTGAGTCAGGCCGCTCTCAGCGCCGCGTGGCCGTGCTGTGTGTGGGGCTGGATGATTTCAAAGGCATCAACGAACAATTTGGTTATCAGACAGGCGACCAGTTGCTGCAAGCCCTGACCGATCGTTTGCGGGCGCACAGCGGTAGCCTGGGTGCACTCGCACGCTTGGGCGGCGACCAGTTTGCACTGGTTCAGGCCCACATCGAGCAGCCTTATGAGGCCGCCGAACTGGCGCAGGGCATTTTGGATGACCTGGAGACGACGTTCAGCGTCGATCAGCAAAACATCCGCTTGCGCGCCACCATCGGCATCACGTTGTACCCGGAAGATGGCGACACCTCGGAGCAGTTGCTGCAAAAAGCCGAACAAACCATGACCCTGGCCAAAAGCCGCTCGCGCAACCGTTATCAGTTTTATATCGCCAGCGTGGACCGCGAAATGCGCCGCCGCCGCGAGCTGGAAAAAGACCTGCGGGACGCCCTGCTGCGCAATCAGTTACACCTGGTCTACCAGCCCCAAATTCGCTACAGCGATCATCGGGTGGTGGGCGTCGAAGCCTTGTTGCGCTGGCAACACCCCGAGCACGGCATGATCCCGCCAGACCTGTTTATCCCTTTGGCAGAAGCCAACGCCAGCATTATCGACATTGGCGAATGGGCACTGGATCAAGCCTGCTGCCAACTGCGCGACTGGCACGATCAGGGGTTCACCGACTTGCGCATGGCGGTCAATCTGTCGACCGTGCAGTTGCACCACGCCGAGTTGCCGCGGGTGGTCAACAACCTGTTGCAGATGTATCGCCTGCCGTCCGGCAGCCTGGAGCTGGAAGTGACCGAGACCAGCCTGATGGAAGACATCAGCACCGCCGCCCAGCACTTGCTGAGCTTGCGTCGCTCGGGCGCGCTGATTGCCATTGATGACTTTGGCACCGGGTACTCATCGCTGAGTTACCTGAAAAGCCTGCCGCTGGATAAAATCAAGATCGACAAGAGCTTTGTTCAGGACCTGATTGACGATGACGACGACGCCACCATCGTGCGCGCCATCATCCAGTTGGGCAAAAGTCTGGGCATGCAGGTGATTGCCGAGGGCGTCGAAACCCTCGAACAGGAAACCTATGTGATCAGTGAAGGCTGCCACGAAGGCCAGGGCTATTTGTACAGCAAGCCCTTGGGAGCGCGGGAATTGGGCGCTTATCTGAAGCAGGCGCAGCGCAACAACGCCCTTAATATGTAATTTTATGTTTCAAGATTTTGACCAAGGCCACATCAACCAAGGCTTGTTGCAGCAGTAAATAGGAAATATTTACAGGCGTAACCCTTTACACAAAATGCATATCTTTCGCATCATGTCGCACGTTTTGCGTGCCGTCGCATGCTTGTCCCACCACTCGAAGCAGGATGTTCGCCCATGATTCGTTTGCCCCTGGCTACCGCCAGTCTGCTGGCCATTGCTATTTCACTCGCTGGTTGCGGCGACAAAGACAAAGAAAAAACAGCCACAGCACCTACGCCAGCCGCAGCGACCACTCCTGCTACGCCAGCCACTGATGCTTCGGGCGCGCAAGTTAACGACGCCGCAGCCAAAGCCGTTGTCGCGCATTACGCCGACATGGTGCATGCCGTGTACAGCGACGCCGAGTCCACCGCCAAAACCCTGCAAACCGCCGTCGACGCGTTCTTGGCCAAGCCCAATGCCGACACCCTGAAGGCCGCACGTGAAGCCTGGATTGCAGCGCGCGTCCCTTACCTGCAGAGCGAAGTGTTCCGCTTTGGCAACACCATCATTGATGACTGGGAAGGCCAAGTGAACGCCTGGCCACTGGACGAAGGTCTGATCGACTACGTTGACGCCAACTACAGCGGCGCACTGGGCAACCCCGGGGCGAATGCCAACATCATCGCCAACACCCAGATCCAGGTGGGCGAAGACAAGATCGACGTAACTGAAATCACTCCGGAAACCCTGGCCAGCCTCAATGAGCTGGGCGGTTCCGAAGCCAACGTCGCCACCGGCTACCACGCCATTGAATTCCTGCTGTGGGGCCAGGACCTTAACGGCACCGGCCCGGGCGCGGGCGACCGCCCTGCTTCGGACTACCTGGAAGGCGAAGGCGCAACCGGCGGCCACAATGATCGTCGTCGTGCCTACCTGAAAGCCGTAACTCAGCTGCTGGTCAACGACCTGACTGAAATGGTCGGCAACTGGGCGCCAAACGTGCCTGACAACTACCGCGCTTCGCTCGAAGCAGAGCCTGCACAAAACGGCCTGCGCAAAATGCTGTTTGGCATGGGCAGCCTGTCGTTGGGCGAACTGGCCGGTGAGCGCATGAAAGTGTCGCTGGAAGCCAACTCCCCTGAAGACGAGCAAGACTGCTTCAGCGACAACACCCACAACTCGCACTTCTACGACGCCAAAGGCATTCGTAACGTGTACCTGGGTGAATACGTACGTGCTGACGGCAGCAAAATGACCGGCCCAAGCCTGTCGTCGCTGGTCGTCGTCGTTGACCCGGCCACAGACGCCACCCTGAAATCCGACCTGGCCGACACCGAAGCCAAGATCCAGGTCATGGTAGACCTCGCCAACAAGGGCGAGCACTACGACCAGTTGATCGCAGCGGGCAACGAAGCCGGCAACCAAGTGGTACGTGATGCCATCGCAGCCCTGGTCAAACAGACCGCCGCTATCGAACAAGCCGCAGGCAAGCTGGGCATCAGCGACCTGAACCCGGACAACGCTGACCACGAGTTCTGATGAGCGATGTGTGAGTGAGTGACACAAAAGGCGACCTTCGGGTTAATGCCAGTCAGTTAAGCTGACTGGCATCTTTATTTTCGGGTCGGATATTTTGCTGGGCGCTGCTTCACTGCTCGC
>NZ_WIVZ01000005.1:0-231019 GCF_009600325.1 Pseudomonas sp. FSL R10-2189
GTAGTGTGGGGTTTCCCCATGTGAGAGTAGGTCATCGTCAAGATTAAATTCCAAAATCCCTGTCTGCTCACGCAGACAGGGATTTTGTTTTTGTGCTCGAAAAAGCTCTGCCAATGTGGCAAAGCATGCTGTGCGTAAAACGCTGCGATCCTTGCCAGTGTTGTACAGTACTTGTCTTACAGGGTTTCTATGCAATAGCGTGGCTCGTCGTTATTATGCGTGCCTGATTGTGAGGCGTAACTTGCATGCTGACGTTGTTGAAGCTTCTTAAAGATGGTCGTTTTCATTCTGGGCAAGCGCTGGGTGCTGCGCTCGGCATTAGCCGTAGTGCGGTCTGGAAGCAGCTGCAGCGTCTGGAGGCGGATCTGAACCTGTCTATCCATAAAGTTCGTGGTCGTGGCTATCAATTGGCCATGCCGCTTGAGCTTCTTGAGCACGAGCAGCTCGCTGAAAGTCCCTACCCTGCTTTTATTCATGAGTCCTTAGATTCAACGAATGCTGAAGCCTTGCGCCAAATTGCAGGCGGGGTGCCGGCGCCTTTTGTGGTCCTGGCTGAGCAGCAGAGTGCCGGCCGCGGTAGAAGAGGGCGAAAGTGGATCAGCCCCTTTGCCGAAAATATTTACTACAGCCTGGTACTTCGAATTGATGGTGGCATGCGTCAGCTCGAAGGGCTGAGCTTGATTGTAGGTCTAGCGGTTTTGAGTTCGCTTCGCGAGTTTAGTCGCTGCGATGCGGGCTTGAAGTGGCCAAACGATGTGCTGGCGGGCAATAAAAAAATCGCAGGTATTCTGCTCGAGCTGGTGGGTGATCCTGCTGATGTTTGCCATGTCGTTATAGGTATCGGTATTAACGTTAATATGATGGTTGCCAACGATGTTGATCAATCGTGGACATCCGTTCGTCTGGAGGCGGGTCAGGCGATCAATCGGAACGAGCTGATTGTCGCCTTGGGGCGCAAGTTACAGGGGTATCTGATTCGCCACGAGGATGAAGGATTCGCTGCTATTCAGGCAGAGTGGGAATCTAACCATTTGTGGCAAGGGCGTGAGGTTACGTTGATTGCGGGTACGCATACTGTTGATGGCGTGGTTGCCGGCGTTGATCAGCAGGGCGCATTGCGTCTTAACGTCGCAGGGCAGGAAAAAGTCTTTAGTGGTGGCGAGCTGAGCTTGAGGTTGCGCCATGATTCTTGAAATGGATTGCGGTAACAGTTTTATCAAGTGGCGAGTACTTGATGGCGATGCTGTGGTTGAAGGTGGAGTTGTAGATTCCGATGCTGGTCTCATAGCCGCGCTCTTGGCAACTCCATTGCTGCGCATCACGCGTTGCCGTTTGGTGAGTGTGCGCAGTGACGACGAAACTGCGAGTCTGGCATCTCTCTTATCGTCCACATTCTCGGTAGAAGTAATATGTGCTAGCCCGGCAAGAGTGATGGCGGGGGTAACGAACGGTTATGAGGATTTCGAGCGTCTAGGCTTGGACCGCTGGCTAGCCTTGGTTGGCGCATATGAGCTCTCTAGGCGCGCCTGCCTTGTACTGGATCTGGGTACAGCCGTAACGGCCGATTTTGTGGCTAAAGACGGTAAGCATTTAGGTGGGTTTATATGCCCTGGATTGCCGTTAATGCGTAACGAGTTGCGCACGCATACCCGGCGAATCAGATATGACAATCTTTCCGCTGAGCAGGCGTTGTTGCGAAATAGCCCAGGGCGGACGACTGTAGAAGCGGTGGAGCGCGGCTGTCTAATGATGTTGCGAGGATTCGTCCTGAGTCAGCTGCAATTGGCACGTGATTACTGGGGGGATGATTTCGAGGTGTTTCTCACGGGCGGTGATGCAAATCTCGTGGCATGCACTGTGCCTGAGGGTCGCTTGGTGAAAGATCTTGTGTTCATAGGCTTGGCTGCAGCTTGTCCTGTTTATTGAGGTTTCTATGCGCTGGTTGTTTCTGCTGCTGGTTGTATTGAATATTTTCTACTTTATATGGCATCAGCAAGAAGCTCCTCTTAAAGCTAAGGAGGTTGTATCTCTATCGCTGTACAAAGGAAGCAAGCAGGAAATACAGCTGCTGAGTGAAATGCGAACGGGGCTTGTCCCTGTACGGCCTCAAGAAAACGCGAGCAGTGATAAGGATGTCTGCTTCTACCTGAGCGGTTTGATCCGTTCTGACGCTGAGACAAAGATTAAAAAAAGTTTGTCAGATGCAGGCATAAAGAGTGGTTTGGATAGTCTGGATCGTGCCGGCGCAGGTGATTTTGTCCTGGTCCTTTCTCCGTCGGACAATGTGCAGGCTGTTGAAAAGGTTCTACAAAGTCTTCTCAATGAATTCAATGAGTTGAAATACGAAAAAAAGCAGTGTCAGGGGTTGCAGGCATCCGATAGTTTGCATAGAATGGCGCCCGCTCCACAGTGAACACCGGAAGCGGTAGTAAGTGTGTAGTAAGTCAGAAAGCTAACTTGATGATTTAATTGAGAAAAGCAGTTGACAAAGAGTTGGGATGATGTAGAATCCCGCTCAGCTCAGGAGGGGTTCCCGAGCGGCCAAAGGGATCAGACTGTAAATCTGACGTCTACGACTTCGAAGGTTCGAATCCTTCCCCCTCCACCATATTTGCGCAAATCAGCATGATTTGCGGGTGTAGTTTAGTGGTAGAACCTCAGCCTTCCAAGCTGATGATGCGGGTTCGATTCCCGCCACCCGCTCCATTCATGCTGGTTTCAATGGTGTTTTGCTCTTGTAGCTCAGTTGGTAGAGCACACCCTTGGTAAGGGTGAGGTCAGCGGTTCAAATCCGCTCAAGAGCTCCATACAAACAAGGCAGATATGAAAATATCTGCCTTTGTTTTAACGGGCTGAAAAGCTTGTCCGGAGTGTTTGCTGGTGGCGCTGTTGTAAGGTGTTGCTGCTCTGGTTGGCGATTGCTGTCGTTGGTGGCCTGCATTCTGCTGCTTGCGTGTCGTTGGGTTTTGGGCTTGGCGATAAAGTAATTGCAAAGGTTGTTGAAAAGTCTCTCTCGGGTCTGCATAATCGGCGGCTCGATAATGTTTTAGGTCAGTAGCTCAATTGGCAGAGCGACGGTCTCCAAAACCGTAGGTTGGGGGTTCGATTCCCTCCTGACCTGCCAGATTCGCTCAATGCGTCTGGCTTTCTTTTCACAGGATCCTCTTTGATGACTCCCAAGGCTGAAGTTCAAGGCTCTCGCTTCGATCTCCTCAAGTGGCTAGTAGTGGTTGCCCTTGTGGTAGTTGGCGTTGTTGGGAATCAGTATTATTCTGGTTCGCCGATCCTGTATCGCGTCATTGCACTTCTTGTGATTGCTGCTGTTGCTGCCTATGTAGGTTTGCAAACCGCAAAAGGCAAGTCGTTTGCTGTCTTGGTAAAGGAAGCTCGTACTGAGATTCGTAAAGTCGTATGGCCGACTCGCCAAGAAACTACGCAGACTACGTTGATCGTAGTGGCTGTTGTTCTTGTTATGGCGTTGCTGTTGTGGGGTTTGGATTCCCTGCTCGGTTGGCTTGTTTCCTTGATTGTTGGCTAAGGGTGTCCCGTGGCTAAGCGTTGGTACGTAGTGCATGCTTATTCGGGTTACGAAAAGCATGTTATGCGCTCTCTGATTGAGCGTATTAAGCTGGCAGGCATGGAAGATGGCTTCGGCGAAATTCTGGTTCCCACTGAAGAAGTGGTTGAAATGCGTAATGGCCAGAAACGCAAAAGCGAACGCAAGTTCTTCCCTGGTTATGTGCTAGTCCAGATGGACATGAGCGAAGGTACTTGGCACTTGGTCAAGGATACACCTCGTGTCATGGGATTCATCGGTGGCACTGCTGACAAGCCTGCACCGATTACAGACAAAGAGGCAGAAGCAATTCTGCGTCGCGTTGCTGATGGCAGCGACAAGCCCAAGCCGAAGACGTTGTTCGAGCCGGGTGAAGTTGTTCGCGTCACCGACGGTCCGTTTGCCGACTTTAACGGCACGGTCGAAGAAGTTAACTACGAAAAGAGTCGCATCCAGGTGGCTGTACTCATTTTCGGACGTTCCACTCCGGTGGAGCTAGAGTTTAGCCAGGTCGAAAAGGTCTAGCTGAACACGCATCCCAACCCCACGGCTTCGGTCGTGGGGTTTTGTCGTCACTGGGATAAACACGCAAGTAACCGGGGAGCCTTTTAAGTTAGGCGTCTGAACCCGTAATTGGAGTGCCTCATGGCCAAGAAGATTACCGCTTACATCAAGCTGCAAGTGAAGGCCGCTCAGGCCAACCCAAGCCCACCTGTTGGTCCAGCTTTGGGTCAGCACGGTGTGAACATCATGGAATTCTGCAAAGCTTTCAACGCCCGTACTCAGGGTATTGAGCCAGGCCTGCCGACTCCAGTGATCATCACTGTATACAGCGACCGTAGCTTCACATTCGAAACCAAGTCGACCCCTGCTTCGGTTCTGCTGAAGAAGGCTGCTGGTCTGACTAGCGGTTCGGCTCGCCCTAACACCGTTAAGGTTGGCACCGTTACCCGTGCTCAGCTGGAAGAAATCGCGAAAACCAAAAACGCGGATCTGACTGCAGCTGATTTGGATGCAGCCGTGCGTACCATCGCCGGTTCTGCTCGTAGCATGGGCCTTAACGTGGAGGGTGTGTAATGGCTAAGCTGACTAAGCGTCAAAAGGCAATCGCCGGTAAAATTGAAGCTGGCAAGTCTTACAACTTTGTAGACGCTGCTGCTTTGCTGGCTGAGCTGTCGACTGTTAAGTTCAGCGAGTCTTTCGACATCGCTGTTAACCTGGGCGTAGACCCACGTAAATCTGACCAGGTTGTTCGTAGCGCAACTGTGCTGCCACACGGCACTGGCAAGACTGTACGTGTAGCTGTGTTCACCCAGGGTCCAGCTGCTGAAGCTGCTTTGGCTGCTGGCGCTGATCGCGTTGGTATGGACGACCTGGCTGCCGAAATGAAAGGCGGCGACCTGAACTACGACGTAGTTATTGCATCCCCGGACGCAATGCGTGTTGTAGGTCAGTTGGGTCAGATCCTCGGCCCACGTGGTCTGATGCCTAACCCTAAGGTTGGTACTGTAACTCCAGACGTAGCAACTGCGGTTAAGAATGCAAAAGCTGGTCAGGTTCGTTATCGCACTGACAAAAACGGTATCATCCACACTTCCGTTGGCAAAGTCGGTTTCGACGCTGTTCAACTGAAGGAAAACGTTGAAGCCCTGATCGCTGATTTGAAGCGTATCAAGCCAGCTTCCTCGAAAGGTATTTATGTTAAGCGCGTTACTCTGAGCACCACTATGGGCCCAGGCCTGGTCATCGACCAAGGTTCGTTGAACGCGTAAGACAAATTGGCGCAGTGTGCTGCGCCAATGAAAGATTGGGGTCCCTGCCTGGCGGGGGCTATCCAAGACCGTAGGCGGCGCAAGTCTTAAACCTCAAGCCTACGCAGATGGTGCTCCCGGTTCCTTACCGAATCAGACACCAAAACGACATCCGACTCAGGTCAGATGAAACGGTAACAAGCAGGAGTTAAACCCGTGGCAATTAAACTCGAAGACAAGAAGGCCATCGTCGCTGAAGTCAACGAGGCTGCCAAAGTTGCCCTGTCTGCTGTTGTGGCTGATGCCCGCGGTGTGACAGTAGGCGCTATGACCGGACTCCGTAAAGAGGCTCGTGAAGCTGGCGTTTACGTACGTGTTGTACGTAACACCCTGCTCAAGCGCGCTGTTGCTGACACTGAATACAGTGTTCTCAACGACGTGTTCACTGGCCCGACCTTGATCGCATTCTCCAACGAGCATCCAGGCGCTGCTGCCCGTTTGTTCAAAGAGTTCGCTAAAGGTCAGGATAAGTTCGAGATCAAGGCAGCTGCGTTCGAGGGCAAGTTCCTCGCAGCTAATCAGATCGACGTACTGGCAAGTCTGCCGACCCGTGACGAAGCAATTTCTCAGCTGATGAGCGTGATTCAAGGCGCTACCAGCAAATTGGCTCGTACTCTGGCGGCACTTCGCGACCAGAAAGAAGCAGCTGCAGCTTAAGGCTGAGCAACTCCTTTCAGCGTTTATTGTTTATTTCGATGGCCGCATAGGCTGTCACCCCAATACAGGAATTTATAGTCATGTCTCTGACTAACGAGCAAATCATCGAAGCAATCGGCGAGAAATCCGTTCTGGAAATCGTTGAGCTGATCAAAGCAATGGAAGAGAAGTTCGGCGTTTCGGCTGCTGCTGCTTCTGCTGGTCCTGCTGTTGCTGCTGCTGTCGTTGAAGAGCAAACTGAATTCAACGTCATGCTGGTTGAAGCTGGCGAGAAGAAAGTTAACGTGATCAAGGCTGTTCGTGAGCTGACTGGTCTGGGCTTGAAAGAAGCCAAGGCAGTAGTTGACGGCGCTCCAGCAATGGTTCTGGAAGCTGTTGCTAAAGACGCAGCTGATAAAGCCAAAGCTGCTCTGGAAGAAGCAGGCGCTAAAGTCGAGCTGAAGTAAGCATCGACTTTGCGTCTCCAGCCCAAGCGTTAAGCTGAGGCTGATGGCTGGTGGCTCATGCCACCGGCCTTTTTCCGTTCTTGGCAGCCGACTGGGTTGGCGCCATAAACGAGCTGTAACCACCCTGTGCGGTGGAGCAAACCAAGGGGTTTGCACGATTTTCTGGCTGCTCCCGTCGGGAGAGGCCAAACAAGCAGGTGACCAAGCTGGGGAACGCTGATGGCTTACTCATATACTGAGAAAAAACGTATCCGCAAGGACTTTAGCAAGTTGCCGGACGTCATGGATGTGCCGTATCTCTTGGCAATCCAGCTGGATTCGTATCGTGAATTCTTGCAGGCGGGAGCGACTAAAGATCAGTTCCGCGACGTGGGCCTGCATGCGGCCTTCAAATCCGTTTTCCCGATCATCAGCTACTCCGGCAATGCTGCGCTGGAGTATGTCGGTTATCGCCTGGGCGAACCGGCATTTGATGTCAAAGAATGCGTGTTGCGCGGTGTGACTTACGCCGTACCTTTGCGGGTGAAGGTTCGTTTGATCATTTTCGACAAAGAATCGTCGAATAAAGCGATCAAGGACATCAAAGAGCAAGAAGTCTACATGGGTGAAATCCCCCTGATGACTGAAAACGGTACCTTCGTAATCAACGGTACCGAGCGTGTAATTGTTTCCCAGCTGCACCGTTCCCCGGGCGTGTTCTTTGACCACGACCGCGGCAAGACGCACAGCTCCGGTAAGCTGCTGTATTCCGCGCGTATCATTCCTTACCGTGGTTCGTGGTTGGACTTTGAGTTCGACCCTAAAGACTGCGTGTTCGTACGTATTGACCGTCGTCGCAAGCTGCCTGCGTCCGTATTGCTGCGCGCGCTCGGCTATAGCACTGAGCAAGTACTGGAAGCGTTCTACACCACTAACGTTTTCCACGTTCAAGGCGAAAGCATCAGCCTGGAACTGGTACCTCAGCGCCTGCGCGGTGAAATCGCTGCCATCGACATTACCGATGACAAAGGCAAGGTGATTGTTGAGCAGGGTCGTCGTATCACTGCTCGCCATATCAACCAGCTGGAAAAAGCCGGTATCAAAGAGCTCGTTATGCCTCTGGACTATGTCCTGGGTCGCACAACGGCCAAAGCTATCGTGCACCCGGCGACTGGCGAAATCATTGCTGAGTGCAACACCGAGCTGACCACTGAAATCCTGGCAAAAGTTGCCAAGAGCCAAGTCGTACGCATCGAAACGTTGTACACCAACGATATCGACTGCGGTCCGTTCATTTCGGACACGCTGAAAATTGACTCCACCAGCAACCAACTGGAAGCGCTGGTTGAGATCTATCGCATGATGCGTCCTGGCGAGCCTCCAACCAAGGATGCTGCCGAGACTCTGTTCAACAACCTGTTCTTCAGCCCTGAGCGCTATGACCTGTCTGCGGTTGGCCGGATGAAGTTCAACCGTCGTATCGGTCGTACCGAAATCGAAGGTTCGGGCGTGTTGTGCAAAGAAGACATCGTCGCGGTACTGAAGACTCTGGTCGACATCCGTAACGGCAAAGGCATCGTCGATGACATCGACCACCTGGGTAACCGTCGTGTTCGCTGCGTAGGCGAAATGGCTGAAAACCAGTTCCGCGTTGGCCTGGTACGTGTTGAGCGTGCGGTCAAAGAGCGTCTGTCGATGGCTGAAAGCGAAGGCCTGATGCCGCAAGACTTGATCAACGCCAAGCCAGTGGCTGCGGCAGTGAAAGAGTTCTTCGGTTCCAGCCAGTTGTCCCAGTTCATGGACCAGAACAACCCGCTGTCCGAGATCACCCACAAGCGCCGTGTTTCTGCACTGGGCCCGGGCGGTCTGACGCGTGAGCGTGCCGGCTTTGAAGTGCGTGACGTACACCCGACTCACTACGGTCGTGTATGTCCGATTGAAACGCCAGAAGGTCCGAACATTGGTCTGATCAACTCCTTGGCTGCCTATGCGCGCACCAACCAGTACGGCTTCCTCGAGAGCCCGTACCGTGTAGTGAAAGACGCGCTGGTTACCGACGAGATCGTGTTCCTTTCTGCTATTGAAGAAGCGGATCACGTTATTGCTCAGGCTTCGGCCACCATGAACGACCAGAAAGTCCTGGTTGATGAACTGGTAGCTGTTCGTCACTTGAACGAATTCACCGTTAAGGCGCCGGAAGACGTCACCTTGATGGACGTTTCGCCGAAACAAGTAGTTTCGGTTGCTGCGTCGCTGATTCCGTTCCTCGAGCACGACGACGCCAACCGTGCGTTGATGGGTTCGAACATGCAGCGTCAAGCTGTACCAACACTGCGCGCTGACAAGCCGCTGGTAGGTACTGGCATGGAGCGTAACGTAGCTCGTGACTCCGGCGTTTGCGTCGTGGCACGTCGTGGCGGCGTTATTGATTCCGTTGATGCAAGCCGTATCGTGGTTCGTGTTGCTGATGATGAAGTTGAGACCGGCGAAGCTGGTGTTGATATCTACAACCTGACCAAATACACCCGCTCCAACCAGAACACCTGCATCAACCAGCGTCCGCTGGTGCGTAAAGGTGATCGGGTTCAGCGCAGCGACATCATGGCCGATGGTCCGTCCACCGATATGGGTGAACTGGCTCTGGGTCAGAACATGCGTATCGCCTTCATGGCATGGAACGGCTTCAACTTCGAAGACTCCATCTGCCTGTCGGAACGTGTTGTTCAAGAAGACCGTTTCACCACGATCCACATTCAGGAACTGACCTGTGTGGCCCGTGACACCAAGCTTGGCCCTGAGGAAATCACTGCAGACATCCCGAACGTGGGTGAGGCTGCACTGAACAAGCTGGACGAAGCCGGTATCGTTTACGTCGGCGCCGAAGTTGGCCCGGGCGACATCCTGGTAGGTAAGGTCACTCCGAAAGGCGAGACCCAACTGACCCCGGAAGAAAAACTGCTGCGTGCAATCTTCGGTGAAAAAGCCAGCGACGTTAAAGACACCTCCCTGCGCGTACCAACCGGTACCAAAGGTACTGTCATTGACGTACAAGTCTTCACTCGTGATGGCGTAGAGCGTGATGCTCGTGCCTTGTCGATCGAGAAGACTCAGCTGGACGAAATCCGCAAGGATCTGAACGAAGAGTTCCGCATTGTTGAAGGCGCTACTTTCGAACGTCTGCGCTCTGCCCTGGTCGGTCAAATTGCCGAGGGTGGTGCAGGTCTGAAGAAAGGCCAGGAAATCACCAATGAAGTGCTGGACGGTCTTGAGCACGGTCAGTGGTTCAAACTGCGCATGGCTGAAGATGCTCTGAACGAGCAACTTGAGAAAGCTCAGGCTTACATCATCGATCGCCGTCGTCTGCTGGACGACAAGTTCGAAGACAAGAAGCGCAAACTGCAGCAGGGCGATGACCTGGCTCCAGGCGTGCTGAAAATCGTCAAGGTTTACCTGGCAATCCGTCGTCGCATCCAGCCGGGTGACAAGATGGCTGGTCGTCACGGTAACAAAGGTGTGGTCTCCGTGATCATGCCGGTTGAAGACATGCCGTACGATGCCAATGGCACCCCGGTTGATGTTGTTCTCAACCCGTTGGGCGTACCTTCGCGTATGAACGTTGGTCAGATTCTCGAAACCCACTTGGGCCTTGCAGCCAAAGGTTTGGGCGAGAAGATCAACCTCATGATTGAAGAACAGCGCAAGGTTGCTGACCTGCGTAAGTTCCTGCATGAGATCTACAACGAAATTGGCGGTCGTCAAGAAAGCCTGGATGACTTCTCTGACCAAGAAATCCTTGATCTGGCGAAGAACCTTCGTGGCGGTGTGCCGATGGCTACCCCGGTGTTCGACGGTGCCAAAGAAAGCGAAATCAAGGCAATGCTTCGTTTGGCAGACCTGCCAGACAGCGGCCAGATGGTGCTGACTGATGGCCGTACCGGCAACAAGTTTGAGCGTCCGGTTACCGTTGGCTACATGTACATGCTGAAGCTGAACCACTTGGTAGACGACAAGATGCACGCTCGTTCTACTGGTTCTTACAGCCTGGTTACCCAACAGCCGTTGGGTGGTAAGGCGCAGTTCGGTGGTCAGCGTTTCGGGGAGATGGAGGTCTGGGCGCTGGAAGCTTACGGCGCGGCATACACTCTGCAAGAAATGCTCACAGTGAAGTCGGACGATGTGAACGGTCGTACCAAGATGTACAAAAACATCGTGGACGGCGATCACCGTATGGAGCCGGGCATGCCCGAGTCCTTCAACGTGTTGATCAAAGAAATTCGTTCCCTCGGCATCGATATCGATCTGGAAACCGAATAACACGTGACGCGAATCGAGAGCGGGGCTGCACTGCCCGCTCTCTGCTCCGCCAGGAGGAAAGGCCTTGAAAGACCTACTGAATTTGCTGAAAAACCAGGGTCAAGTCGAAGAGTTCGACGCCATCCGTATTGGATTGGCATCGCCTGAGATGATCCGTTCGTGGTCGTTCGGTGAAGTTAAAAAGCCGGAAACCATCAACTACCGTACGTTCAAACCTGAGCGTGACGGTCTGTTCTGCGCCAAAATTTTTGGCCCGGTAAAGGATTACGAGTGCCTGTGCGGTAAGTACAAGCGCTTGAAGCATCGCGGTGTGATCTGTGAGAAGTGCGGCGTTGAAGTTGCACTGGCCAAGGTCCGTCGTGAGCGCATGGCTCACATTGAACTGGCTTCGCCAGTTGCACACATCTGGTTCCTGAAATCGCTGCCGTCCCGTATCGGCTTGCTGATGGACATGACCCTGCGTGATATCGAACGCGTTCTCTACTTCGAGAGCTATGTTGTTATCGATCCAGGCATGACCACCCTTGAAAAAGGTCAGCTGCTGAACGACGAGCAGTATTTCGAAGCGCTGGAAGAGTTCGGTGACGACTTCGATGCCCGTATGGGTGCCGAGGCTGTGCGTGAGCTGCTGCACGCTATCGATCTGGAACACGAGATTGGCCGTCTGCGTGAAGAAATTCCGCAAACCAACTCCGAAACCAAAATCAAGAAGCTGTCCAAGCGCTTGAAGTTGATGGAAGCCTTCCTGGGCTCCGGCAACCTTCCAGAGTGGATGGTTCTGACCGTTCTGCCGGTTCTGCCGCCAGATCTGCGTCCTTTGGTTCCGCTGGATGGTGGTCGTTTCGCGACTTCCGACCTCAACGATCTGTATCGTCGAGTGATCAACCGTAACAACCGCTTGAAGCGCCTGCTTGATCTGTCCGCTCCGGACATCATCGTGCGTAACGAAAAGCGTATGTTGCAAGAAGCTGTCGACGCTTTGCTGGACAACGGTCGTCGTGGCCGCGCCATCACGGGTTCGAACAAGCGTCCTCTAAAATCCTTGGCTGACATGATCAAGGGTAAGCAAGGTCGTTTCCGTCAGAACTTGCTCGGTAAGCGTGTTGACTACTCGGGTCGTTCGGTAATTACCGTAGGTCCGACGCTGCGTCTGCACCAGTGCGGTCTGCCTAAGAAAATGGCACTTGAACTGTTCAAGCCGTTCATCTTCGGCAAGCTGGAAATGCGTGGTCTTGCTACCACCATTAAAGCTGCCAAGAAAATGGTTGAGCGTGAGCTGCCAGAGGTTTGGGATGTTCTCGCTGAAGTGATTCGCGAACACCCGGTCCTCCTCAACCGTGCACCAACGCTTCACCGTCTGGGTATTCAGGCATTTGAGCCGGTACTGATCGAAGGTAAAGCTATCCAGCTGCACCCTCTGGTCTGTGCTGCGTACAACGCCGACTTCGACGGCGACCAGATGGCTGTACACGTACCGCTGACACTGGAAGCCCAGTTGGAAGCCCGTGCGTTGATGATGTCGACCAACAACATTCTGTCGCCAGCTAACGGTGAGCCAATCATCGTTCCATCGCAGGACGTTGTATTGGGTCTGTACTACATGACTCGTGAAGCGATCAACGCCAAAGGCGAAGGTCGTGTATTCGCGGATCTGCAAGAAGTTGACCGTGTGTTCCGTGCCGGCGAAGCCGCACTGCACGCCAAGGTTAAAGTGCGGATCACCGAAACCGTCAACGACCGTGATGGCGGCAGCGTGACCAATACCCGCATCGTCGACACCACTGTCGGTCGTGCGCTGTTGTTCCAGGTTGTTCCAAAAGGCCTGTCGTACGACGTCGTCAACTTGCCAATGAAGAAAAAGGCAATCTCCAAGCTGATCAACCAGTGCTACCGCGTGGTTGGTTTGAAAGAGACTGTGATCTTCGCTGACCAGTTGATGTATACCGGTTTCGCTTACTCGACTATTTCTGGCGTTTCGATCGGTGTTAACGACTTCGTTATCCCGGATGAAAAAGCGCGCATCATCGGTGCTGCTACCGACGAAGTGAAAGAAATCGAAAGTCAGTACGCTTCGGGCCTGGTAACACAGGGCGAGAAGTACAACAAAGTAATCGACCTTTGGTCGAAAGCTAACGATGAAGTTTCCAAGGCGATGATGTCGAACCTCTCGAAAGAGAAGGTTATCGACCGTCACGGTGATGAAGTTGAGCAAGAGTCGTTCAACTCCATGTACATGATGGCCGACTCCGGCGCACGGGGTTCTGCTGCGCAGATCCGTCAGCTGGCCGGTATGCGTGGTCTGATGGCCAAGCCGGACGGTTCCATCATCGAAACGCCGATTACTGCGAACTTTCGTGAAGGTTTGAGCGTACTTCAGTACTTCATCTCCACTCACGGTGCTCGTAAGGGTCTTGCGGATACGGCCTTGAAAACGGCTAACTCCGGTTACTTGACGCGTCGTCTGGTAGACGTTGCGCAAGATCTGGTAGTGACTGAAGTCGACTGCGGTACCGAACACGGTCTGCTGATGACTCCGCACATTGAAGGCGGCGACGTTGTAGAGCCGTTGGGTGAGCGTGTACTGGGTCGAGTAATCGCCCGTGACGTATTCAAGCCAGGTACTGATGAAGTTATCGTTCCTGCTGGCACCCTGGTTGACGAGAAGTGGGTTGAGTTCATCGAGCTGAACAGCATCGACGAAGTGATCGTACGTTCGCCAATCAGCTGCGAAACCCGTTTCGGTATCTGCGCCAAGTGCTACGGTCGCGATCTGGCTCGTGGTCACCAGGTGAACATCGGTGAAGCTGTCGGCGTAATCGCTGCTCAGTCGATCGGTGAGCCAGGTACACAGCTGACAATGCGTACGTTCCACATCGGTGGTGCGGCAAGCCGGACCTCTGCTGCTGACAGCGTTCAGGTGAAGAATGGCGGTACTGTCCGTCTTCACAACCTGAAGCACGTTGAGCGTGTGGATGGTTGCCTGGTAGCCGTATCGCGTTCGGGTGAGCTGGCAATCGCTGATGACTTCGGTCGTGAGCGTGAGCGTTACAAGCTGCCGTACGGTGCTGTAATTTCGGTTAAAGAAGGTGACAAGGTTGACGCTGGCTCGATCGTAGCCAAGTGGGATCCGCACACTCACCCAATCGTTACCGAAATGAAAGGTACCGTGACCTACGTGGGCATGGAAGAAGGCATCACGATCAAGCGTCAGACTGACGAATTGACCGGTATGACCAACATTGAAGTGCTTGACGCCAAAGACCGTCCAGCTGCCGGCAAAGAAATTCGCCCGGCCGTTAAGATGGTAGGTGTTGATGGTAAGGATCTGCTGTTGCCAGGTACCGACGTACCGGCCCAGTACTTCCTGCCAGCCAACGCATTGGTCGGTGTAGCGGATGGTGCGGAAATCGCGATCGGTGACGTTATCGCTCGTATTCCGCAAGAAACTTCGAAAACTCGAGACATCACCGGTGGTCTGCCACGCGTTGCTGACTTGTTCGAAGCGCGTCGTCCGAAAGAAGCCTCTATTTTGGCTGAAGTCAGCGGCACCATCGCGTTCGGTAAAGAAACCAAAGGCAAGCGCCGTCTGGTTATTACCCCGAACGACGGTACCGATCCGTACGAAGAGCTGATTCCAAAGTGGCGTCACCTGAACGTCTTCGAAGGCGAGCAAGTGAACCGCGGCGAAGTTATCTCCGACGGTCCAAGCGATCCACACGACATCCTGCGTTTGCTGGGTGTGAGTGCGCTGGCCAAGTACATCGTTAACGAGATTCAAGATGTTTACCGTCTGCAAGGCGTGAAGATCAACGACAAGCACATCGAGACCATCCTGCGTCAGATGCTGCGTAAAGTTGAGATTTCCGAGTCTGGCGATTCCTCCTTCATCAAGGGCGACCAGATGGAGCTGACGCAGGTACTGGTCGAGAACGAGCGCCTGGGTAACGAAGACAAATTTGTCTCCAAGTTCACTCGCGTTCTGTTGGGTATCACCAAAGCGTCGTTGTCGACTGAATCGTTCATCTCCGCGGCCTCTTTCCAAGAGACAACCCGCGTACTGACCGAAGCAGCGGTAACCGGCAAGCGCGACTACCTGCGCGGCCTGAAAGAAAACGTTGTCGTGGGTCGTTTGATCCCGGCAGGTACTGGTTTGGCCTACCACAGCGAGCGTAAGCGTCGCCGTGATGCAGACAAACCATTGCGCGTAAGCGCCAGTGAAGTGGAAGCTGCACTGACCGAAGCGCTGAACTCCAGCGGTAACTGAGTTCTGCGATAAATAAGGGTGGGCCCCGGTCTTTCCGTTCATCGAATCACGACAATTAGTCGAGCTTTGATGGGGGAGGGGTCGGGGCTTTGCCTTGACTGGGGGCAGGATCCTCTTTAGACTCTTGTACCCCTAAATTTGGCGGGGATTCGTTCCCGTCATTTTGCTTTTCTTGCAAGACAATAGCGTCGCAAGACAACAGTGGAGCTAGTAGATGGCAACTATCAACCAGCTGGTACGTCAGCCGCGTAAGCGTATCGTCGAGAAATCCGACGTACCTGCGCTGCAAAACTGCCCGCAACGTCGTGGCGTATGCACCCGTGTGTATACAACTACGCCGAAAAAACCTAACTCGGCACTGCGTAAAGTATGCCGTGTGCGCCTGACCAACGGTTTCGAGGTTTCCTCGTACATCGGTGGTGAAGGTCACAACCTGCAAGAACACAGCGTGGTACTGATCCGTGGCGGTCGTGTAAAAGACTTGCCAGGTGTTCGTTATCACACCGTTCGCGGCTCTTTGGATACTTCCGGCGTTAAAGGTCGTAACCAAGGTCGTTCGAAGTACGGTACCAAAAAGCCGAAGTAGTCTTCGGTCGCTGGTAAATAAATGCAGATTTCTTTTTTTCTGAGTCGATAAGAGTAAGGTCGGGCGTGCATCCAAAGGGTGTAATGGTCCCGAGCTAACCTGAAGACCGTTTGAGGGCTTATCCATGCCAAGAAGACGCGTAGCAGCCAAGCGCGAAGTGCTTGACGATCCAAAATACGGAAGCCAAATCCTGGCCAAGTTCATGAACCACGTGATGGAAAGCGGTAAAAAAGCCGTTGCCGAGCGTATCGTTTATGGCGCGCTGGAAAAGGTTAAAGAACGTAAGAACGGCGATCCCCTGGAACTCTTCGAGAAAGCACTCGACGCCATCGCTCCGCTGGTCGAAGTGAAGTCGCGCCGTGTAGGCGGTGCTACTTACCAGGTTCCGGTCGAAGTTCGTCCTTCCCGTCGTAACGCTTTGGCAATGCGCTGGTTGGTAGACTTCGCACGTAAGCGTGGCGAAAAGTCTATGGCTTTGCGCTTGGCTGGCGAACTGCTGGACGCTGCTGAAGGCAAGGGCGCAGCAGTTAAGAAGCGTGAAGACGTGCACCGTATGGCTGAAGCTAACAAAGCTTTCTCGCACTACCGCTTCTAATTTCAGCGCTATTCACTTTGCGAGGGCTTTATGGCTCGTACTACACCGATTAACCGCTACCGTAACATTGGTATCTGTGCACACGTGGACGCGGGTAAAACCACGACTACTGAGCGGGTACTTTTTTACACTGGCAAAAGTCACAAGATGGGCGAGGTGCATGATGGCGCCGCGACCACAGACTGGATGGTGCAGGAGCAGGAGCGTGGTATTACCATTACTTCTGCTGCGATCACTACCTTTTGGCAGGGTTCTAACAAGCAGTACGATAACTACCGCTTCAACGTAATCGATACCCCGGGCCACGTAGACTTCACTATTGAAGTTGAGCGTTCCCTGCGTGTACTCGATGGCGCGGTTGTTGTGTTCTGCGGCACCTCGGGTGTTGAGCCTCAGTCCGAAACCGTATGGCGTCAAGCCAACAAGTACGGCGTTCCGCGTCTTGTTTACGTAAACAAGATGGACCGTGCTGGTGCGAACTTCCTGCGCGTGATCGGTCAGATCAAAACTCGTCTGGGTCACACTCCGGTGCCTATCCAGTTGGCTATCGGTTCCGAAGACAACTTCCAGGGTCAGATCGATCTGATGTCCATGGAAGCGGTTTACTGGAGCGATGCTGACAAGGGTATGACTGCTCGTCGTGAAGCTATTCCTGCAGAGCTGCAAGAGTTGGCTGAAGAGTGGCGCAGCAACATGGTTGAGGCTGCGGCTGAAGCTAGCGAAGAGCTGATGAACAAGTACCTGGAAGGTGAAGAACTCACCATTCCGGAAATCAAAGCGGCTCTGCGTCAGCGTACTATCGCTGGCGAGATCGTTTTGGCTGTTTGCGGTTCTTCCTTCAAGAACAAGGGCGTTCCCCTGGTTCTCGACGCCGTGATCGACTACCTGCCGGCCCCGGTAGATATTCCTGCCATCAAGGGTACTGACCCGGATGACGAGACTATCGAGCTGGAGCGTCATGCAGACGACAACGAGCCGTTCTCGGCTCTGGCGTTCAAGATCGCGACTGACCCATTCGTGGGTACTTTGACCTTCGTCCGCGTTTACTCGGGCGTGTTGAACTCCGGTGACGGCGTAATCAACTCGGTTAAAGGCAAGAAAGAGCGCGTGGGTCGTATGGTGCAAATGCACGCTAACGCCCGCGAAGAGATCAAGGAAGTACGCGCTGGTGACATCGCGGCCTTGATCGGCATGAAGGACGTCACCACTGGTGAAACCTTGTGCAACGCTGACAAGCCAATCATCCTGGTTCGCATGGACTTCCCGGAGCCGGTTATTTCGGTTGCCGTTGAGCCAAAAACCAAGGATGACCAGGAAAAAATGGGTATCGCACTGGGCAAACTTGCTCAGGAAGACCCGTCTTTCCGCGTTAAAACTGATGAAGAGACTGGTCAGACGATCATCTCCGGCATGGGCGAATTGCACCTCGACATCCTGGTTGACCGGATGAAGCGTGAGTTCAACGTTGAAGCCAACATCGGTAAGCCTCAGGTTTCTTATCGTGAGCGCATCACGAAGAACTGTGAAATCGAAGGCAAGTTCGTTCGTCAGTCCGGCGGTCGTGGTCAGTTTGGTCACTGCTGGATCCGTTTTGCACCTGCTGACGAAGGTCAGGAAGGTCTGCAGTTCGTGAACGAAGTGGTAGGTGGTGTGGTTCCTAAGGAATACATCCCGGCTATCCAGAAGGGTATCGAAGAGCAGATGAAGAACGGTGTTGTTGCCGGCTATCCGCTGATCGGCCTGAAGGCTACCGTGTTTGATGGTTCTTACCACGACGTCGACTCCAACGAGATGGCGTTTAAGGTGGCTGCTTCCATGGCTACCAAGCAACTGGCCCAGAAGGGCGGTGGTGAGTTGCTTGAGCCGATCATGGCGGTAGAGGTTGTTACACCTGAAGACTATATGGGTGACGTGATGGGCGACTTGAACCGTCGTCGCGGCATGATCCAGGGTATGGAAGATACGGTCTCCGGCAAAGTTATTCGTGCTGAAGTTCCGTTGGGCGAGATGTTCGGTTATGCGACCGACGTTCGTTCCATGTCTCAGGGTCGCGCAAGCTACTCTATGGAATTCAAAAAATACGATACAGCGCCGTCGCACATCGTCGATGCTGTTACTAAAAAACAAGGCTGATTTAGTTCAGTCCTTTAGGCAAGGAGTTAATTGTCGTGGCTAAAGAAAAATTTGATCGTTCCCTACCGCACGTCAACGTTGGCACTATCGGTCACGTTGACCATGGTAAAACCACGCTGACCGCAGCTCTGACTCGTGTTTGCTCCGAAGTTTTCGGTTCTGCTCGTGTTGACTTCGACAAGATCGACAGCGCGCCAGAAGAAAAAGCTCGTGGTATCACCATCAACACTGCTCACGTTGAGTACAACTCGACTATTCGTCACTACGCTCACGTTGACTGCCCAGGTCACGCTGACTACGTGAAGAACATGATCACTGGTGCTGCCCAAATGGACGGCGCGATCCTGGTTTGTTCGGCCGCTGATGGTCCGATGCCACAAACTCGTGAGCACATCCTGCTGTCCCGTCAGGTAGGCGTTCCGTACATCGTGGTTTTCCTGAACAAGGCTGACCTGGTAGACGACGCTGAGCTGCTGGAACTGGTTGAGATGGAAGTGCGCGATCTGCTGAGCACTTACGACTTCCCAGGCGACGACACTCCGATCATCATCGGTTCTGCTCGTATGGCTCTGGAAGGCCTGGACGACAACGAAATGGGCACCACTGCCGTTCGTAAACTGGTTGAAACTCTGGATACCTACATCCCAGAACCAGTTCGTCTGACCGACAAGCCGTTCCTGATGCCAATCGAAGACGTATTCTCGATCTCTGGTCGCGGTACTGTTGTGACTGGCCGTATCGAGCGCGGTATCGTTCGCGTTCAAGATCCACTGGAAATCGTTGGTCTGCGTGACACAACTGTTACCACTTGCACCGGCGTTGAAATGTTCCGCAAACTGCTCGACGAAGGTCGTGCTGGCGAGAACTGCGGCGTTCTGCTGCGTGGTACCAAGCGTGACGACGTTGAGCGTGGTCAGGTTCTGGTTAAGCCAGGCACTGTTAAGCCTCACACCAAGTTCACCGCAGAAGTATACGTTCTGAGCAAAGAAGAAGGCGGCCGTCATACTCCGTTCTTCAAAGGCTACCGTCCACAGTTCTACTTCCGTACTACTGACGTGACTGGTAACTGCGAGCTGCCAGAAGGCGTTGAAATGGTAATGCCAGGTGACAACATTCAAATGACTGTTACCCTGATCAAAACCATCGCAATGGAAGATGGTCTGCGTTTCGCTATCCGTGAAGGCGGTCGTACCGTCGGCGCTGGCGTCGTAGCCAAAATCATCGAGTAATCGATGATTGCATGAAAAAGCCCCCGCTCAGCGGGGGCTTTTTTTATTGAGTTGACACCTAGTGGGGTCGTCTATAGAATTGCGCCTCCTTTAAACGGGCGTATTGCGCTCGGTGGGAACAGCAATCTGGAGTCTGAAATCCAATGCAAAATCAGCAAATCCGTATCAGGTTGAAGGCTTTTGACCATCGCCTGATCGACCAATCAACCCAGGAAATCGTGGAAACCGCGAAACGTACTGGTGCTCAAGTGCGTGGTCCAATTCCACTGCCTACCCGTAAAGAGCGGTTCACCGTTCTGGTCTCCCCGCACGTCAACAAAGACGCGCGTGACCAGTACGAGATCCGTACTCATAAGCGCGTTCTGGACATCGTTCAGCCAACGGATAAAACCGTTGATGCACTTATGAAGCTTGATCTTGCGGCCGGTGTGGAAGTGCAGATCAGCCTCGGCTAAGACTTGGGTCTTAGTCGTGTAACGCTCTGAAATGGGCGGCCATAGCGGGTGAAAGCCCCGTACACTCATGAGGTTTACAACATGACTATTGGTGTAGTCGGTCGTAAATGCGGTATGACCCGTATTTTCACCGAAGAAGGTGTCTCCATTCCGGTCACGGTCATTGAGATCGAGCCGAATCGCGTCACCCAGTTCAAAACTGAAGAAACCGATGGCTATCGTGCAGTGCAAGTCACTGTCGGCGAGCGTCGCGCTTCGCGTGTAACCGCTGCTCAGGCGGGTCACTTCGCCAAGGCAAACGTTGCTGCTGGTCGTACCGTGCTGGAATTCCGTCTTGAAGAAGGCGAGTACCAAGCTGGCGATCTGATCAACGCTGAAATCTTCGCTGCTGGTCAACTGGTTGATGTAACCGGGCAGTCCAAAGGTAAAGGCTTCCAGGGTACGATCAAGCGTTGGAATTTCCGTGGCCAAGATAACACTCACGGTAACTCCGTTTCCCACCGCGTCCCGGGCTCTATTGGCCAGTGCCAGACTCCTGGTCGTGTATTCAAGGGCAAAAAAATGTCCGGTCATATGGGCGCTGAGCGCGTGACCGTGCAGTCCCTCGAAGTAGTGCGCGTCGACGCTGAACGCAATCTGTTGTTGGTCAAGGGTGCTGTTCCTGGCGCTACTGGCGGCAACCTGGTTGTACGTCCAGCGGCCAAGGCTCGCGGTTAAGGGGAAGCTGACATGCAATTAAACGTAAATGACGCTCAGGCGATCGAAGTTTCCGAACTGACTTTCGGCGGCGAATTCAACGAGACGCTGGTTCACCAAGCAGTCGTGGCCTACATGGCTGGCGGCCGTCAAGGTAGCAAGCAGCAAAAGACCCGTTCTGATGTTCGTGGTGGCGGTAAGCGCCCTTGGCGTCAGAAAGGTACTGGCCGTGCTCGTGCTGGTACTATCCGTAGCCCAATCTGGCGTGGCGGCGGTACCACTTTCGCAGCTCGTCCACAGGATCACTCTCAGAAGCTCAACAAGAAGATGTATCGCGCAGCACTGCGCTCCATCCTTGCTGAACTCGTGCGTACTGATCGTCTGGTCGTGGTTCAGGACTTCGCTGTTGAAGCGCCAAAAACCAAAGATCTGCTGAACAAACTGAATGGCATGGGTCTGACTGACGTCCTGATCGTGTCCGAAGTTGTTGATCAGAACCTGTACCTGGCTGCTCGCAACCTGCCACACGTTGATGTACGTGACGTGCAAGGTTCCGATCCAGTTAGTCTGATCGCATACGACAAGGTGTTGATCACCGTGTCGGCCGTGAAGAAATTCGAGGAGCTGCTGGGATGAACCAGGAACGCGTATTTAAAGTTCTGCTTGGCCCGCACGTTTCCGAGAAGGCTACGGTTCTGGCAGACAAGAAAGGCCAGTTCGTTTTCAAGGTTGCTACAGACGCAACCAAGCTGGAAATCAAGAAGGCCGTCGAAAGCCTGTTCAGCGTGAAAGTTGAGCGTGTTACTACCCTGAACGTTCTGGGTAAGAGCAAGCGCACCGCTCGCGGCGTGGGCAAGCGTAATGACTGGAAGAAGGCAGTAATTTCCCTTCAGCCAGGCCAAGATCTCGATTTCAGCAGCAGTGCTGAGTAAGGAAGGGGTGCATCATGGCAATCGTTAAATGCAAACCGACTTCCCCTGGCCGCCGTCATGTGGTCAAGGTGGTCAACAAGGAGCTGCACAAAGGCGCTCCTCACGCACCGCTGCTCGAGAAAAAATCGAAGTCTGGTGGTCGTAACAACAATGGCCGCATTACCACGCGTCACATCGGTGGTGGTCATAAGCAGCATTACCGTATGGTCGACTTCCGTCGCAACGACAAAGATGGCATTCCAGCCACTGTTGAGCGTATCGAATACGATCCAAACCGTACTGCTCACATTGCTCTTATGCTGTACGCAGACGGCGAACGCCGTTACATCATCGCCCCTAAAGGCGTGAGCGCTGGTGACCAGCTGATCTCGGGTGCTTTGGCTCCGATCAAGCCAGGTAACTCGCTGCAACTGCGCAGCATTCCAGTAGGTAGCACCGTACACGGCATCGAATTGAAGCCAGGTAAAGGCGCGCAAATCGCTCGTTCCGCTGGTGCTTCGGCTCAGCTGGTAGCTCGCGAAGGTGTCTACGTGACCCTGCGTCTGCGTTCTGGTGAAATGCGTAAAGTATTGGCTGAATGCCGTGCAACGCTGGGCGAAGTCTCGAACTCCGAGCACAGCCTGCGTTCGCTGGGTAAAGCTGGTGCCAAACGCTGGCGTGGCGTTCGCCCAACCGTTCGTGGTGTTGCCATGAACCCGGTTGACCACCCACATGGTGGTGGTGAAGGTCGTACCTCTGGTGGTCGTCATCCGGTATCGCCATGGGGCTTCCCGACTAAGGGCGCGAAGACTCGTGGTAATAAGCGTACCGACAAAATGATCGTCCGTCGTCGCAAGTAAATAGAGGGATACGACAGTGCCACGTTCTCTGAAAAAAGGTCCTTTTATTGATCTTCACCTACTGAAGAAGATCGAAGTGGCGGCGGAAAAGAACGATCGCAAACCGGTGAAAACCTGGTCGCGTCGTTCGATGATCCTGCCACAAATGGTCGGTCTGACCATCGCTGTGCATAACGGTCGTCTGCATGTTCCAGTTCTCGTGAACGAAGACATGGTTGGCCATAAACTGGGCGAGTTTGCCGGTACCCGCACTTATCGTGGGCACGTGGCTGACAAGAAAGCCAAGCGTTAAGGGGTAAGGAACGATGGAAGTAGCCGCTAAGTTGTCGGGCGCTCGAATCTCCGCCCAGAAAGCCCGCTTGGTCGCCGACCAGATCCGCGGGAAGAAGGTGGGCGAAGCGCTCAACCTGTTGGCTTTCAGCAACAAGAAAGCCGCCGAGATCATCAAAAAAGTGCTGGAGTCGGCCGTAGCCAACGCCGAGCATAACGAAGGCGCTGACGTTGACGACCTGAAAGTCGCCACCGTTTTCGTCAACGAAGGGCGTTCGCTGAAGCGCATCATGCCGCGTGCCAAAGGCCGCGCTGATCGCATCGTCAAGCGGTCTTGCCATATCACTGTCAAGGTTGCTGACAAGTAACGGAGTCGAAGAGATGGGTCAGAAAGTACATCCCATTGGCATTCGCCTGGGAATCGTCAAGGAGCACACCTCCGTCTGGTACGCAGACGGCCGGACTTATGCGGACTACTTGTTCGCTGATCTGAAGGTGCGTGAATACCTCCAAGACAAACTAAAAAGCGCGTCCGTAAGCCGTATCGATATTCATCGTCCGGCCCAAACTGCACGCATCACCATCCACACCGCTCGTCCAGGTATCGTTATCGGGAAGAAAGGTGAAGATGTTGAGAAGCTGCGTCAGGACCTGACCAAGCAAATGGGTGTGCCTGTGCACATCAATATCGAAGAGATCCGCAAGCCGGAGCTCGACGGTATGCTGGTTGCGCAGAGCGTAGCTCAGCAGCTGGAGCGTCGTGTAATGTTCCGTCGCGCGATGAAACGCGCTGTACAGAACGCTATGCGCATTGGTGCCAAAGGCATCAAAATCCAAGTGAGCGGTCGTCTCGGCGGTGCTGAAATCGCACGTACTGAATGGTATCGCGAAGGTCGTGTGCCATTGCACACCCTGCGTGCCGACATCGACTATGCCAACTACGAAGCTCACACCACTTACGGTGTGATCGGTGTAAAGGTTTGGATCTTCAAAGGCGAAGTAATCGGTGGTCGCCAAGAAGAGCTGAAGCCACAAGCACCAGCGCCTCGTAAAAAAGCTGCTAAGTAAGGGGTACGCAAAATGTTACAACCTAAGCGTACGAAGTTCCGCAAGCAAATGACTGGCCACAACCGTGGCTTGGCACTGCGCGGTAGCAAAGTCAGCTTCGGCGAGTATGCGCTGAAGTCTGTTGCTCGTGGTCGTCTCACCGCTCGTCAGATCGAATCAGCGCGTCGTGCACTGACCCGTCACGTTAAGCGTGGCGGCAAGATCTGGATCCGTGTATTCCCGGACAAGCCTATTTCCAAAAAGCCTCTCGAAGTTCGGATGGGTAAAGGTAAGGGTAACGTGGAATACTGGGTTGCCCAGATTCAGCCAGGCAAAGTCCTGTATGAAATCGAGGGTGTTTCTGAAGAGCTGGCGCGTGAGGCTTTCGCCCTGGCTGCTGCAAAGCTGCCGCTCGCCACCTCCTTTGTTAAACGGACGGTGATGTGATGAAAGCGAATGAACTTCGTGAAAAATCCGCACAGCAGCTGAACGAGCAACTGCTCGGCTTGCTGCGCGACCAGTTCAATCTGCGCATGCAGAAAGCAACTGGCCAGTTGGGGCAGTCGCATCTGCTCTCGCAAGTTAAGCGTGACATCGCTCGCGTGAAGACTGTGCTCAAACAGCAGGCAGGTAAGTAATCATGGCTGAAGCCGAAAAAACTGTCCGTACGCTGACTGGCCGTGTTGTCAGCGACAAGATGGACAAGACCATCACCGTTCTGATCGAACGTCGCGTTAAGCACCCGATCTACGGTAAATACGTTAAGCGTTCGACTAAGCTGCACGCGCACGACGAAACCAATCAGTGCCACATCGGCGACAAAGTCACTATTCGTGAAACTCGTCCGCTGGCCAAGACTAAGTCTTGGGCTCTGGTTGATGTTCTCGAACGCGCTGTGGAAGTCTAAGGACTAGGGGTCGGAGAAATTATATGATTCAGACTCAATCCATGCTCGATGTGGCCGATAACAGCGGCGCACGCCGTGTTATGTGCATCAAGGTGCTGGGTGGCTCCCATCGTCGTTACGCTGGTATCGGTGACATCATCAAAGTTACCGTGAAGGAAGCAATTCCTCGCGGTAAAGTGAAAAAAGGCCAAGTGATGACTGCTGTAGTAGTCCGCACTCGTCACGGCGTACGTCGTGCTGATGGCTCCATTATCCGCTTTGATGGCAACGCTGCTGTTCTTCTGAACAACAAGCAAGAGCCGATCGGCACCCGTATCTTTGGGCCAGTGACCCGTGAACTTCGCAACGAGAAGTTCATGAAGATCGTCTCGCTCGCCCCAGAAGTGCTGTAAGGAGATCCGACATGCAAAAGATTCGTCGTGACGACGAGATCATCGTGATCGCCGGCAAAGACAAAGGTAAGCGCGGTAAGGTGCTTAAGGTTCTCGCTAACAACCGTCTGGTTGTTGGTGGTCTGAACCTGGTTAAGCGTCATACCAAGCCTAACCCGATGTCGGGCGTGCAAGGCGGTATCGTCGAGAAAGAAGCTCCACTGGACGCTTCTAACGTGGCCATTTTCAACGGCGAAACCAACAAGGCTGACCGCGTTGGTTTCAAAGTAGAAGAAGGCAAAAAAATTCGTGTCTTCAAGTCGACCCAAAAAGCGGTTGATGCTTGAACACTGCTAGGTAGATGAGACCATGGCACGACTAAAAGAGATTTACCGGAAGGAAATCGCTCCGAAACTTAAGGAAGAACTTAAGCTTTCGAACGTGATGGAAGTTCCGCGCGTTACCAAAATCACCCTGAACATGGGCTTGGGCGAAGCGATCGGCGACAAAAAAGTCATCGAGCACGCAGTAGCTGATTTGGAAAAAATCACCGGTCAAAAAGTTGTTGTGACCTACGCTCGCAAATCCATCGCTGGCTTTAAAGTCCGTGAAGGTTGGCCGATCGGCGTCAAAGTAACTCTGCGCCGTGAGCGTATGTACGAATTCCTGGATCGTTTGCTGTCGATCTCCCTGCCTCGGGTTCGCGACTTCCGCGGCCTGAATGCCAAGTCCTTCGATGGTCGTGGCAACTACAGCATGGGCGTTAAAGAGCAGATCATTTTCCCGGAAATTGACTACGACAAAATCGATGCTCTTCGCGGTCTGGACATCACCCTGACCACCACTGCTCGGACGGATGACGAAGGTCGCGCATTGCTGCGTGCTTTCAAATTCCCGTTCCGCAACTGATTGGAGTAGGACCATGGCCAAGATGAGCATGAAAAACCGCGAGCTGAAACGTCAGCTCACGGTTGCCAAGTTCGCCAAGAAGCGTGCTGAGCTGAAAGCTATCATCGTTGATCTGAACGCAAGTCCAGAAGCACGTTGGGAAGCTCAAATCGCTCTGCAGAAGCAGCCACGTGACGCAAGCGCTTCGCGCATGCGTAACCGCTGCCGCCTGACTGGTCGTCCGCACGGTGTTTACCGCAAGTTCGGCCTGGGCCGTAACAAATTGCGTGAAGCAGCAATGCGCGGTGACGTACCAGGTCTGGTTAAAGCTAGCTGGTAAGGCGTACCGACAAAGTTATCGCTGTCGGGGTCGCAAGATCCTGACAGCCGGTGACCTTGTACTTGAATCAAGCCCCTATTGGGGCTTGATTCATTTCTGGCGTGTGTCTAGAATGACCGGCTCGCCAGAGCCTGTGCTTTTTGAGCACAGAGTCACTCGGTGACAGTTGTAGCCGCAAGGCTAATTCTTTTTGTATCAGGAGCGTCTAGCCCATGAGTATGCAGGACCCGTTAGCGGACATGCTAACTCGAATCCGTAATGCCCAGATGGCTGAAAAGTCTGTCGTAAGCATGCCGTCTTCCACGTTGAAGGTAGCTGTAGCCAAAGTTCTGAAGGACGAAGGTTACATCGCGGATTTTCAGATCAGCAGCGAAATCAAACCACTGCTGTCTATCGAGCTGAAGTACTTCGAAGGCCGTCCGGTTATCGAAGAAGTAAAGCGCGTTAGCCGTCCAGGTCTGCGTCAGTACAAGTCCTCCGATGATCTGCCAAAAGTTCGTGGCGGTCTCGGTGTGTCCATCGTCTCCACCAACAAAGGTGTGATGACGGATCGTGCTGCGCGCGCTGCCGGTGTCGGCGGCGAAGTTCTTTGCACAGTGTTCTAAGGGGGGATAAGCATGTCACGCGTCGCTAAGAACCCCGTTAAGCTGCCAGCTGGTGTCGAAGTTAAATTCGCCGGCCAACAGCTTTCGGTGAAGGGTGCTAAAGGCACTCTAGAACTGAACATCCATTCGTCGGTTGAAATCGTTGAAGAAGCTGGTGAGCTGCGTTTCGCTGCTCGCAATGGCGATCAACAAACTCGCGCAATGGCTGGTACCACTCGTGCGTTGGTAAACAACATGGTCCAAGGCGTAAGCCAAGGCTTCGAGCGTAAGCTCCAGCTGGTCGGTGTTGGTTACAAAGCGCAAGCAAAAGGCACAGTGCTGAACCTGGCTCTTGGCTTCTCGCACCCAGTGGATTACGAACTGCCGGAAGGCATCACCGCTGAGACTCCTAGCCAGACCGATATCCTGATCAAGGGCATCGACAAGCAGCTGGTAGGTCAAGTGGCCGCTGAGATCCGCGACTTCCGTCCACCAGAGCCTTACAAAGGTAAAGGTGTGCGTTACGCGGACGAAGTCGTCCGCCGTAAAGAAGCCAAGAAGAAGTAGGGCCTAGCAAATGACCGACAAAAAAGTTACTCGACTGCGTCGCGCTCGCAAAGCACGTCTGAAAATGCACGAATTAGAAGTCGTGCGTCTCTGCGTGTTCCGCTCTTCGCAGCACATCTATGCCCAGGTCATCTCGGCCGACGGCAGCAAAGTCCTGGCAAGCGCCTCGACTTTGGACAAAGAACTGCGTGATGCTGCCACTGGCAACATCGACGCGGCCACAAAGGTTGGCCAGCTGGTCGCTACGCGTGCAAAAGCCGCTGGCGTCTCGCAGGTGGCTTTCGACCGCTCTGGCTTCAAGTACCACGGCCGCGTGAAAGCGCTGGCTGAGGCTGCTCGTGAAGCTGGGCTGGAGTTCTAAGTTATGTCAAATAACGACCAAAAGCGCGACGAAGGCTACATTGAGAAGCTGGTTCAAGTTAACCGCGTAGCCAAAACCGTTAAAGGCGGCCGTATCTTCACTTTCACCGCGTTGACCGTGGTTGGTGATGGTAAAGGGCGCGTTGGCTTCGGCCGTGGCAAGTCACGTGAAGTGCCTGCTGCGATCCAGAAGGCAATGGAAGCTGCTCGCCGCAACATGATTCAAGTTGACCTGAACGGCACAACTCTGCAGTACGCAATGAAGTCCGCTCACGGCGCTTCGAAGGTGTACATGCAGCCTGCTTCTGAAGGTACCGGTATCATCGCTGGCGGCGCTATGCGTGCTGTCCTCGAAGTTGCTGGCGTTCAGAACGTTCTGGCTAAGTGCTACGGCTCGACTAACCCAGTAAACGTGGTTCACGCCACTTTCAAAGGTTTGAAAGCTATGCAATCTCCTGAGTCCATCGCTGCTAAGCGTGGCAAAAGCGTCAAGGAGATCTTCTGATCATGGCTACCGTAAAAGTAACGCTGATCAAAAGCATGACCGGCCGTATCCCTAACCACAAACTGTGCGTTAAGGGTTTGGGTCTGCGTCGCATCGGTCACACTGTAGAAGTCCAGGATACTCCCGAGAATCGCGGGATGATCAACAAGGCTTACTACATGCTGCGTGTCGAGGGTTAATCGATGAAACTCAATGATCTGAGTCCAGCGCCGGGTTCCCGTCGCGAAAAGCATCGTCCGGGCCGTGGTATCGGTAGTGGTTTGGGTAAGACTGGTGGCCGTGGTCACAAAGGTCAAACTTCCCGCTCCGGTGGCACAATTGCTCCAGGCTTTGAAGGCGGTCAACAGCCGCTGCATCGTCGTCTGCCTAAGTTCGGTTTCGTTTCCCTGAAAGCTATGGATCGCGCAGAAGTGCGTCTGTCCGAGCTGGCTAAAGTGGAAGGCGACATCGTTACTCTGCAGACCCTGAAAGATGCCAACGTGATCAACGTCAACGTACTGCGTGTGAAAATCATGCTGTCCGGTGAAGTTACTCGCGCTGTCACAATCGGCAAGGGAATCGGCGCCACCAAAGGTGCGCGTTCGGCTATCGAAGCAGCTGGCGGCAAGTTCGAGGAATAAATGGCTAAGCAAGGTGCTCTCTCAGCGCTCAGCAAAGGCGGGTTATCCGAGCTCTGGGCTCGTCTGCGTTTTCTATTCCTGGCGATTATCGTCTACCGGATAGGCGCACACATTCCAGTTCCAGGCATTAACCCCGACCGGCTGGCGGACCTGTTTCGACAGAATGAGGGGACCATACTTAGCTTGTTCAACATGTTTTCCGGCGGTGCGCTGGAGCGGATGAGTATTTTTGCGCTGGGGATCATGCCGTACATTTCGGCATCGATCATCATGCAGCTTATGTCCGCTGTCAGCCCGCAACTGGAGCAGTTGAAGAAGGAAGGTGAAGCTGGTCGTCGCAAGATAAGCCAGTACACCCGCTACCTCACTGTCGCTCTTGCTCTCGTCCAGGCCATTGGCATGTCCATTGGTCTGGCGGGGCAGGGCGTAGCGTTCACTGGTGATCTAGGCTTCCATTTCGTTGCAGTAACCACATTTGTGGCGGGTGCAATGTTCATGATGTGGCTGGGTGAGCAGATTACTGAGCGTGGTGTTGGCAACGGTATCTCGATGTTGATTTTTTCGGGTATCGTCGCCGGTCTTCCGAGAGCAATTGGGCAGTCTTTTGAGTCTGCGCGTCAGGGCGATATCAATATCTTCGCCTTGGTTGCTATCGGTTTGCTGGCAGTAGCGATTATCGGTTTCGTGGTGTTCATTGAGCGTGGTCAGCGTCGTATTGCTGTTCACTACGCCAAGCGTCAGCAAGGCCGCAAGGTGTTTGCTGCGCAGACTAGCCACCTACCGCTGAAAGTGAATATGGCCGGTGTTATTCCGGCTATTTTTGCGAGCAGCATTTTGCTGTTCCCGGCTTCGCTGGGTGCCTGGTTCGGTCAGTCTGAAGGTATGGGCTGGTTGCAGGACATCTCGCAGTCGATCGCTCCTGGTCAGCCGTTGAATATTCTGCTGTTTAGTGCAGGGATTATTTTCTTCTGCTTCTTCTATACGGCGTTGATGTTCAATCCGAAAGACGTAGCGGAAAACCTGAAGAAGTCCGGTGCCTTTATTCCGGGTATCCGTCCAGGTGAGCAGTCGGCACGCTATATTGATGGCGTTTTGACTCGTTTGACTCTGTTCGGTGCTCTTTATATGACGGCCGTATGTCTGCTGCCCCAGTTCTTGGTGGTTGCGGCAAACGTTCCGTTCTACCTTGGCGGGACCTCGTTGCTGATCGTGGTCGTGGTTGTTATGGACTTTATGTCGCAAGTACAATCGCACCTCGTTTCGCACCAGTACGAATCCCTGATGAAGAAAGCCAACCTGAAGGGCTACGGCAGCGGCATGCTGCGCTGAAGTTCCCATAAGGTTAGAGGAGTTGGTGATGAAAGTTCGTGCATCGGTGAAAAAGCTGTGCCGTAACTGCAAGATTATTCGCCGCGAAGGTGTTGTTCGGGTAATTTGCAGCGCGGAACCACGTCACAAACAGCGCCAAGGCTGAGTGTGATCTGTTTGAAGCCCAGCAGCTAGTGCGCTGCTGGGTTGATTATTTGTTATTACAGCGATATTATCTCGCGCCCTATTTCTTGGCTTCCGGGGCGTAGGTAGCTGTCAATTGGAGTCCCACTGAATGGCCCGTATTGCAGGCGTTAACATTCCAGATAACAAGCACACTGTTATCTCGCTGACCTACATCTATGGTGTTGGTCGCACTACTGCACAGAAAATCTGTGTGGATGCTGGTGTAAACCCAGCCGCTAAGATCAAGGATCTGAGCGACGAGCAGATTGAGTTGCTGCGTGGCGAAGTGGCAAAGTTCACCACTGAAGGTGACCTGCGTCGTGAAGTCAACATGAAAATCAAACGCTTGATGGACTTGGGCTGCTACCGCGGTCTGCGCCATCGTCGTGGTCTTCCAGTGCGCGGTCAGCGTACCAAGACCAACGCGCGTACTCGCAAAGGTCCGCGTAAGCCGATCCGCAAGTAATCGCACCAGCGAATCGACAGGAATTTAGTCATGGCAAAACCTGCTGCTCGTCCTCGTAAAAAAGTAAAAAAGACAGTGGTTGATGGCATCGCCCACATCCACGCGTCTTTCAACAACACAATCGTGACCATCACCGACCGTCAGGGTAACGCGCTTTCTTGGGCTACCTCCGGTGGTTCGGGTTTCCGCGGTTCTCGCAAGTCCACCCCGTTCGCTGCTCAAGTAGCTGCTGAACGTGCTGGTCAAGCTGCGCTGGAATATGGCCTGAAAAACCTTGACGTTAACGTTAAGGGCCCAGGTCCAGGTCGTGAGTCCGCTGTCCGTGCTTTGAACGGCTGTGGCTATAAGATCGCCAGCATCACCGACGTGACGCCAATCCCGCACAACGGGTGCCGTCCGCCGAAGAAGCGCCGCGTGTAATCCAGGAGACTGTAAAGAATGGCTCGTTACATTGGTCCAAAATGCAAACTGGCACGTCGTGAAGGCACTGATCTCTTCCTGAAGAGTGGTGTGCGCGCTATCGAATCGAAGTGCAATATTGAAGCTGCTCCAGGCATCCACGGCCAACGCCGCGGTCGCCAATCCGACTACGGCACCCAACTGCGTGAAAAGCAGAAGGTCCGTCGTATCTACGGCGTTCTCGAGCGTCAATTCAGCGGCTACTACAAACAAGCTGCTGGCAAGAAAGGCGCAACTGGCGAAAACCTGTTGCAACTGCTCGAATGCCGTCTGGATAACGTCGTATACCGTATGGGCTTCGGTTCTACTCGTGCCGAATCCCGTCAGTTGGTATCGCACAAGTCGATCAGCGTAAACGGTCAAACCGTTAACGTTCCGTCCTACCAGGTTCGTGCTGGTGACGTGGTCGCTATCCGCGAGAAAGCAAAGAACCAGCTTCGCATTGTCCAAGCTCTCGATCTGTGTGCCCAACGTGGCCGCGTAGAATGGGTAGAAGTAGACACTGAGAAGAAGTCGGGCGTTTTCAAGAACGTTCCAGCTCGCAGTGATCTGTCCGCCGACATCAACGAAAGCCTGATTGTCGAGCTCTACTCCAAGTAAGGGCTAGAAAATAGGTGCATCCATGCAGATTTCGGTAAATGAGTTCCTGACACCCCGCCACATTGATGTGCAGGTTGTCAGTCCAACCCGCGCTAAAATCACTCTCGAGCCTCTCGAGCGTGGTTTTGGCCACACCCTGGGCAACGCGCTGCGCCGCATCCTGTTGTCCTCAATGCCAGGCTGTGCAGTAGTCGAGGCCGAGATTGATGGTGTGCTCCACGAGTACAGCGCCATCGAAGGTGTACAGGAAGACGTAATTGAAATCCTGTTGAACCTTAAAGGTCTGGCTATCAAGCTGCACGGCCGTGACGAAGTTACGCTGACCTTGTCGAAGAAGGGTTCGGGGGTGGTTACCGCTGCCGATATTCAGCTGGATCATGATGTCGAGATCGTTAATCCCGATCACGTAATCGCCAACCTGGCGTCTAACGGCGCCTTGAACATGAAGCTCACCGTAGCTCGTGGTCGTGGTTATGAACCAGCCGACTCGCGTCAGAGCGATGAAGACGAAAGCCGCAGCATCGGTCGCTTGCAGCTCGACTCTTCGTTCAGCCCGGTTCGCCGTATCGCATACGTGGTGGAAAACGCCCGTGTCGAGCAGCGTACTAACCTGGACAAGTTGGTAATTGATCTGGAGACCAACGGTACACTGGATCCTGAAGAGGCTATCCGTCGTGCTGCAACCATCCTGCAACAGCAGTTGGCTGCATTCGTCGACCTCAAAGGTGACAGCGAGCCAGTGGTTATCGAACAGGAAGACGAGATCGATCCGATCCTGCTTCGTCCGGTTGACGATCTGGAACTGACCGTGCGTTCGGCCAACTGCCTTAAGGCGGAGAACATTTACTACATTGGTGACCTGATTCAGCGCACCGAAGTAGAACTGTTGAAGACTCCGAACCTGGGCAAGAAATCCTTGACTGAAATCAAGGACGTTCTGGCCTCCCGTGGTCTGTCCCTCGGCATGCGCCTCGACAACTGGCCGCCTGCAAGTCTTAAGAAGGACGACAAGGCGACTGCCTGATCGTCGTAATCACCGAACGTTGTGTTTGGTAAGGAATGAACCATGCGTCATCGTAAAAGTGGTCGTCACCTGAGCCGCACTAGCTCGCACCGCAAGGCTATGTTTCAAAACATGGCAGTGTCGCTGTTCGAGCACGAGCTGATCAAAACGACTCTGCCGAAAGCCAAAGAACTGCGTCGCGTTGCTGAGCCGCTGATCACTCTGGCCAAGAACGATTCTGTTGCTAACCGCCGTCTGGCTTTCGACCGCACTCGTTCGAAAGCTATCGTTGGTAAGCTGTTCAACGATCTGGGCAAGCGTTATGCAACTCGTGAGGGTGGCTACCTGCGCATCCTCAAGTGCGGTTTCCGCGCTGGCGACAACGCGCCTATGGCGTACGTCGAGTTGGTTGATCGTCCAGTTGGCGGTGAAGCTGTATCCGCTGAGTAAGACGTCAGTCTCTACAAAAAACCGGGCCTAGTGCCCGGTTTTTTGTGTCCGTTCGATAATAAAAAGCTATTGAGTTCGACAATTTAATGCATTTGCCCACACAGGTATCGTGGTCAATACTCTTCCTCAGCCGATTAGCCGGCAGCATCAAGACTGACTGAGGAAGGATTAGCATGAGCCAGACCAAAACCCTGACGACCGCCAGCGGCGCCCCTGTTGCTGACAACCAGAACTCTCGTTCGGCTGGGCCTCGAGGCCCGTTGTTGCTCGATGACTTTCACCTGATCGAAAAGCTCGCGCACTTCAACCGCGAAAATATTCCAGAGCGTCGTGTGCACGCCAAAGGTTCGGCTGCCCATGGCACGTTCACACTGACCCGTGACATCAGCCAATACAGCAGCGCCAAGCTGTTTGACACCGTTGGCAAGCAAACCCCGACCTTCTTGCGCTTCTCAACCGTGGGCGGTGAGCGTGGCTCTGCGGACACCGAGCGCGACCCGCGTGGTTTTGCCCTCAAGTTCTACACCGAAGAAGGCAACTGGGACATCGTGGGTAACAACACCCCAGTTTTCTTTATTCGTGATCCGCTGAAATTCCCTGACTTTATCCACACCCAAAAACGCTTGCCGCAAAGCAACCTTAAAAGTGCGCAGATGAAGTGGGACTTCTGGTCGCATTCACCAGAATCGCTGCACCAGGTCACCATCCTGTTCTCGGACCGTGGCATTCCTGATGGCTATCGCCACATGCACGGTTTTGGCAGTCACACCTACAGCCTGATCAATGCGGCTGGTGAACGTCATTGGGTCAAGTGGCATTACAAAACCAAGCAAGGCATCAAGAACTTGCCGCCAGAAGAAGCTGCACGTCTGGCGGGGACTGACCCGGACTACGCCCAGCGTGATCTGTTCGAAGCCATCGAGCGCGGTGACTATCCGAAATGGCGTGTGTGCATCCAGATCATGACCGAGGCCCAAGCGGCAACGCATCGCGATAACCCGTTTGATGTGACTAAAACCTGGTCGCAAAAAGAGTTCCCGTTGATCGAGATCGGCGAACTTGAGCTCAACCGCAACCCGCTCAACTACTTTGCAGAAGTTGAACAGGCTGCGTTCGGCCCAAGCAACATGATCCCGGGTGTCGGTCTGTCCCCTGATCGCATGCTGCAAGGCCGTGTATTCGCTTACGCGGATGCTCACCGTTACCGTGTAGGCACCAACCACCAGCACCTGCCCATCAACGCCCCGCGTGTGCCTGCGCACAACTATCAGCGCGACGGCTCCATGGCCTATGGCAACAACGGGGGGGCTGCGCCTAACTACGAACCCAACAGCTATGCTGACGCGCCCAAGCAAGCCCCGCAGTATGCTGAACCGCCATTGGCGCTCAGTGGCGCAGCAGACCGCTACGACCACCGTGAAGACACCGACTACTACAGCTACGCAGGTGCTCTTTTCCGCTTGATGAATGATGACCAGAAAGCCCTGCTCATCAACAACATCGCCGGTGCGATGGAAGGGGTGACCGACGACGTTGTTCAGCGTCAGTTGCAACACTTCCTCAAAGCAGACCCGGCCTACGGTCAAGGCGTTGCCAAAGCCTTGGGTGTAACGGTGAAGTAAGTCTAAGTGAGAAGCAGAACCGCCCGCAAATGGGCGGTTTTTGCGTTATTTAGGCGTGTTTTCTGTGCAAATTAGCGTTTTTATTGCGATTGAGCCGTGACCTCTCAGTCAGCTTGGTTCAAACTACAGCCTTTCAAGCAGGGAGATGTGGGGCGATGCTAGGGCACCCGGACGTAATCGATTACCTCAACACGTTGTTAACCGGCGAGCTGGCTGCACGTGACCAATATTTTGTCCATTCCCGTATGTACGAGGACTGGGGCTTCACCAAGTTGTACGAGCGTATCAACCACGAAATGGAAGAAGAGGCACAACACGCTGATGCGTTGATGCGCCGGATTCTCATGCTCGAGGGTACGCCACGCATGCGCCCGGACGATCTGGACGTCGGCACCACCGTGCCAGAGATGCTCGCCGCCGATTTGCGCCTGGAGTACAAAGTGCGTGCTGCACTGTGCAAAGGTATCGAGTTGTGTGAGCTGCACAAAGACTACGTGAGCCGCGACATCCTGCGCATTCAGTTGGCAGACACTGAAGAAGACCACACCTACTGGCTGGAGAAACAGCTGGGCCTGATCAAGTCCATCGGTCTGCAGAACTACCTGCAATCGCAGTTCTGATAGGCAGTCTTCACGCCCAACAAAAAGCCCCTGTCATTTCGCAATGAGAGGGGCTTTTTAATACCGCGATTTAAGCGCGGTCGCGGATCAGCAACGGCTTCAGGTAGAAGCCGGTGTGAGACTGAGTCATCTCAGCCACTGCTTCCGGCGTGCCGGTCGCAATGATCTGCCCACCTTTCGAGCCGCCTTCCGGACCCAGGTCCACCAGCCAGTCTGCGGTTTTGATCACATCCAGGTTGTGCTCAATCACCACCACCGTGTTGCCGTGGTCGCGCAGCCTGTGCAGCACTTCCAGCAATTGCTTGATGTCTGCAAAGTGCAGGCCGGTAGTCGGCTCATCAAGGATATACAGCGTTTTGCCGGTGTCGCGCTTGGACAGCTCGCGAGACAACTTGACCCGCTGCGCCTCACCGCCTGACAGCGTCGTGGCGGATTGCCCAAGCTTGATGTACGACAAACCTACGTCCATCAACGTTTGCAGCTTACGCGCCAGTGCAGGGACTGCATCGAAGAACTCACGCGCTTCTTCGATCGTCATCTCCAGCACTTCATGGATGCTCTTGCCCTTGTACTTGATCTCAAGGGTTTCGCGGTTATAGCGCTTGCTCTTGCAGACGTCACACGGCACGTAGATATCCGGCAGAAAGTGCATTTCTACCTTGATAAGGCCATCGCCCTGACACGCCTCGCAGCGCCCGCCTTTCACGTTGAACGAGAAACGCCCCGGACCATAACCCCGTGAACGGGACTCAGGCACGCCCGAAAACAGCTCGCGGATCGGCGTAAACAGCCCGGTATAGGTTGCAGGGTTAGAGCGCGGCGTCCGGCCAATCGGGCTTTGATCAATGTCGACGACTTTATCCAGATGCTCCAGCCCTTTGATGCTGTCATGGGCAGCAGCTTCCAGGGTGGTGGCGCCATTGAGTGCGGTCGCACTCAGCGGATACAGCGTGTTGTTGATCAGTGTCGATTTGCCCGAACCCGAAACACCGGTCACGCAGGTCAACAGACCAATCGGTATTTCAAGGTCGACGTTGCGCAAGTTGTTGCCGCGGGCGCCCTTGAGCGACAAGGTCAGCTTCTTGTTGCGTGGCGTGCGTTTGGCAGGGACTTCAATTTTCACCCGGCCAGACAGGTACTTGCCGGTGAGCGAGTCAGGGTGCGCCATCACTTCGGCAGGCGTCCCCTCAGCCACGATATGCCCGCCATGCACCCCGGCACCCGGGCCGATGTCCACCACGTAATCCGCCAGGCGAATAGCGTCTTCGTCGTGCTCAACCACAATCACCGTGTTGCCGATATCGCGCAGGTGCTTGAGCGTGCCCAGCAAGCGATCGTTATCGCGCTGGTGCAAACCAATCGAGGGTTCGTCGAGGATGTACAGAACGCCCACCAAACCCGCGCCAATCTGGCTGGCCAGACGAATCCGCTGCGCCTCGCCGCCCGACAGCGTGTCAGCACTGCGGTCCAGCGACAGGTAGTCGAGGCCCACATTCACCAAAAACTGCAGGCGCTCGCGGATTTCCTTAAGAATCTTGTCCGCGATTTCACCACGCCGCCCGGTCAGGCTCAGGCTACTGAAATACTCAGTCGCATCACCAATCGGCATATTGGTCACGGCCGGCAGGTTTTTCTCACCCACCCATACATGACGGGCCTCGCGGCGCAGGCGGGTGCCACGGCAATCCGGGCAAGACTGCGTGCTGAGGAACTTGGCCAGCTCTTCACGCACTGTGGCGGACTCGGTTTCCCGATAGCGGCGTTCAAGGTTCGGCACAATCCCTTCAAAAGGGTGAGCGCGCTTCACGATGTCGCCGCGATCATTCAGATAGCGGAAATCCACGTTCTGCGAGCCACTGCCGTACAGAATGACTTTCTGCTTGTCGGCAGGCAGTTCATTGAACGGCACTTCAAGGCTGAAATCGTAATGCTTGGCCAGGGCCCCGAGCATCTGGAAGTAATAGACGTTGCGCCTGTCCCAACCGCGGATGGCACCCTCGGCCAGGGTCAACTCACCGTTCACCAGGCGCTTGATATCAAAGAACTGCTTCACCCCCAGACCGTCGCAGGTCGGGCACGCACCAGCCGGGTTGTTAAATGAAAACAGCTTGGGCTCAAGCTCACTGATGGCATGGCCGCAGATCGGGCAGGCGAAGCGCGCAGAGAAGATGATCTCTTCACCCGGCTCATCGTCCATCGGCGCGACCAGCGCAATACCGTCGGCCAGCTTCAGCGCCGTTTCAAATGACTCCGCCAAGCGCTGCTGCAGATCAGCACGTACTTTAAAGCGGTCAACCACCACATCAATGGTGTGCTTCTTCTGCTTGTCGAGTTTAGGCAGCTCATCCAGCTCACAGAGCTTGCCGTCCACACGGGCCCGCACAAAACCCTGCGCACGCAACTCCTCAAACACCGACAGGTGCTCACCTTTGCGCTCGCGGATCACCGGCGCCAGCAGCATCAACTTGCTGCCTTCAGGCTGAGCCAGCACCAGGTCAACCATCTGGCTGACCGTCTGGGCTTCCAGAGGGATGTCGTGATCCGGGCAACGCGGGATACCGACGCGGGCGTAGAGCAGGCGCAGGTAATCGTAAATCTCGGTGATCGTACCGACCGTAGAGCGCGGGTTGTGCGAGGTCGACTTCTGCTCGATCGAAATCGCCGGTGACAACCCTTCGATAGTATCGACGTCGGGCTTTTCCATCATCGACAAGAACTGGCGGGCATAAGCCGACAAGGACTCGACGTAACGCCGCTGGCCTTCGGCATACAACGTGTCAAACGCCAGGGATGATTTGCCGGAGCCAGACAGTCCGGTGATGACGATCAGTTTGTCCCTTGGCAGGGTCAGGTCGATGTTCTTCAGGTTGTGGGTTCGTGCCCCACGTATCAGGATCTTGTCCACTGCGGCCTCGCTTGGCGGGCATAACGTAAACGACTGAGTATACGTATCTGCGGGAAAACTGTGCAGGCCCTTGATGGCTGCATGTCATCAGCGGTTGCTGACGTTGGGTGTGTGAGCTGTCAGGCGTTTCTTAACTTTTACGTGACAAAGCGTCGCGGCCCGCTCCTGTGTGTGCTGTTACTCGATGGGACTGATAGAATCGCCGCCGGTTCACATGAGGTTTTTCCATGCACGATCCCCAAAGCGAACGCATGAGTGGCAGCGAGACCCGCGCAGCCAGCGGTCTGGCACTTGTGTTTGCGTTCCGTATGCTTGGCATGTTTATGGTGTTGCCGGTTCTGGCGACCTATGGCATGGACCTGGCAGGCGCTACACCTGCACTGATTGGATTGGCGATAGGCGCTTACGGCCTGACTCAGGCGCTCTTTCAGATCCCTTTCGGGATCATTTCCGACCGTATTGGCCGACGCCCGGTCATCTACCTCGGGTTGATCGTGTTTGCCCTGGGCAGCGTACTGGCGGCTCAATCGGACTCCATTTGGGGCGTGATTGCAGGGCGCGTCCTGCAAGGCGCTGGCGCCATTTCGGCGGCCGTGATGGCGCTGCTCTCCGACCTCACCCGCGAACAGCACCGCACCAAGGCCATGGCCATGATCGGCATGACCATCGGCTTGTCCTTTGCTGTTGCCATGGTCGTCGGGCCGCTGCTGACCCGCGCCTTCGGCCTGTCCGGGTTGTTCCTGGCCACGGGGGCGATGGCGCTGCTGGGCATCGTGATCATCCGGTTTATGGTGCCGCGTTCTACCGACACCTTGCAGCACCGCGAATCCGGTGTGGCCAAGCAGGCCTTGTTGCCCACCTTGCGCCATCCCGACCTGCTGCGCCTGGATTTGGGCATCTTTGTGTTACACGCCATGTTGATGTCCAGCTTCATTGCCTTGCCGCTGGCGCTGGTCGAAAAAGCCGGCCTGCCCAAGGAGCAGCACTGGTGGGTATACCTTACCGCGCTGCTGATTTCTTTCTTCGCCATGATCCCGTTCATCATCTACGGCGAAAAGAAACGCAAAATGAAACGAGTTTTGCTCGGCGCCGTCAGTACGTTGATGCTGACTGAGCTATTCTTCTGGCAGTTCGGTGACAGTTTACGAACGTTGGTGATCGGCACGGTGGTGTTCTTTACCGCGTTTAATCTGCTGGAGGCGTCATTGCCTTCATTGATCAGCAAAGTGTCACCGGCGGGCGGCAAAGGGACGGCGATGGGGGTGTATTCCACCAGCCAATTCCTCGGTTCGGCACTGGGCGGCATACTCGGCGGCTGGTTTTTCCAGCATGGCGGTTTGTCGGCTGTGTTCCTGGGATGCGCAGCTCTGGCTGCACTCTGGCTGGTCTTTGCTGTTACCATGCGCGAACCACCTTACGTAACAAGCCTGCGCTTGCCGTTGTCACCTCAAGCGTTGCGCGAAGCAGGTCTGGCAGAGCGTTTAAAGGCCGTTAAGGGCGTTACAGATGCAGTGGTCGTGACTGAAGAGTCTGCGATTTATATCAAATTGGACACCGAACTATTGGATCGCGCGACACTTGAGCAGCTGGTTAACCCGGCGCCGGTGCGCGAAGCCTAGGAGAACGTTATGGCCCGTGGGGTTAACAAAGTTATATTGGTCGGCACATGCGGCCAGGATCCCGAAGTTCGCTACTTGCCTAACGGTAATGCCGTGACCAACCTGAGTCTGGCAACCAGCGAACAATGGACCGACAAACAAACCGGTCAGAAAGTCGAAAAGACTGAATGGCACCGTGTATCGATGTTCGGCAAAGTGGCCGAAATCGCTGGCGAATACCTGCGCAAGGGTTCGCAGGTGTACATCGAAGGCAAGCTGCAAACCCGTGAGTGGGAAAAAGACGGTATCAAGCGTTACACCACCGAAATCGTGGTCGACATGCAAGGCACCATGCAGCTGCTGGGTGGCCGTCCACAGGGCGACCAACAAAACCAGGGTGGCGGTAACAACTACCAGCAATCCGCTCCGCGTCAGCAGGCACAACGCCCTGCGCCGCAGCAACAGCAACAACAGTCGCGTCCAGCGCCGCAACAGCAGGCTCCACAGCCAGCCGCGGACTTCGACAGCTTCGACGACGATATTCCGTTCTGAGAATTACCTGAGACATAGATGTAAGGTTTCTTTCGGAAAGCCCCTGTATAGGGCAATGCTGTTCACATAAGCGAAAGCGAACCCTGTAGGAGCGAGCTTGTCTCGCGATCTTTTGATCTTTAAAAGCTCGCGAGACAAGCTCGCTCCTACAGTTACTCGTACGCATCTCATAAGTGAACAGCATTACCTATATAGGGGCTTTTTTTATGGTTTTACGACGCGAAGTTTTAAACCTTGAAGTGTTGTCCCCATCAGGAAAAAGCTCAGGCAAGCACACATTCCCCATTAACCGTCCGCCAGAGTTCTAGCGGATTGCCATCCTGTAGCGCTGCGGGCATCAAAGCCGCAGGCACGTCCTGATAACACACGGGCCGCAGGAATCTGTCGATGGCGCTGGCGCCGACCGCGCTGCTGCGACTGTCCGAACTGGCCGGGAACGGGCCGCCGTGCACCATCGCGTGAGACACCTCGACATTGTTCGGATAACCGTTCACCAGAATACGGCCTGCCTTGCGCTCAAGAATGGGCAGCAGTTTTTTGGCTAGCCCATGATCAGCGTCATCCAGGTGCAAGGTCGCCGTCAGCTGCCCTGACAGGTGCTCGGCGACCGTCAGCATTTCATCTTCATTCTTGCAGGCGACGATCAGCGAGCTGGGGCCGAATAGTTCGTCGCTCAGTCGTTCTGTCGCCAGAAAGGTGGCTGCATCTGTGACGAACACTGTGGCTTGCGCTGCACAGGGCTTTTGCGCTGGCCCACCTTGCCCCAGCGTTGTAACGCCGTTGATAATGCCCGTCTCCTCGACACCGGCGAGGTAAGCCTGATGTATGCCTGGCGTCAGCAGGGTTGCCGCCGCCTTTGTGCGCAGGGTATCCAGGGCTGTATCGCAAAACTGGGTCAGAGACGGGCCTTCCAGGGCAATCACCAAGCCCGGATTGGTGCACAGTTGCCCCGCGCTCATTGTCAGCGCCTCGACGAATCCACGGCCGATTTCGCTGGCGCGCATCGACAGCGCATGCGGCAACAGGAATACGGGATTGATGCAGCTCATTTCGGCGTACACCGGAATCGGTTCGCTGCGTTGCGCCGCTGTACGCATTAGCGCCAGGCCGCCTTGTCGCGAACCTGTAAAGGCGACGGCCTTGATCGAGGGATGGCTGACCAGGGTCTGGCCGAACAGGTGACTGTCGCCTATAAGTAGGGAAAACACGCCCTCTGGTAACGAGTGAGCAGCGGCTGCCTGCTGAATCACTTGGCCAACCAGTTCAGACGTACCCAGATGAGCCTCGTGCGCCTTGACCACGATCGGGCAGCCCGCGGCCAGAGCCGCGGCACTGTCGCCGCCGGCAACCGAAAACGCCAGGGGAAAGTTACTCGCACCAAATACCGCCACCGGGCCGAGGGCGATCTTGTGCAATCTCAGGTCGGGGCGAGAAGGGAGGCGCGTCGGCAACGCGCTGTCCAGGGTGGCGCCGAGGTAGTGGCCATCGCGAACAACTTTCGCAAATAACCGCAACTGGCTGACGGTGCGGCCCCGCTCGATGATCAGGCGCGCGGCAGGCAATCCCGACTCCAGGCAAGCGCGCTCGATCAGCGCAGCCCCCAACGCCAAAATGCCCGTGGCAATCGCTTCCAGAAATTGAGCGCGCTGCTCTGCCGTGGTCGCGCGGTAGCGATCGAAGGCTTGTTGCGCCAGCGTGCAGGCCTGCTCAATGTCTGTCATACCGCCGACGCCGAACTCAGGCCCCAGCGTTTCATGGGTGGCAGGGTTGATTGCACACAGCGATCCGTTGTCGCCACGCACGGCCGACTGGCCGATGAGCATTTTGCCGGTAATCATCATGTTTCCTATCGCTTGCTGTGCCATCGTCAGGCCCGATTTTTCGTTGAAATGAACTGCGCAGGCGGTTCGTTCTAGGTATAGCGGTAGCGGCCCAGCACAGCCTGCGGGTCCATCAACTGCTGCATGGCCCTGCTGATGTGCTGCACCTCAGGCGTCGTGTACTTGCTGTAATAAGCGGCATTCATTGGCCCGACACCATGCTCTGCACTGAAGCAGCCGCCGTTTTCGGACACCCGTTTATAAATGCCGCTGCGCACAGCGACGATCTTGGCGATGCCGTACTGGGCGATGTGCGCGTGCGGGATAAGCACAATCAAATGGCAGCCGCCGTCGGCAAAATGGCCGAAATCGTAAAGCTGCAGCAGCGGGTGTTCCTGCGCTAGCCACTGCGCAGCCTGATCTCTGAAAGCCACTAATTGTGAGCGCGAAAACGCCACGTCGAACGAGAGCGGGATACCTTCCTTGGCGATGGCCAAAGGCAGGTTGTCTCGCAGTGTCCAAAAGCTGCTGGGGTTCCCCAGAACAGCGTCGAGAACCCGGCCGCTTTCATACAGCGCTTCCAGCACCTGTTCGGTTCGTTGCGCAAAAACTGTGTGCAAGCCAGGCATGCTGCTGGCGATCTCAATCAGGGCATAACAGCTTGCCGACGATTGGCTGAACGGGTGGCGCAGGGTGGGGAAGTTGCGCAACGTAATGGCGAGCGCCGCCTCGGATATCACTTCGAACGCACACAGCAGGTCGCCAAATTGACGTTCGAAGGCCTGCAGCACCTCTAGCGCTGTCCCATGGTCAGGCAAGGCAACAAACATGCTCTGTGTCGACTGGTCGAGGCGTTTGAGCTCAAGAGTCGCCGCCGTAATGATCCCGAAGGCGCCGCCGGTGCCGACAAACATCTGCTTGAGGTCGAGCCCGGTATTGTTCTTGCGCAACGGCGCGAGCAACTGCACCACGGTGCCGTCGCCGTCGGCCAGCACTACCTCGATGCCGAGCAGGTTATGGCGCACGTCGCCATGCTTGAGCAAGCGGCTACCGCCGGCATTGGCGCCGATCAGTCCGCCTATCGCCGGATCGCTGCCGACATCGATAGGGAAGCACAGCGAATGGGGCTCCAGTTGGCGATTCAACTCAGACAAGAGCACACCAGCGTCAACAATGACCGTGCGGTTCAAGGGATCAATCTCGCGCACTCGGCGTAAGCGCGAAAGGGACACGATGACTTGCGTGCCGGAGTTGTCGGTGACGGCGCCGCCCACCAACCCGCTGCGGTTACCTTGGGCGACCAGCCGTATACGATGGCGCACCGCGATGCGCATCAGCGCGCTGACCGCGTGAGTATCACGCGGGAGCACGACCGCCGCCGCCTTGCCCCGGCACTGCGCGACGTCGATTTCATAAGGTGCACAGGCCGCCCCGGTCAGCAGTGACGCCTGCCCCAGCACGTCGGCGACTTCGGTCAGGAACGCGTGGAGTCCCGATGCAAGTTCCAGGTCGCTCATGGCGTCGCAACCACGCGCTTGAGCAACTGGCTGCGTGTGAGCACCAGCGCGACGATGGGCAATACGCCTCCCAGCAGCGTGTTATGGCGAAAAGCCAATGACACCGCGACGGCGATGGCAGCGGCAATCAGCAGCATCACCGAGAGTTTTCTAATCAACCCATGATCGCTGCTGGCTTCGCCGATAAAACCGAGTGGCGAAAGCCGGGTGGCGCCCAAGCCAATCACCAAGACGCACGCCAGCACGGGGGCCGCTCCCAGCTCCTGCCCCCACACTTGCAACGCCGCAGTAGAGACCCATGCCAGCAGGGCGCCAATCATCAGGTACAAGTCGACGCCCAGCGCGATCCAGTGACCTGGGCGGTACTTGAACAGCCACCACACGTGCGCAATGCTCAGAATGCCGCTGACCACATACGCGGTATCCCAGCGCACGCCTGCCTCGCCTGGGCCAAAACGACCATACAAAAGGAACACAATGACCGGAATGAATGCGCTGGCATTCGACAAATAGGCACGGCCTAGCTTGCTGATAGACATGCTGGTTTCCTTGAATAGAGATGCAATGAAATGCCCGGGGCGGGGCTTAACTTTTGTGCCAGCGGAACATGAAGGTCGCGGCAGAGAGGAACAAAGCGGTCCAGCCTGCCAGGGTCAACAAGGGCAGCCACAGCGAAGGCAGGGACGCGCCGTCGAGCATCACTTGGCGCAGTACCGAGACAAACTGGTTGATTGGAATCACCGAGAGCATGTTTTTGATCCAGGCGGGCGCATCGTTCAACGGGATGGTCAGGTTGCCGAAGAACAGGGCCGGGTAATGGATCAGATGGCACAGCAATTCGGTTTCTTTTATCGAGGCGGTACGACTGGCCAGCAGGGTGCCGAGGCACAGCAACATGACGCCGCCCAGCACAATCACCGGCAACGCGCGCAAGGTCTGCACACTCCACAACGAGAGGTCGATGCCGTATCCAAAGCGCGCCACCAGCAGCAAGGAGCCCACCGAAATCAGCATCATGACCACCCGCGACACGAGGATAGAGGCCAGAAAAACCAGCTTCGGCACGGGAAAGCAGGCGTAGATCTTGAGCGCGTTGTGTTCACGCAAGCTGGCAATCGACAAGGCGGTGGACATGATGCCGAGTGACATCAAACAGATGACCAAAATGCCGGTGGTAAAAAACTGGCCGTAGTCGAAGGGCTTGGCACCGGAGGCCGTGTCTTCGAAATGCACCAGGTCTGCCGACACAATGCCGCGCTGGGCCGCCGAACACCTGACCGCCGCAATCTCGATCACGCGTGCGGCGGCGCGTACCGCGAGCTGGCCGTTGAAGTCGTATTGCACCTGCAACGGGCCATCGCCTGCCGGGAATACAATGCGCACCGTGTCTGCTGCGATGGCGGCAGTGTTGCTGACGGTTGCGAAGTCAGCCTTTACAGGATCACCGCCCGCAAACGCCTGCTGGATCGCAAACTGGCAACTGGTGTTTGAGCTGGCCTGGACGCCTGCCTCCACAAACTCGACCTTGACCGTACCGAGTGAGCCTCGATGACCGAAAGCCATCAGCATTACGGTCAGCAGCAGGATGGGAAAGGCCAGGGCCCAGAACAGCGCCGACTTGCTGCGAAAAAAACCCAGCAGTTCGTTGCGCGTCAATATCGCCAGTACGCTAAGCATCCAGTTCTCCTTGGGCGCAGAGGTGCAACATATCGCGGTAGTGGGTGGGGCCGAACTCACAGTGCTGGAACGCAACGTTGCCGATCAGGCGGCGTATCAACGGCTCCAGTTCCTGCGTGCCGTACACGCTGATTTCATTGGGTGATGGCCTTGACAACCGCAGCGTCGCGCTTTCACGCTCCAGCTGGTGATAGATGGCGTTGACTTGATCAACATCGTCCAACTGCAAACAGGCATGAAAGGCGCCGACCAGGCGGTTCTTCAGTGATTCTTTATCGCCTCGATACTCAACCCCGCCGTTGCACACCCACACCACGTCGCTGGCGGCATCCAGCTCTTCTACCGAGTGGCAAATCATGATGATCGTCAGGCCAGCCAGGTCGTAGCGCAGCAGGTGTGCGACGCGCTCTATGTACGCGCGGTCAAGCCCGGTAAATGGCTCGTCAAGGACTGCAAGTTCCGGGTGGTGGGCCAGCGACACGAACAAGTCGAGCCGCTGTTTCTGGCCGCGTGACAGTGCCCGATAAGGCAGTTTGCGCAGCGCTTCGATATCCAGAGCCTGCGCCACCTGCGGGTCTTGCTTGCCGTACAAGGCCAGATGCAAATCGAGGATCTCCCGCACATTCGACGAGTCTTCATACTCGACCCGCTGCAATTGCACCCCCAGTCGCTGGCGGTGCCGGGTGCTTTGCAGAAAACGCGCCGCCGCCACCCCCAGAATCTGCGCCCCTTCCAGATGCGCCTGACGGAACCCGAGCAAGGCTTCGATCAGGGTGGTCTTGCCGGCGCCATTGGGGCCGATGATGGCGGTATGCCGACCGCTTCGAAAATGCAGATCGCGGACCTCGAAGCGGAAACTGCCAGCGCTGACCCGGATCAGTTTGGCTTCCATCGCATAAGTGGGCGTGGGTGCCAACTGCACCTCACGGTGCACGGCAGGTTCAGGCAGCCCGTGTTTGTCGTCTGTCAGCAGGATTGGACTGTTCATGGTCAATCGAACAACGCGACTTGGACATCGCGTTGGCCTTTGAAAGGATTGCGGCCATGGGCGACAGCAATGTTATCGATCAACAGCAGGTCACCGCTGCGCCAAGGAAAAGCGATCTCCTGCGCCTCCAGCGCGTCGTAGATCGGCGCGATGTCAGCCTCCGGGATCGGCGTACCGTCGCCCAGCCGCACATCGTAAGGACGGGCCGGTTTGTCTTGATAAGCGTGCTGAATGTAGGCGTAACCCGGCTTGCCAAGGGAGCGGGCATTGTTGTGTTGGGTCGAGAGTTGGTTGAACCAGATGGATTCGCCCGTCAGCGGATGTTTCAAGACGGCGTCACCGGTATGCGACACCGTGATGCTGCCGTCTTCGAGCCACTGGTAATCGAGGTGTGTCTCGCGGCACAGCTGTTCCACCCGCTGCGGATCATCGGTCAGAAACGCCTCATCCCAAGGCCGGTGGTATTCGCGCATATGGGTGTTGCGCGGTTCATTCTCGGGCGTGCTGGGGGCACGGAAGTTGCGCACATACTGAATGCGCGCGGCGCTGAGGCGTTCGACCAATGGCACTGGCAAGCGGCGGGTAACGGCACGCATGTCACACAGAATGGTTTCGCCGCCTTCTACCGAGGGCTGTTTGCAAAAGAAGGCGAGTTTCAGTGGGTAGTGCGCCATGTAGGCCTTTTCCTGATGCAGGCCAATTTTCAGAGTGGGCGGGATACGGGTCGATTCGTAGACTCTGCCCTCGATGTTCTTGCGTGGCGTGGCGCCGCCGATATAACCGAATGCGTGCTCAGGGTAGTTTTGCGCAATCACCTGGAAGTCCGCGATTTCGCGCAATGCAAAACCACGGAACAACAGACAGCCGAATTCCAGCAGCAGGCTGTCAAAGACTGCCCGATGCTGGCGATACCACGCCGCAAACGCTTCGCTGTCATCGCTTAGCGTGTTGTCCACAGGCGTTATGACCAGCGGCATGGGCCCGTGTGACAGGAACCCACACTGCACCTGCGAGCTGCCCAGCATTGCCTGAAAGTGCTCAACCCGATCTGTACGTTGATCCATAGCTTTGTCCTCGGCGAGTTGCGTATCAAACCAACAAAGGCTTTTTAATGAGGATTTCGAAACCCAGTGCGCCCATCCCTGAACGGGGGCTGGTCACCACCGTGCAATGCTCCAGGCCCGCCTCGATAACCAGCTCGCGCGCTTCTTGCAGGGTGACTTTTTCTTCGACATGGGTCGGTGGATAACCCACCGACGCGCGCATTTGAGTGAATTTTTCCAGCAACTCCGGGGCGACATCGCGGCGCATGTCGTGCACCAGACCGACGCCGCCGGGCTGCAGTACGCGGTACATCTCGGTCAGGCTTTTCACCTTGTCCGGCAAGTGATGCAAGGTGGCGCGGCTGACCGCCATGGTCAGGCTGTTGTCCGCGAAGGGCAGGTCCAGGGCGTCGCCCACCTTGAGTTCGATGGTGTCGCTCAGGCCTAGCGCTTCGATGCGCGGACGGCCACCCTCGAGCATGGTTTCGTCCAGATCCAGGCCGATGAAATGCCAGCCTTTCAATACAGGGTCTGCCGCCAGCCGTACCGGCACCACGACGGTGGCCGTGCCGATATCGACCAGGGCGCCGGGCGGCAGGTCGCGGGCAATCTGGCGGATGCGGGTAACAAACATCACGTCCCAGGGTTCCAGTGCTTGCGAGGCAAAACGGTCGTATTCGTCGGCAGGGCGCAGGTTTTTCAATAACATTTTTAAGCTCCAGCAGTAGAGGGCGTTAAAAGAGGTTTCGGCGTAGGCATAGCAAGGGCGGTGTGCGTCTGGCTGTCTTACAGCCACCCCACTGGAACGGTGGCCAATAACGTGCGGGCGGCTTTGCTGCCGACCCCGAAAGCAGGGCGATCACGCCGCTCGATGGCATGCGCGACCATGGCCGTCACCCGGCCACAAAGCCCCAGGCCGACACCCCAGCGGGCTTGCGTCACGCCCAGATCGAGCAGGGCTGCGGCGGTGATGAAATCAATGTTCGGACGCAGGCCTTTACGCTTCAGGACGTGGGCACACACGACGTCGAAAACCTCCAGGTAGCGCCCCCCAAATCCCCATTCTGCAAACAGGGCTCTGAGGTGCGGTGGCCGTGGGTCCTGCACGAATAGCGGATGGCCGAAACCAAACAACAGGTTGCCGGGCTGGTCCAGCGCGTGGTCGACCGCCTGGCGTATGTCCGCAGGGCTGGCTTGCGCACTGATGGTCTTGAGCCAGGTCATCGCTTCTTCGGCTGCGCCGACATGGTTAGGTCCGCTGGCCATGAACCCGGCCGCCACGGCTTGGGCAATGCTGACACCGGTGCCGATGGCGGTACGGGGTACCAGCACCGTTGGCGTGATGTAGCCGAACCCGGCGTGCCAGGCCACCAGCAGGGCATCGATGACACGAATGGACGGGGCGTCGATGCGGGTCGCGCCCATGGCAGCCAGCACGGCCTCGGCGTGTTGGGTCGGTGCGGCGCCGTGGGCGGCATAACCGAGCGCCGCGTGGAGAAAGTGCGGTGTCGAGGCAATGCTGACCAGGCCCTGGATAAAGTCCGCATGCGTGGGCAAACCGCGCGCGCTCGCTTCAATCAGGGCGATGTTTTCCAGCGTTGCCAAATCGCCGAGCAGGCCGCAGGCGGCTGCCTGAACGATGCCGGCACCGCTGGCGGCCACGGCTTCGATGCCACGCCGGTAGGCGGGCTCCTGCGACAAATGGCTGGCAATGCGGACCAATACGGCGTCAATGGCCTGGCTCTGCGTCGTGGACGGCAGGTTGCCAAACCATGCCAGCCAAAGCGCCGTGGGGAAGTCGACGATGCCGATCAGGTCATTGAGGTTGCGACCTCTAACCCACAGGCCTTCATTGGGCTCCAGTGTGGCGCCGTCGATATTGGTGCCGCGATACAAGGTGCGCGGTCCGCCAAACAGGCTCTGCGCCGGTGCGGGTGTGGGCGTGTCGGCCTGGACCAACTCATCCAGCGTAATGCTGCCATGGGCGACCAGCAGGTTTTCTATGGCGTGGGCGTGTTGCGTCACGGTCGGCAGGATGTTGGCGAAAAAATACTGGGCGGTCTTGACCTTGCCACGGTAAAAAGCCGCTTCTTCGGCGCTCTGTGGCTGGCGCAACTGACGCTCTGCCAGGCAGGCCGACTCCAGCAAGACCCAGGCGCTGGCGGTGAGGCCGAGCATTTCCAGGAAACGGGTATAAAACTGGCTGGTTTCGTGTGTGCGACCGGCACGCACGTGCTCATTGATCCATGAGAGCGCCTGCTCAATGGCGACCATGGCGTTTTCCAGCAGCGGGAATTGGCCTTGCAGCTCAGTACCGGCCCCCAGTGTGCTGTTCAAGAAGGCATCCAGCTCTTCGCGCAGAAACTTGATCAGGCGTGAGTTCCTGCCAAAACCCAGCTTGTCGCGCACCAGGTCCTGGGACTGGATGTAATTGGTCCCTTCCCAGATCGACAGGATTTTCACGTCGCGGGCATTTTGCTCCACAGGGTAAGCATCGGTGTAGCCGATGCCGCCATGCACCTGGATCGCCAGCTCGCAGATTTTCCAGGCCTGGTCCGAGACGAATGCTTTGCAGATCGGCGTGAACAGCAGCACCAGTTTGCGGAATTTTTCGACTTGGGCTTCGTCCTGTATCGGCTCGGCCTCCAGGGCAAACGCCTGGGTCGATGCGCCGGTCAATTTGCCGAGCAGCCCACGGCAGCCCTCTACCCGAGCTTTCATCTCCAGCAGCATGCGCTGTACGTCGGCGTGTTCGATGATGGGCACAGCAGGGGCGCTGGCATCGGACGTGCGACTGATGGCTCGTCCTTGCAGCCGTTTACCGGCGAAATCGGCTGAGTGCAGATAAGCGCTGGAAGCCAGGCCCAGGCCGATAATCGCCGTGCTCATGCGCGCCTGGTTCATCAAGGGCACCAGTTGCAGCAACCCGGCATTCTTGCGATCGCCCAGCAGGACAGCGCGGGTGGTGCCGCTTCGACCAAACACCAGTTGGGTATTGGCGCAGCCCTTCAAGCCCATTTTGCGCAGCAAGGACGTGCACTCGACATGGTTGTCTTCCAGCTCTCCCGTTTCCGGGTTAGGCCAGAAGCGCGGCACCAGCAGGCAGGACAGCGAGTAAGAAGTCGAGGTGGTGGTATTAATGCGGCCCAAGACAAAATAAACGGTGTTTTCGGTCAGCGTATGCATGCCCGCCGAGATATAGACCTTTTCGCCGCTGACGGCGTATTCGCCGTTTTCAAGGGGTTTTGCGACGGTGGTGACAGCCGTCAGGTCGCTGCCCGCCTGCTGCTCGGTGGCGCAGAAGCACGCGTCCCAGTCGTAGTGCTGAAGCTTGCGCAGGTACGTTGCTTTTTGCGCTGCGGTACCGTGCAGCTTCAACAGTTTGATGGCCGGAAAATTGAAGCCGCCGTAGGTCATGAACGCCGGATTGGCGCCCATGAACATTTCCTGGATGGCTTGCCGAATCAGCGGTGGCAAAGCCGGTTGCTGTGATTCGCTGTCGTTGCCCAGTACCTGAATCCACTCATCCTTATAGCGTTGCCAAAGCCCGTGGAACTCTTTGGGGATTTCGACTGTGCCGTTTTCCAGCAAGCGGCACTCCTGCCGGTCAGAGGCTTGATAGGCTTTGCCCAGCTCATAAGCGAACGCTCTGGCGCGCTCCAGCAAGGCATCGTAGTAGGCACGGTTCTTGTCGTTGAACGGCGCCCGAGCGAGAAAAGTCTGGTCGGTTTTATGCAGTTCCCACAAAAAAAAGCGAAGCTCACGCAGGCTGACTTTATAAGCAGACATAGGTTTTCCTGATTAATAAGCGGTGTGATCTGGGGTCAGGCGCCAGCCTGGATCTCGGCCACAATGGCCCCGGCGGTGCCGCACAAGGCTGCATCCCACAGCAAGACGGTGGCTGTTTTACCGGGGGGGAGGCTGGCACGCAGGCGCAGGAGCGACAGCAAGGGCGCCGCGCTCGAGTGATGAGGCCGGGCACCGAATTCGAAATGCCGGTCTTGCGCAATGCCCAGTTCGCGGCTGACGCCCAAGGTGAAGCTGTCGCCGAACCCGGCCGGCAGCACCCAATCGATGTCGCTGGCGTTCAGGCCCGCCCGCTCGATCGCCGTTTGCGCGGCGCTCACCGCCAGCGGATGCAGGCGTTCAGCCAGGGCGGCGGGCGTCAGCCCCCAAGGGTTGTCGATGGCTGCGCCATAGTGCACCGCCGAGGCGCGGATCGACCCCCAGCCTGGCCCAGCCTCATCGTCGCCATCGAGCAAGATGGCCGCTGCGCCGTCGCCGTACACCACCAGGTCACCCCAGGCGCGAAAGAAGGGGTAAAGCCACTTGTCGGAGGCCACCAACAGCACCTTGCCGCCAAGACTGACCAGCGCTTCGATCATGCTCAGAGCGCTGAATACCCCCGCCGTCCCCGCTTGGCCGATGGCGAAAGGCAAGGCTTTGGGCAAACCCAGTGCATGCTGGATACGGCCTGCGACCGATTCATTGATGCGCTGGTTGAGGGCGCTGTTGGTCACCACAATGTGGGTCACCTGTGCCAGCGTGTCTGCCGGAATCTGTTCACGCAACAGCGCGACGGCCTCCAGCGCCAGGTCGGCGCCGCTTTGCGCAGGAGGCGCTACCGGCAGTTCGATGCTCGCCGTGGGAAGCAGCCGCAGCGTTTCTTCGGCGTCTATCCTGCCCTTGCCGCGCGGCATGGAAAAGACCGCTGACTTGTACAACAAATGGCCATAGCCGATGTTTTTTTCCCGGGCTTGCACCGCCTGGAACGGGGTCGTGTCGGGAGCGTGAGAAGCGATAGCGCGAATTCGAAGCATGGTGCTATTCCGTGACCGTAAGTGAGGTAGAGAAAAACTCGGAAAACTGCTGCTTCAACTGCTTTCGGTCGATCTTGCCGTTCGGGTTGCGCGGTAAAGGCGAGTCATGGAAGGACACATGCAACGGCACCATGTAGGTCGGCAGTTTTTCCCTGCACAGCTTGATCAATGCCTGGGCGGTGGTCTGAATGTGCGGGTGGGCGAACAGGCTGATGATGATGGCTTCGCCCTGTTGCGGATGCGGCACACCAAACGCTGCCGCCTCGGCAACGTCATCCACGGCAAACAGGACTTCTTCGACTTCGGTGGGGCTGACGCGATAGCCGGAGGTCTTGATCATGTCGTCGCTGCGCGCAACGAAATACAGAAAGCCGTCGTTGTCGCGGTAGACGATATCGCCCGACCAGACCGCTGTTTCGGTGCGTGAAATCTGCGGGTCCGGGCGTGGCCAGGGACGAAAGCGCTGAGCGGTCAGCTCGGGATCATTCCAGTACCCGAGCGTGACGAATGCCCCGCGGTGCACCAATTCGCCGTGCTCTCCAGCCGCACATTCGGTGCCGTCCGGGCGCATCACGCGGATATCGGCGTTGGGCACCGCCTTGCCGATGGAGTCGGGCCGCGTGGCGGCTGCTTCCGGTGCCAGGTAGGTCGAGCGGAAAGCCTCGGTCAAGCCGTACATCAGGTAGGGCAGCGCATGGGGGAATGCGCTTTTGAGTTTTTCCAGCAAAGGCGGTGGCATATGCCCGCCGGTATTGGCAAAGCAGCGAAGGCGTGCACCGGTAGGCTGCGGCCACTGTACTGAGGCCAGTTGCATCCAGAGGGGCGGCACGCCGGTAATCACCGTGACGCCATGGGCTTCGCAGAACGTCGGTACTTCGCTCGCTTGCAGAAAATCCAGCGGCGCGTAGCACGCTGCGCTGGCCAGCGCCGTGGTCAGTTGGCTGAGCCCGGCATCGAAGCTCAGCGGCAATATGCCCAGGATCACGTCATCGGCCCGCAAGCCCAGATAGTGAGCGACGCTGTGGGCGCCAGACACCAGGTTACGCTGCGACAGCACCACACCTTTTGGCCGTCCGGTTGAGCCGGAGGTATACAAAATGGCCGCAGGGTCACTGTCAGTGACGGCGCTGTGTGCGTCAGCAAGCGCGGCATCGGTCGGCGTGTCCGGGTGATCGGGTTGCAGTCTTTCCAGCGGCCAGGCATCGATTTCGATGTCCTTGACCATCGCCTCGATGCGTCTGAGGCGTGGGCCCGTGCTGACGAGCAAGCGCGCACCGCTGTCCAGCAGGATATGGCGCACCTGTTGCTCTTTGAGCTGCGGATTGATGGGCACCAGGATCGCCCCCCGGGCATTGATCGCCAGGAACATGACCACGGTTTCGTACTGCTTGCCCGCATACACCGCAACGCGTTCGCCCGCTTGCACGCCGCTATCGGCCAGCCTCTTTGTCGTCAGGCGCACGTCTTGCAGCAGTTCGGAATAAGTCGCCATCTTAGCGCCCTGCGCGAACGCACGGCGGTCGCCATGGTGGTGGGCGCTGTCTTTCAACAGGTCGTACAAACTGATGTGGGCGGTCATGGTGACGTCCCTAGGATTGGTGGATATAGGTGTGTGCGGGGCTCTGCGAGAGAAAGGCGCTGACGCTGTACGTCTGGTTGTAGGCGCCGCAGTTCTCGAAGATCACCAGATCGCCCACGCTTGGCGGCGCCGACGCGTCATGGCTCCAGCCGATCACGTCGGCGCGGCTGCAGGTGCTGCCCACGAACTGGATCGGCAACGGGGGCGCATCTACCGGCGCCGGCTGGCGCCGCAGCAGACGCGGCTGCGCGTAGTGCTTCAACATGGATTCAGTTTTGGCCAGCAAGAAGTTATGGCTCAGGCCACCGTCGCAGACGGCAACGTAGCGCTCACCCAACGCTTTGACTGAGCGCACGCGGGTCACGAAAGTGCCTGCGCCGGCGAAGACGCCGCGCCCGGATTCATGGACGACCTTGAAGTCTTTTTGCAGCGGGGCAATACGCTGGCGATACGCGTCAAACGTCTGCGCCTGGCTAGGGAAGTGCTCGGAGAAACCGCCACCGACGTTAAGAAACTCAACCGGCATGCCGGTCAGGCGTGCGACTTGCGGCGCAAAGGCCGCAAGCGCGTGGGCCAGGGCGGCAGCATCGGCACCCTTGTCATCGATGTGAAAACTGTTGGAGCCCGCAAACGTATGGAGGCCGACGACGGGCACGTTGGCTTGGGTTAATGCCGTCGTCGTCAGCAAGGCGTCGTGGCGGCTCATGCCGAAATGGTCCGCCGGGTGTTTGCCCGAACTGACCAACTGGCCCGCGTTCAAGCGTAATACCGTATGCGGTGCGGCCTGTTTACCGATGACGCGAATCAGTCGCTGCGCCTGCTCCAGGCTGTCGATAATGAACGTGCAGCGTGAAGCCAGGGCCGCGCGCATGAAATCTTCATCCATGGACGGATTATTCACGTATTTGGGGGCGTTGATGCGGCCCGCCACAATATCGAGTTCGCCCAGGCTGGCCAGCTCCACACCGTCGATGAACGCGTGGCCGCAACGGATCAACAGATCCAGGTTGGGGTTGGCCTTGAGCGACACAATCAACGGCGTACCCAACCGCTCGCGTAAATCCGCGTAACGGGCCATTACGACAGTAGGGTCCAGCACATAGCACGGCGTTTTAAGACTCAGCAGCCATTGATCGGTCGCTGCTGCTGCGTCGTCCCGGACCGGCGGGGAGGCGTGAGTGGTGGTCATGTCAATTCACCGGATGAAGGGTCAAGGCCGAAAAGGAACCGTTGTCCGATTCCGTGATGTTCATCAGATGTGCCCCGGCATCGACCTTGCTCAAGCCCCTGTCGGCCAGGTTGATCGCCAGGTCCGAGCCAAAGGAGTGACCTTTGGTCAGGATGTTGTCGGTAAAGAGCGTGGTGGCGGGAATCGCCATGGCGTTACAGAAGGCGTTCCATCCAGAGTGGTTGGAGTTGTAAGGCAAAATGCAGGTGAAATCGCGGAGCGCCACGCCACAGTCGGCCACGGCTTCCATCATGACTTTGCGGGTGTAGTGCCACTCCAGATTGAACATGGCCTGCTTCACCGCGTTGTTGGTCACGGAGCCCAGATACCAACTGCCATAATTGCGCACGGCCGTCGCGCCAACCCGGTTACGGCGGCTGTTACGGGTCACCAGCAAACACCCTGCGCCATCACTTAAAATGCTCGCCTGCAACACTCGGTAACGCTCAATGAAGACGCGGTCGGACGAGACGATCAGCACCGCGTGCAATTGGCTGTGCACTTTCATCAGCGCCTGGGCCATCTGAATGGCGACGCTGATCGAGGAGCAATTGAGCTGTGCGATTGACCCGGCCCATACAGGGTTTATGCCGAATGCCGTGGCCACTTCCAGCGGCAGGCTGCGTGGCGCTGGCGGTACGCTGAACAGCCCGGTATGCACGTGAATCACCGCCCCGATGTCGCTGCCTTTAAAGCCTTGCTCGTCTTGCAGGCGAGCGACTGCGCGCTTGGCCAGCTCGACCTCGTCGATGTCCGGTGCCACATGGAAGTAACGGCAACCCGCATTGCGGATCATCTCCAGGCGCTCGGCGGGCAACTTGTGCTGCTGAGCCCAGTCATGGAGGTCCTGGCGTTCGCCGGGCAGTTCGTAAGCGGCGGCTTCAATACCGATGGTGAAGGGGGCGGGACTGTGTGTTGCCGCAGTAGTTGGGGGCATCATGACTGTCTTCCTTGTTAAGCCGGCATCGGCATGGCGGCGTAGTCCAGCACTCTGAGCTTTTCAAAGGCATCGCTCACACGGGGCGTCAGCAAGCCCATTTCGCGGATGGTCGGCACCAGCCGCCGGAAAATGGAACGGCGCATGGAGTTGGCCACTTCCGAACTCCTGACCAGGTGGCTGCACTCTCTTTTGGATAAGCCCATCGGCTCCCATATGTCGTCGGCGCACAGGTGCTCGTACAAGGTGTAAGCCCCTTCCACCACAAACTCTTCGCGTTCCTTGCGTTCAGTGCTGCTCATTTCCTTGTACACACTGCCCAGGGTGATACGGCCAATGGCGAAGTGGCGCGCTTCATCGCGCTGAATACGCGTCATCAGGTCTTTGATGAACGGGTCTTTGGTGTAGGCGACCATGCTTTGAAACAGTGACAGCGCAATGCCCTCCACCAGCACTTGCATGCCCAGGTTGGTCATGTCGAGTTTGTTGGTGGTAATGGTCTCTTCCAGCAGGCCTTTGAGCGCCTTGCTCATGGGGTAGCTGATTGGCAGCTTGCTGTTGACCAGGCGACCAAAGGCTTCGATATGACGGGCTTCATCGATGATTTGCCCGGCGGCGCAGAGTCGGGCCGAGAGGCTTTCTTCGGCCACCGCCAGCTTCGATGCGCAGATCAGGGCCGCCTGTTCACCGTGCAGCACCTGCGACAGGGTCCAGCCTTGAGAGTGATGGCGAATTTCGGCACGGTTTTGTTCATTCATTTTGTTCCAGACATCGGTGCCGTAGATCAGCAATGTGCCGTCCGGCATGCCCAGAGGATTGTCCGGGTTGAGCTCGTAGCTCCAATCGATGTCGGTATTGACATCCCACTGGTTGGCCTTTGTCTTCTGATACAGCGCATTCAAGCTGTCATCGCTGAAGTCGTAGGTCTGCGACATGAACGCATCGACCGAGAAATTCCACTTGATCGGCTGGCCATCATCGAGTGTCTGTTCGTGCTCTGTTTGCATGATCACCCCTGTACGTGCGTGCATTTCGATTGAGATGTGGTGAACGGCTCATGCGCAGGTGATGGGTGCACCTGCGCTGTTAAGCAGTCCAGTTCGGGTAAGAACCACTCGGTGATGGCTGGCGTTGGTGGGCAATTCCAGGCGGCGATGTGCAGGCGGTTATCGCCGCCGTCCCACAGGTCGCGCCGAATCTGTTCGGCGCTGATCCAGACCACCGGTGTCGGTAGCTGGCGTGCCCAGAACAAGGCTTCATTGCTTAAGTGGGCGCCCAGCGTTACGCGTGGATCGAGCAGGTTCTTTGGCAACGCAAGGTCGATGGACGGCATGCGTACCTGCGCCAGGATCAGCGTTTGTTCGCCGCAGCTGTCCCAAATGTGCCGGGCCAGCGTCGACAGCAAGGAGTAGTACTGCTGGTTGTTGACCAGCACCGGCGTGGGGTTGTCGTGTGCGTACACGCTCCGGCGTGCATAGTCGTGGGTTTCGAACAGTGGCAGATTGCGGGCCGAACATGGGATCGCCCGGTTGTGATCCGGATTGCGCTGCAACAGCAGCGAACAGGTGTGTGCGTTCTTCACAGTTCACCTTCCAGTGCAAAGTGCAGATCGGGTGCGAGGGTTATTTGAGCAATCGAGAAATAGCCGTTCATAGCCAGCGAAGACACGATGCAGTCGCTGCCGGGGTGCGCGGAGCCCGCGCCCAGCTCGGCCAGTAGCGAAAGCCAGGGGTCGCTGCCGAAGGAATGACCGAATCGCTGATAATGGTCGGCGTGCACGCACGCCGTGTCGAAACACTTGAACAGGGCGCGGCGTGACATCTCAGGAAAGAACGGTACTGCGATACCTAAGCCAGGCCGGCTTTCGGTGAAACTGCGCAGGCTTCGCCCTAATTGCAGCAGGGCATTAGCCTGGCTTGCAGTGCCGATGAGCAGCATGTTGTTGGGCTCTGGCATCACATCAATCACTAACGTGCAGATGCCAAAACCGGATTTGCCCCAACGGTTGTTGCCTAGCCAGTAAGTAAAGTTGTGGATGTCCGTGTCGACAATCTGCAGTAACAGCCTGCGACGACCGTTGAACTGAGCCTTGCCCTGGATATACCGCAGGATGAAACCCCAGCCCGTGCATTCGTAGGCATTGGTGACCCAGTCAGGGCGGCGCCCGTAATGGCTGGCAATCGCCTCCTGGAAATAGCCTGCATGGGGCGAGCCGTCCGCCAAAAACTGCGACAACACGGTAGAACTCACCACGTAATCGTCGATGGGGTCTGCGTCGCTTGCATAACGGCAAGCCTCATCGCCGACCCGCTGCCCCAGCGCCAGCGCCGCATCCTCCAGGCTGACCTGGGGCGACACAAAGGGCGTTTCGGTGCGCCGGTAAGCCACCGTATGGACCCTGAAAGCCGGAACGGTGCCAAGCGACGGCGTTGATGCAAAGGGCGGCGAGTTCGACATGGTGAGCTTCTGGTATGAGGGTGGTTGGCGATCAGGCGACTTGTTGCTGCTGCAACTGGCTGTCGATTTGCTCCAGGGTGGTGTACTGGGTGATGTTGAGTTGCTCAGGATCAATGGATCCGTAGAGCTGTTCGCAATAGACGATCAGCTCAACCACATTGAGTGAATCGATACCCAGCTCGCCCAAGCCGACGTGGGTGTCGACGGATTCGATATTGAGAATCTTGGCGGCTTCCTTTTTCAGAAGTTCCAGGGTATTGAGGGTGTCAGTCGTCGTTGTCATAGGTGCTTCTCCTGGGGGTACAGCGGGTTAAATTGACTCGGGTTCAGGCTTGGCCACGCGCATGCTTGCGCGCAATTCGTGATAACAGCGGTAAGAGCTGCCTTCCATTTTGGTAAACGCCAACAGGTCACGCTGGTCGAGAAAGCTCGCCACGGCGCCGCGGCTGACCAGATGCAAAAGCAGTTCATTGGAGGCGAGTTTCAGTGCCAGCACGCGGTGTACGTCTTCGCTCTCGTAGCGGTCGGCGAGCGTCTTGGTGTGGGCGGCAGCTGCGATGAAGTCGCGTGACGCGCGCTCATCCGGCGTGAGTTCGAGGCGCCCCTGATTTGCCAGCCATTGCAGATGGGCCATCAGTGCGCGCACCAGAAAAGGTCGTACTGTCGTCAGGTATTTATTGAGTACCGCAGGCCCGCCCACTTTCAGGCGATCTTCCTGGGCAACCTGCACCGTGCCCTTGACGTTCCCCAACTGCACGACATCGCCGAGAAAGGGGTCGCCGCAGAGCGTTCGCTTGAGGGTCTTGTATTGCTCGGGCCAGACCAGAAAGGCCGACGGGAAAAACGAGCCCGGCGTGCGGGCGGCAACGATCGCCATGCCATCAAGGTTGGCGTACATGCCCCAGACCTTGTCGATGTGCAGCTTGAAACCATCCCCTTCCGGCTGGGCGACCGTGCGCCAGCTCGTGAGGGTTGGGCCGCCAGCATCACTCATCAGAAAGCGCAGGGCGCTGCCGGCATCAATGCTGGCGCGTGCTCGCTCATATTGATCGGGTGTCAGAAACAGCGAAAACAAATGGGCGAAGTTCTGCATGAAGGATCGGTAGTGCAACGCCAGACCGTCTTGCTCAATGCGCTCCAGAATAAGTTCCAGGTCATGGGTCGGCTGCGACAGGGCAACTGAGGGCCGGTTCAATTGTTCGGCTGCCTCATAGTTGTGCATCGTCTGCGAAATCAACATGTCCGAATCCATCAGTCGCACTGAGGCGCGCGAAATAATCTGGATCAACTGAGCAGGAAGTTCGCCATAGAGGGATAAGCGGTGAAGAACTGGTTGCGCGCACACATTCAATAATGAATGGCGTGACGAACCCGTCTCCCCACCTTGCATCAAAGTGTGCATAGTGAGTGATCCAGTAATTAAAAGGTGCAGTGCGTCAGCGTGTCGATGTCACAGCGTTGCTTATGCGTTAACTCGTAAGTTGCGCTGTCTCGGATTTATCTGTGTTGTCCAATGCCAGTTGGAGATAAATGTTCCTGCACTCCAGACGTTTAAGTTTGTTACTGGTGGTGCGTGGCAAACTTCCGGGAGGGACAAACGAAATGGCGTGGGCGCCAAATCCAAACTTGTCGCGCAATTGGTTTTGAAGTTGAGTGCGCAGTTCTATTTGATCCTGTTTCGCATCAAGCTCGATCAGAATCGCCAAACTTTCGGTTCTCTGTGTTTCGTCATAGATACCGAAAGCCGCTATTGCATTGCCACCGCTGGCCAATAAAGGGTGTGAGGCAATGACGTCTTCAATTTCATGCGGGAAGTAATTACTGCCCCGGATGATGATGAGTTCTTTCTTGCGGCCCAGGACAAACACGTGTTCATCCACTCGATAACCGATATCACCGGTCGCAAACCAGTCGCCGCTTTGGTACTGCTCGGTCTGGCCTTCGGCGGGCAAATAGCCGGACATGACTGACGTACCGCGTATAAAGATTTCACCCACTTCGCGATCCTTGGCGTCGGAACGGTCCAGAGCCTTCACGGCAACGTGCATACCCTCGATCGGGCGCCCCATCGACAGCACGGTTTCTACCCTGCGAGTGTTCTCGTCGGCGCGGCGTGCCTGCCAATGGTCGATCACTGCGCCGGAGTCGATGCGGTCAGCAATGACGTAGGAGAGCGCCTGCTTGTCGTAATTGAAGTTCGTGTTATGCATGGTCACCGCCAGCGTCGATTCCGCCATGCCGTAACACGGTTGCAGCGCAGAACGTGAAAGGCCGTGCGTTGCGAACGTCTGTGCAAACTCCTTCAGGCAGGCTTCATCCACTCTTTCGGCGCCGACAAAGATGTTGCGCAACTTGCTCAGGTCGACGTCTTTCATTGACGCTTCGCGGTAACGGCGAATGCAATACTGCAGGGCGAACGTCGGTGCAGCCGTGGTAGTTGCACCAAAACTGGACATGCGCTTAAGCCAGCCAAGCGGGTTGCGAATAAAGCTGGCCGGTTGCATCAACAGCAGGGGCGCTTGGTAATACAGGTTCGACAATAGCGTCACCAGGCCCATGTCGTGATGCAGCGGCAGCCAGGACGCAGAGGCGTCGCCGCGCTCAACACTGTAACCCACCACGCCGCCGATACCGCGCACATTGGCGATGACATTGCGGTGGCTGAGGATGGCGGCCTTGGGGCGACCGGTCGAGCCCGAGGTCAGTTGCACATGATGGCCGCTGTCCGCCTGGCAACGCTCCACGCGCACTGCAAACCCTGCGCTGGCAGCGAGCTTCACCTCTTCGCTCGAGAACACCCGTACAGGCAGGTGGGCAAGCAAACGCTGGAGTGCGGGTGTGTTGCTCTCGGATGCGATCAGCAGGCGTGGTGCAAACAACTGACAGGCCACGTAGATCTGGTTGCGCGGGGAGTCGGCCATCAGCCTTCCGGGTAGCGCTACCGTGCAAGGCAAAGCGCCAATCAAAACGCACCCGGTCAATAACACCAGTTGATCGATGGAGGCCGGCAGGGCAAGGATAACCAAATCATTACGAACAACTCCCAGTTCGGTCAGGGCTGAAGAGACTGCCAACGCTTGTTGTGCCAACGCCGCATAGGAGATGCTTTTTTCTTCTCCGTTCTCTTCTATAACCGTAATGTGGCGCAGTGCACTTTGCTGTGGGTTATCCATCGCGCACAAAATAGCATCGATCATTGTTTCCAATTTCCGATCTCCGGGCAGTCAGACAAACAAGGCTATTAAATAGTGAAAGTGCAGTGTGGTACTCGAATGAGGGTTCAAGCCTGTAATGCCCTATTCGAACGACTCTAATAGATGAAATTATGTTTGTAAATATGTCATGAAAACTTTCATTTACGTAAACATGGGTGTGTGCACTGCGTTGTTGCTTTGTTTTGAAGTGGAATTCTAGTTGTTTAATCGTCTAAACATTAAGTGTGTTATGTAGGGTTTGTTGTATTTAAACGGCCTGCACAGGTGTTCCATTTTTGTAAGGGTGTCTGCTCTTAACTGTACGTATTGTCTTGATAAAGTTGTTGGGTTTATGCGGTTTAAACTTGTTTTAAAGTTGTCGTTTATTGGCTCTTGTGCGGAGTTCTAATAAGAGTGATGGCCTTCACATATTGAGAGCTTGATTTACTGTTTGCTACGTATGAAGTGTCTGGTGTCTGATCTTCGGGTTACACATTTTGTCTGGCCGTGTATTTTATGGAGGTCACTTCAGGCAGCCCCCGGGCGATGATTTCTGGCGCCAGAGGTGGCATTGACTACGCTGTACGTGATCGAAAACGCAGACGTGCCCTGTATCGAACCTGATCATTTGGTACGGTGGGTCTATCAAGGATGTGCATGAGGCCCCGGGTTTGTCCAAATTCAAAACAGTTTTTGTGTTCCTCATTCTGTTGCTGTCAGGCAACGGCCTGCTTCACGCGGCACCCACCCTGGCCTCGGTCATCAAAGCCGAAGAGACCGACGGCAAACCGCCGGTATTGGTAGACGGCGGGCTGCTCGGGGTGTTGGGTTCCAGCATCGATGATGTGCAAGACCAGTTGGGGCTGAGCAAGCACTTGCTGGATATCTGGCGCCTGCGTGCTGAGCGGGCAGCCCATGAGGCCGGAGCGCTGGCCGAGAAGGTGGTCGAGCAGCCTGATAAAAATGGTGTGGGCGACTTTTTCGTGTTGCTGGTTGTCTGGTCTGGCGTTTTTGCCGGGTTGATGCTGGCAGGCAAACTACTGGTACGTTCTTTGAACAACACCCGCGTCGTGCAAGCGCGTCCGCGCCTGCAGCGGCTGTTGCGCGCCGGAGTGCCGTACTTGCTGCCTGCGGTGCTGTCGTTGGTCGTCATCGTGTTCGGCAGCCACTTGTTGCCCAGCTCAATTGGCCGTGCTCTGGCAGTGTGTTTGACCTACGCCGGCAGCAGCGGGGTGTTTTGTGCGGCGCTGGTGATGTCATTGATCGCAATGCTCGATGCCGGCCACAAACGGCCCGCCGTGCGGATTATTCGTCAGCACTGTGTGCGTCCGTTGTTCGCGATGGGGTTCTTTGCTGCGTTGAGTGACGGGCTGGACACCCCGCAGGTCGGGCTCACGCTGGGCGCTAATATCGCCAGTTGTCTCTCTATATTTTCGGGGTTGGTCGCGTGCGCCATCTTCGCTTATCTGGCGATCAAGTTGCGCCGCCCAGTGGGGCAACTGATTCGCAATCGAGCGCTGGCGCAGCGCTTGGGGCAGCCTGCTTTCCAGGAGTCGTTGCGGATATTTTCGGTGCTCTGGTATTGGCCCATTCTGCTCATGCTGCTGGTCTCGGCGCTGGACCTGGTGGGCATCGGCGAGGGCAGCGGGCGGGCGCTGCGCAGTGCATTGCTGACCTCAGGCTTGCTGATTGCCACGGTGTTTCTGGGTTCGCTTTTGCACCACTCATTCACCACACTCCTGCGCTCCAACGGTGCCTACCGCGTGCGTTTGATGATGGTGGTGTATGTGCTGTTGCGCATTCTGCTGGCCGTGGCCTTCATCGAATTGCTGGCGCAGATCTGGGGGTTCTCCGTACTGGCGTTTGCCTCCGATAGCCACACGGGGCAAGTCATCAGTGATTCGCTTGGGCACATCCTGCTGATTTTTCTGGTCACCTGGCTGGCCTGGGTGGTGATGGATACCGCCATCCAGCAAGTTCTGGAGCCTCCGGTGACCCGGCGCGGCACTCATGCACCGAGCACCCGCATCAAAACCATCCTGCCGTTGATCCGCAATGCCATAAAAGTAGTGCTAGCGGTGATCTTCACCATCACCACCCTGGCCAACCTGGGCGTGAACGTGACCCCGTTTCTGGCGGGCGCGGGGGTGATCGGCCTGGCGATTGGTTTTGGCTCCCAGCAACTGGTGCAAGACGTCATCACCGGGCTGTTCATCCTTATAGAAGACACCATCTCGGTGGGCGATTGGGTCGAGATCGACTCCAACCACGCCGGCACGGTCGAAGGGCTGACTATCCGTACCTTGAGGCTGCGCGATTCGCGGGGTTATGTGCACTCGGTGCCCTTCGGTCAGATCAAGGCGGTGATCAACCATTCGCGGCAATTTGCCTACGCGTATTTCGCCGTTCAGTTCACCTATGACAGCGATATGGATAAAGCCTCGGACTTGATCAGCGAGGCAGGGCGGCAGATCAGCGACGACCCGTTGCTCAGCCTGAGTTTGCAGGGGGCGATGAGCGTGTACGGGATCGACAGCATGAACCTCGACGGGGTCACGATTACCGCGCAGTTCAGAACGATGTCCGGTGCGCAGGGCTCTATTACGCGGGCATTCAATGAACGACTTAAAAAGCTTGTGGATAATTCAGCCGATGTACATTTTGCACAACATTATCCACAGGGCTTTTTGATACCTGCGCGTGACACCGGGCAAACCGCACAAGCGGCAGCCGAACCGCCGCGTTCTGCGCTTGTGCTGCCTGACATGCCGCCTTCATCACAGTGATGGCAAATAACCAGCTGCGCAGTTTGTCAGTGACGACTCGCACAGAAACCCGCAAAATGGTGGGGTCTTGATCATGGCCAACAGCTTCCACGGTTGGTTTTCTGGTATATATCACCGTTCTGAATAGACTGAGCCTGCACACTCTATGCGAATGCGCCTTATGTTATTGGGCGGCGGAAATGCTCTCGGGCAGGCGCTGATTCGTCTGGGTGCCGAGGAAGACATCAATTTCCTCGCCCCGCGTCCGCCGCAAGACGGCTGGGACGCCGCGAGCCTGACGCAGCTGCTGGACGAGACCCGTCCGGATGCCGTCATCAACCTTGCGTACTACTTCGACTGGTTTCAGGCGCGGAGCGTGAGCGAAACACGCCTTGCCGACCAGGAACGGGCGGTCGAGCGGCTCTCTGAGTTGTGCCAGCACCACGGCATCACCTTGCTTCAGCCTTCCAGCTATCGAGTGTTCGACGGTTCGCGGGCCACGGCCTACAGCGAAAAAGACGAACCTGTGCCGCTCGGCCTGCGCGGTCAGGCGTTGTGGCGTATTGAGCAAAGTGTGCGGGCCATCTGCCCGCAACATGTTCTGCTGCGTTTCGGCTGGTTGCTTGATGACAGTCCCGAAGGCAGCCTGGGCCGGTTTTTGGCTCAGGCAGAAAAGCCCGGCGAATTGTTCAAGGCGGATGATCGACGCGGCAACCCGACACCCGTCGATGATGCCGCCCGGGTCATTATTTCGGTGCTCAAACAACTCGATTGCGCGGCGCCGCTGTGGGGCACCTACCACTACGCCGGGCATGAGGCCACAACGCCGCTGGCGCTGGGCCAGGCCATCCTGGATGAAGCGCGGCACTTGCACCCGCTGGCCATCCAGGCGCCGACACCGCAGGCACACGCTGCATGCCCTGATGCCTCAGAAGAGCCTCAGCATGCGGTACTGGCCTGTAAAAAAATCCTTCACACCTTCGGGATCAAACCTCGCGCCTGGCGTGCAGGGCTCCCGGCTTTACTGGACAGGTTTTATCGTCATGGTTGATGCCCCCGTTTTAATCACCGGCGGTGCCGGTTTTATCGGTTCCAATCTGGTGGACGGCTTGCTGGCCAAAGGGCATGCCGTACGAATCCTCGACGATATGTCGACAGGCAAGCGCAACAACTTGCCTCTGGATAACCCCAAGGTCGAACTCATTGAAGGCAACGTCGCCGATGCGGCCCTGGTCAAGCGCGCCATGGCCGGCTGCAGTGCAGTCGTGCACCTGGCCGCGGTGGCCTCGGTGCAGGCCTCGGTAGACGACCCGGTGAGCACTCACCAAAGCAACTTTGTCGGCACGCTCAATGTGTGCGAAGCCATGCGCGAAGCGGGCGTCAAACGAGTGGTGTTTGCCTCCAGCGCTGCGGTGTATGGCAACAACGGTGAGGGCGAGTCGATTGTTGAAGACACGCCTAAAGCGCCGCTGACCCCTTATGCTTCGGACAAGCTGGCCAGTGAGTACTATCTGGACTTCTATCGCCGCCAGCACGCGTTGGAGCCAGTAGTTTTCCGCTTCTTCAACGTCTACGGGCCGCGCCAGGATCCATCTTCGCCATACTCAGGCGTGATCAGCATTTTCAGTGAACGCGCTGAAAAAGGCCTGCCGATCACCATCTTTGGTGATGGCGAGCAAACCCGCGACTTCATCTACGTGGGTGATTTGGTCGGCATTCTGGTGCAGGCCGTTGAAGCACCACAGGTTGAAGAGGGCGCCATCAACGTGGGCCTGAACAAAGCCACCACCCTCAAGCAAATGCTCGAAGCCTTGAGCGAAGTGGTTGGCGAACTGCCACCGATCAGCTACGGCCCGGCTCGCCCGGGTGATATCCGCCATTCGCGTGCGGACAACAGTCGCTTGCTGCAGCGCTTCACCCTCGGTGACGCCACACCGATGAACGTCGGTCTGGCCCACCTGTTGGGGCGTTAACAACCCGAGTAACACTTCAACACCTTGTGGGAGCGGGCTTGCTCGCGATGGAAGCGACGCGGTTTTACAGAAAACCGCATCGTCTGCATCGCTGGCAAGCCAGGCTCCCACAGGTTTCGAAGTGCACCTTAAAAGGCGCTTTTTTCTTGCCGCTTGAAGCTAGAGGCTTTTGGCCAAGCGCTGCGCGCTTAAAACTTATAACCCAGGCCGACCATGTACACGAAAGGATCAACGTCGACGTTGACCTTGGCGCGGGTGCCATCGCCCACGGCGCTGTTGTTGACGTAGGCGTGCGTGTCGATATCGATGTAACGCGCCTGGGCGTTGATCATGATGTTGTCGGTCAGCATGTAGTCAGCACCGATCTGCCAGGCCACGCCCCACGAGTTGGACGCGCGGAAGTTGTCGAAACCTTCAGCCGTTGCGCGGCTGCCCACGTGCTCGTCGTAGATCCAGGTGTAGTTGATACCGGCACCCACGTACGGTTGGAACACCGACTTGGAATCCAGCGGGTAGTACACAAGGCTCAGGGTTGGCGGCAAGTGCTTGAGAGTCCCCAGCTTGCCGTTGGCTTGTGGCAGGCCCGTATTTTTGAGTTTCACGTCATGCTCAAACGGGGTCGCGGCCAACAGTTCGATACCCACGTGATCGGTGATCATGTAGGCAAAGTTAAGACCCAGTTGCGTGTCGCTGCTCATGGTCGCCTTGCCGCCCAGATCGGTTCCGCCCAACGAGCCGCGGTCCACTTTGACGTGGGAGCTATCGGCTTTCGGGTTTACCGTAATGGCACCGGCACGCAGGATGATGTCACCCTCGGAATGCGCGTGGGCCAACGGTGCGACAACGGCAAGCGTCAGCGCGGCGGCGCTAAGCAGGGACTTTTGCATGGGAGCTCCATTGGGATATTTAAAATTTATATAACCAATGGTAATGAGCGGCCGGGCCCGTTCTGTTGACCCAGCTCAATGAAAAGTGAAGACGTGAAAATTTCGTGAACAGCTGCCGGGTTAGTCCGGCAGTTCGTAGACCACGATCTTTTGTGCATCCATCTGATAGCCCGCGTCAGCCAAGTCGCTGGTGCTGGGCTTGACCTGCAGGGCACCGACGATCCAGTACGGTTGATACAACTCGTCGACCTGAACCCCGACTTTGCTGGTCACGTGCACGATCTGGTTGGACGGCGGAGGCGGCACGTGGATGCACGCGCCAAAGTACGGTACCAGCAGAAACTCCGTAGTACGCCCCTCTTCATTGACTTCCAGCGGCACGATGTATCCCGGCAGGCGAATCAGTTGGCCATCGAGTTGGGTGACCACGGGGGCGTTGGGCAAGTCCTGCTTGGCCGCGGGAGCGGTCTCCATGTCGCCCATTTGCGACAGGTCATGCAGCGGCGTCATGTTCGGCACTTCGGGCGGCGCGTCTGGCGGAATCATCTCTGACCACGTCAGTTCTTTCGGCTCGGCCGCCCACAAGGGTGTGCTCACCCAGAGAAACAGCGCCAGCAGCACACCAGACATCGCAGCTTTTTTCATTAACCTGAGCTCATAAACGAATGGACAGACCATCGGCCAGCGATTGTCGGTAAGCGCGCCATGCCGGTACGCAGCCCATCAGCAGGGCGGCTGCCAGAATACCGCCGAGCAGCGTCCATTCATATTCACTTGGCCAGGCCAGCGGCAAATAGATCCCGTAATTCGACTGCACATACCCCTGAGCCAGCGCGATGCACACGTACAGCAAGCCGACGCCTGCCACCACGCCTGCCAAAGCCAGGGCCAGCGCTTCAAACACCAGCAGCGTGGCGATATGCCAGGGCCGTGCACCCACCGAGCGCAGGATCGCCATCTCGCGGCGGCGCTCATTGAGGCTGGTCAAAATGGCCGTCAGCATGCCGATCAACCCCGTCAGCACCACAAACAGCGACACTACGAACAGCGCCTTTTCAGCGGTGCTCATCAGGCTCCAGAGTTCCTGCAACGCCACGCCGGGCAGAATCGCCATCATCGGCTCGCCGCGAAACTCATTGATCTCGCGTTGCAGGGCAAAGGTCGAAATCTTGCTGTTCAGGCCGAGCATAAACGCCGTGATGGCCTGAGGTGTCAGGTCCATATTGCGCGCCTGGTCGGCAGTGACCCGGGCAGCGCCTTGGGCAGGCACGCCGTTGTGCCAGTCGATATGGATCGCCTCCATACCGCCGAGGCTGATATGCAGCGTGCGGTCCACAGGCGTGCCGGTGCGCTTGAGGATGCCGACCACGGTGAAGGGCTTGTCGTCGTGTTTAACCAGGCTGACCGCAGCCACGCCATGGGCCAGCACCAGCTTGTCACCCAGCTTGTAATGCAGCGCCTCGGCCACTTCGGCGCCTAGCACGACCTCGAACGGGTCGGTCTGGAAGGCACGACCGCTGGCCAGCTGAAGGTTTTGCCGATGGCCGTATTGATAGTGCTCAAAGTACGCCTCGCTGGTGCCCATCACCCGGTAGCCGCGGTGCGAGTCACCCAAAGACATCGGGATCGCCCATTTCACTTTCGGGTTATTGGCGAAGTGCTCGAAGCTGTCCCAGCGAATATTGTTGGTGGCATTGCCAATACGAAACACCGAATACAGCAGCAAATTGACCGACCCCGAACGCGCACCCACGATCAGGTCGGTGCCGCTGATGGTGCTGGCAAAGCTGGCGCGGGCTTCGGTGCGCACCCGCTCCACCGCCAGCAGCAGGCACACCGACAGGGCGATGGCGAATGCGGTGAGGATCGCGGTGAAGCGTCGGTTGGCCAGGCTGGCCAGGGCTAGGCGAAACAAATACATCTCAGACCTCTGCCGGTGTAGCGGCGCGATTAAGTTCAGACAACGACAGGTTGCGGTCGAAGAGCGTGGCCAGGCTTTGGTCGTGGCTCACAAACAGCAAGCTGGCGCCGGCCTCCCGGCACTCGGCAAACAGCAACTGAATAAACGCTTCGCGGGCGTCCGCATCGAGGGCAGAGGTGGGCTCATCGGCGATCACCAACTCGGGCTGGCCGATCAGTGCGCGGGCGGCGGCAACACGCTGTTGCTGGCCGATGGACAGCGAGTCGGCACGGCGCTCCAGCAGGGCCGGGTCTTTGAGGCCCAAATGCGCAAGCAGGGTTTGCGCGGCCTTGACAACGCTGCCATGGCGCTGGGCGGCGCGGCTGGCGCGCAATTTAGAAAAGTGACACGGCAGTTCAACGTTCTCGCGCACGGACAAAAACGGCAGCAGGTTGAACTGCTGAAAAATATACCCCGTGTGATCAACCCGAAACCGGTCCCGGGCGCCTGAGCCCAATTCACTCAGTTCTTGCCCCAGCAAACGTATCGTCCCCTGACTGGCTTTTTGCACGCCGCCCAGCAAACCCAGCAAGGTGGTTTTACCACTGCCGCTGGGGCCTTTCAGAAACAGCGTTTCGCCGGGTTCAAGACGGAAGGCCGGAATATCCAGCAGCACCGGTTGCCCGGGCCAACTGAAACTCAGGTCATTGAGTTCGATAAGTGCTTGGGTCATGGGGAAGGGTTATTACCTGCCAATGAGAATGTTGACGTTGTAGTCGCTGCCGAAGGCTGCGATAAGGGCCGCAGGACCTTCAACAGCAGGGTTACTGCGCACCCCATCGCAGCCTTCGGCAGCGACTACAAAGTGGGGAGTTTAGAACTTCAGGCTTGGCGCTTTAGGCGTCAGCTCAGAACCTTGCTGGCCGCTGCCACCAATCATTTGCACCTTGATTTTGTGGGTGCCCGGGAAGGTCTTGAAGAACTGGGTCAAATCCAGTGCTTTCAACGCCTCGGGGTTGGAGCACGTGAATGCATAGTGCGCTTCTATGTCGCTGTGGTGGTGTTCTGTTTTTGCCGCACCGGCTTCTTCAGGGGCGGCTTCGAACAACGGGCTGTCCAGGTCTTGGGCTTCAACCACACACCCAGCCGCCTTTGGCAGGCTGAACAGAGCCAGCGGGTTTTCCAGTTGGGTGCGTGCGGAATCGACCTTGGCCTTATCGGCGTCCGTGGTCGCAATGTGCTCGAAACCCACGATGTTGACGGACGGGCCGTCGAGGTCCAGCTCCAGGGTTGGGCCGTCCAGGGCCACATTCATTGTCCCGACACCATGCTCGTGGGCACCCAGGCTGCCGTGTTCATGGTCATGATCGTCGGCGGCTTGAGCCATGGTCAGTGGCAACAGAGCAAACGGCAAAGCAAGAAGCAAACGGCGCATACCACGACTCCAACAAAAAAAGTATTAAATGTTATGTAATCTTATAACAATCAATTCGAGATTTTGCCCGTGTGCTTGGCGTTCTGCAAGCCGCATGGGAGCATGCCCCATGAAATTTAAGGAGCAGGACGATGGTGCGAATTCGCGGAACGATAGGTGATTGGCCGGTTGACCTCACCGTAGAGCTGGATGAGGGCGACTGGGCGAAGCTGGGCGCGCAACTGCACGTGAGCGAAACCCCAGCCCCGAACACGGCGACGCCCGCCAAGCCCGTAAGTCAGGATGATGCTCTCTGGGAAACCACCAAAGACCTGCTGCGTAAAGCCGGGCAAATCACCGGCCCGGAACTGCTGAGCCAGCTCGAAGCCCTGACAGGCAGCACCGGTGCGGGCAAACGCCTGTTGGTGCGCCTGCGCCACAGCAGCCAGGTCAAAGTCGTCAGCGGCGTCGACTCCCCGCTCTACAGCTGGATCGAATAACCCCGCAAACCCACCCCCGTAGGAGCGAGCTTGCCTCGCGATCTTTTGATCTTAAAAGATCGCAGCCATCGTGCCTCGGCAGCTTCTACCAGAGATTTTTGACCTTAGTACAACGCCGCAAACAGCTTGCGGCGGTAGGTCGTTACCAGCGGGTGGTCATTGCCCAGCAACTCAAATACTTGCAACAAAGTCTTGTGAGTAATGCCTTCGTTGTAGCTGCGGTTGCGGGTGAACAACTTCAGCAGGCCATCCAGCGCACCTTCATATTGTTGGCGGGCCAATTGCTGAATCGCCAACTGATACGCCGCCTCATCATCCTGCGGGTTTTGCGCCACGCGGGTTTTCAAATCGGCCACGTCTGGCAGTTCTGCCGCCTGGCGCAGAAACGTCAACTGCGCTTTGGCACCGGCCAGTTCGGCTTTATGCTCATCGCTTTTAACCGCATCCAGCACCGCTTGGGCTTCGGCCAGTTCATTGCGCTCGGCCAGGCAGCGACCATACAGAATCAGCGCTTTGGCGTTGGTGTTGTCTTCAGTCAGGATGCCTTTGAGCAACGCTTCAGCATCGGCAAAACGGCTCTCGGCAAACAGCGCCTGCGCTTGCTCCAGAGGGTCTGCTTCTTCGGGCTCAGGCATTTCAACGTGCGGCTCCAGCAAGGCGCGCACGGCGGATTCAGGCAGGGCCTCCTGGAAGTGCTCGACCGGCTTGCCCTCTTTAAACAGCACCACGATGGGCAGGTTCTGAATGCCGAAGTGTTGAACCAATGCGTGTTCAACGTCGCAGTTCACCTTGGCCAGCAACAACTCACCCTGATAGCTCTCGGTGATTTTTTCAAGGATCGGCAGGATCACCTTGCACGGTGCGCACCACTCGGCCCAGAAATCCACCAGAACCGGTTGCTCGAAAGAAGCGTCGACTACCAGCTTCTGAAAATCGGCTGCGGTCACGTCGAAGCTATAAGAAGGCGTAGGCTGATTCATCAAGAGTCTCGAAACAGGTAAATGAAGGCAACTATAAAGGCTGCACCGGCAGGCTGAAAGCCGCGCGCGTGCGTTGCGCGTGATACAGGCTGACGTTGCGAAACTCATGGGGTTCGGCCAGGTCTGGCAAGGTCAGCGCCTTGAGGCTGCCCAGTTGTTGGTACAGCGGATGCTGGAAATCGCGCACCCGGGAATCAGCGACTAGCGTTTGCTGGCCGCGGGTCAAAAACTGATCCAGCAACGGCAAGTTCTCGCGGTCGTACAGTACATCCGCCACCAGGACCAGATCGAAGCGGTCAGCTTCGGTAAAAAAGTCGCTGGAATACTGCAGCTGAACGTCATTGAGTTCGGCATTCGCCCTGCAGGCCGCCAGCGCCAGAGGGTCCAGGTCGCAGGCCACCACTTCCAGCGCGCCAGCCTTTGCCGCCGCTATCGCGGCAATCCCCGAACCGGCACCAAAGTCGAGCACGCGTTTGCCTTGTACCCACTGCGGTTGCTCGTCCAGGTAGCGCGCCAACGCCAGGCCGCTGGCCCAGCAAAAGGCCCAATACGGAGGCTCATAGAGAATGCGCCGGGTCTCATCGGGGGTGAACTCACGGTCCATGTTCTGCGCATCAATCAGCCAGAGCTTGAGTGCCGTGCCTGGCAGGTCGGTGATAACCAGGCGCGCATCGCCGAGCAATGCGCGTAAAGACTGCTGCAGGTCGAGCGGTGTGTTCATGGCGCGCTGACAAAGGCCAGGGTGCCCACATTCTGTGTCGACGGCTGGCTGATGATGCGCGAGGGCAGGTGCAGGATCAATTGGCCGGACTGGCTGGCCCGTCCGCGCAGCTCAACCCGTGCCCCGGCAGGGAAAGCTTCGGGGTTAAAGCGCAGCTTGAAGGGTAACGGCTGGTTATTGCCGATGATCTTGCTGCTGGCCATCAGCCCCTGCGGGCGGCCGCGCTCGTCAACAATCAGGATCGCCAGCTCCACCTCGGCGCCTTTCGGTGCCCCGGTCAGCACGCCGCTGAGTTCACGCTGATACGCCGGTAGCGGCCCCAGATCGGCCGGTGCGTCGGTTTCTGGCTGGGCCAGCACTTGAGTTTGTGGCGGTTTGGCAGGCTCGCTGCTGCAAGCGGCCAGCAAACTGACGAAACACAGTAAAACACACGTTCGTAGTGACATGAGAAGCTCCAGCGGCAGATCAGTCGACGTCAAAAATTGTGTAAAAAGGTAGTCGGCGGACTGTATACCGTAAAGCCTATGGCTTGTCTTGCCACCGGCATGCGCCAAGGTCTGTCCCCGCTTCATTGCGTCGCGGTTGCATTGACACGGGGACAGACCCTACCATGGCCCTCCCATTTTTTGTTGCCGCCACCATGCACTGTCCATTCTGCGGTGCCAACGACACTAAAGTCATCGACTCGCGTCTGGTCGCCGAGGGCGATCAGGTGCGCCGCCGGCGTGAATGCCTGGCCTGTGGTGAGCGTTTCACCACCTTTGAAACAGCCGAGTTGGTGTTACCGCGACTAATCAAGCAAGACGGCAGTCGTCAGCCTTTTGACGAAGAGAAACTGCGCGCCGGCATGCAGCGAGCGCTGGAAAAGCGCCCGGTCAGTGTCGAGCGCCTTGAAGCTGCGCTGGCCCATATCAAAAGCAAGCTGCGCGCCACCGGCGAACGCGAAGTCAAATCGCTGGTCGTCGGTGAGCTGGTCATGACCGAGCTGCAAAAGCTCGACGAAGTGGCCTATATCCGATTCGCCTCTGTCTACCGACGCTTCCAGGACCTCAACGAGTTCCGCGAAGAGATCGATCGACTCGCCCGTGAGCCTTCCAAAGAATGACTCTAACCGCCGAACAAGCTGTTTTAGACGCCCATTACATGGCGCGAGCCATCGAACTGGCGCGCAAAGGGCTGTACACCACTCACCCTAATCCACGGGTCGGTTGCGTGATCGTGCGCGACGGGCAGGTAGTGGGCGAAGGCTGGCACGAGCGCACGGGCGAGCCCCACGCTGAAGTCCACGCCCTGCGTGCCGCGGGCGCGTTGGCCCGTGGTGCTACCGCCTACGTAACCCTTGAGCCATGCAGCCACCATGGGCATACGCCGCCGTGTGCCGATGGCTTGCTGCATGCGGGCATCGCCCGAGTGGTTGCGGCCATGCAAGACCCCAATCCGGAAGTCGCCGGACGCGGGCTCAAGCGCCTCGCCGATGCGGGCGTTGACGTGCGTAGCGGCGTGCTTGAGCAAGAAGCGCGGGCGCTCAACCCCGGCTTCCTTAAACGCATGGAACACGGCCTGCCGTTTGTGCGGGTCAAAATGGCCATGAGCCTGGATGGCCGCACCGCCATGGCCAACGGTGAAAGCCAATGGATCACCGGCCCGGCTGCGCGCTCGGCCGTGCAGCGTCTGCGCGCCGAAGCCAGTGTGGTGCTGACCGGCGCTGACACCGTGCTGGCCGATGGTGCGCGCCTGACCGTGCGCGGGCCTGAGCTGGGCTTGAGCCCCGAGCTGACCGCGCTGGCGCTCAGCCGTCCGCCGCTGCGGGTATTGATTGACGGGCGCTTGCGCGTGCCGCTGGATGCACCGTTTTTCAAGGCCGGCCCGGCCTTGGTCGCCACCTGCGTGCCGCCTGCCGAGCAATACCGCACCGGCCCCGAGTGCCTGGTGATCCACGGAGCCAATGGCCAGGTCGATTTGCGCAAACTGCTGGTGGCGCTGGCCGCCCGTGGTGTCAATGAGGTGCTGGTTGAAGCAGGTCCACGTCTGGCTGGTGCCTTTGCCGAGCAAGGCCTGGTCGATGAGTACCAGATATTCATCGCCGCCAAGTTTTTGGGGTCGACCGCGAGGCCGTTGCTTGAGCTGCCGCTGACCCACATGAGCGAAGCGCCGTTGCTCAAAATCACTGAAATGCGCGCGGTAGGGGATGACTGGCGAGTCACAGCCATACCTGTGTCGCCCGCGAGCGTATAATTCTCAGCCTTCGCTTAGCGCAGGTTTTGTTCTCAAGGGGGACGCCCATGTTTACCGGCATTATCGAATCCATCGGCAACATCCGCGCACTGACCCCAAAGGGTGGCGATGTGCGGGTTTATGTTGAGACCGGCAAGCTCGACCTGAGCGACGTCAAACTCGGCGACAGCATCGCGATCAACGGCGTATGCCTGACCGCAGTAGAGCTGCCGGGCAATGGTTTTATGGCTGACGTCAGCCGCGAAACCCTTGATTGCACCGCGTTCAACGACCTCAAAAGCGGCAGCCGGGTCAACCTGGAAAAGGCCCTGACCCCGACCACGCGTCTGGGCGGCCACCTGGTCAGCGGCCACGTTGACGGCGTAGGCGAAGTGATTTCCCGCGAGGAAAACGCCCGTGCCATCGAGTTCCGCATCCGTGCACCCAAGGAACTGGCCAAGTACATCGCCCATAAAGGCTCGATCACCGTCGACGGCACCAGCCTGACGGTCAACTCGGTCAGTGGCGCCGAGTTTTCTTTGACCATCATTCCGCACACCCTGAGCGAAACCATCATGGACGACTATCGTCCAGGTCGCCGGGTCAACCTTGAAGTCGACTTGCTGGCGCGCTACCTCGAACGCCTGCTGCTGGGCGAAAAAGCCGCCGAGCCGACCTCGGGTGGTATCAGCGAAAGTTTTCTGGCCGCCAACGGCTACCTAAAATCCTGAAATAAGGGGGTGCCGCGTGGCGCTCAACAGCATCGAAGAACTGGTTGAAGACATCCGCCAAGGCAAGATGGTCATCCTGATGGATGACGAAGACCGCGAAAACGAAGGCGACCTGATCATGGCCGCCGAGTGCTGCCAGGCTGAGCACATCAACTTCATGGCGCGTTTCGCCCGTGGCCTGATCTGCATGCCGATGAGCCGCGAGCGCTGCGAAACGCTCAAATTGCCGTTGATGGCGCCGCGCAATGGCTCAGGCTTTGGCACCAAGTTCACCGTGTCCATCGAAGCCGCCACCGGCGTGACCACCGGCATCTCGGCCGCCGACCGTGCCCGCACGGTGCAAGCCGCCGCTGCCAAAGACGCCAAGGCCGATGACATCGTCAGCCCGGGCCACATCTTCCCGCTGATGGCACAAGCGGGCGGCACCCTGGCCCGTGCTGGCCACACAGAAGCCGCCTGCGACCTGGCGCGCATGGCCGGTTTCGAGCCAAGCGGCGTGATCTGCGAAGTGATGAACGACGACGGCACCATGGCCCGTCGCCCTGAGCTGGAAGCATTTGCCGCTGAACACGGCATCAAAATCGGCACCATCGCTGACCTGATCCACTATCGGATGATCCACGAACGTACCGTTCAGCGGATTGCCGAGCAGCCGCTGGACAGCGAGCTGGGCCAATTCAACCTGGTGACCTATCGTGATTCTGTCGAAGGCGACGTGCACATGGCACTGACCCTGGGCAAGATCTGCGCCGAAGAACCGACGCTGGTACGGGTGCACAACATGGACCCGCTGCGCGACCTGTTGCTGGTCAAACAGCCCGGCCGCTGGAGCCTGCGCGCCGCCATGAGCGCCGTGGCAGAGGCGGGCAGCGGTGTGGTGCTGTTGCTGGGCCACCCGTTGGACGGTGATGTATTGCTGGCTCATATTCGCGAAACCGCCGATGCCGCACCGGTGAAAAAACCGACCACCTACAGCATCGTCGGAGCAGGCTCACAGATCTTGCGTGACCTCGGAGTACGCAAAATGCGCCTCATGAGTTCACCAATGAAGTTCAATGCCATATCCGGTTTTGATCTGGAAGTTGTAGAATACGTGCCCGCCGAATAATGACCGGACATTTCCAGTCCCGATTCGTGGCCCAATATCCTTAAAGAACGCACGCAAGTGCGTTCTGGCTCTTTAATACGAGACATACCGAATGACCCTGAAGACCATCGAAGGTACCTTCATCGCCCCCAAAGGTCGCTACGCACTCGTCGTCGGCCGTTTCAACAGCTTCGTCGTCGAAAGCCTGGTGAGTGGTGCTGTTGATGCCCTGGTTCGCCACGGTGTAAGCGAAAGCGACATCACCATCATCCGTGCACCGGGTGCGTTCGAAATTCCGCTGGTTGCGCAAAAAGTTGCCCAGCGCAACGAATTCGCCGCCATCATCGCCCTGGGCGCTGTTATTCGTGGCGGTACTCCGCACTTCGAATACGTGGCTGGCGAGTGCACCAAAGGCTTGGCTCAGGTGTCCATGGAGTTTGGCGTACCGGTTGCATTCGGTGTGCTGACCGTCGACTCGATCGAGCAGGCCATCGAACGTTCCGGCACCAAAGCTGGCAACAAAGGCGCTGAAGCTGCACTGTCCGCTCTCGAAATGGTCAGCCTGCTGGCAGCGTTGGAGGCCAAGTGATTTCCGACGAAAGCGATCGTTTCAACCCGCGCGATCCTAAACCTGCGGATGCTGGCAAGCCCTCCAAGAGCGCCAAGCGTCGCGAAGCGCGTCAGCTCGCGACCCAAGCGCTGTATCAGTGGCACATGGCCAAGCACTCGCTGAACGAGATCGAAGCCCAGTTTCGCGTGGACAACGACTTCACTGACGTTGACGGTGCTTACTTCCGCGAAATCCTTCACGGCGTACCGGCCAATCGTACCGAGATCGATGCTGCCCTGGCGCCATGCCTGGACATCACCATCGAAGAGCTGGACCCGGTTGAACTGGCGGTTCTGCGCCTGTCCACCTGGGAGCTGATCAAGCGTGTCGACGTGCCTTACCGCGTTGTGATCAACGAAGGCATCGAGCTGGCAAAAGTCTACGGCTCCACTGACGGCCACAAGTTCGTCAACGGTGTTCTGGACAAACTGGCACCTCGCCTGCGTGAAGCTGAAGTCAAGGCGTTCAAGCGCTAATCAGCGCTGTTGGCCATGGGCGAGTTTGAGCTGATCCGCAACTTCTTCGCTGCCGCGCCTTGTGCGCAAGGCGGCGTGGGCGTTGCGTTAGGCATTGGCGACGACTGCGCCCTGCTGGATGTTCCCTTCGGGGAACAGCTGGCGATCTCCACCGACACCCTCGTAGCCGGGGTGCACTTCGCAGATCCTTGCGACCCTTTCTTGCTCGGTCAGCGTGCGCTGGCCGTGGCGGCCAGTGATTTGGCGGCCATGGGCGCCACACCTGTTGCGTTTACCCTTGCCCTGACGTTGCCGACAGTTGAAGCCGCCTGGCTAGACGCGTTTGCCCGTGGTTTGAACCTGATGGCCCAGGCGTGCGACCTGCGGCTGATCGGCGGCGACACCACGCGTGGTCCACTGTGCCTCACCTTGACGGTATTTGGGCGCGTGCCCACGGGCCAAGCCTTGAGCCGCAGCGGCGCGCGCCACGGCGATTTGCTATGCGTGGGCGGTGAGCTGGGCAACGCAGCGGGCGCATTGCCGCTGGTGTTGGGCCAATGCAGCGCTGCCCCGGCAATTGCCGAGCCTTTGCTGGCGCATTACTGGTCACCGCAACCGCAATTTGCCCTGGGCCAGGCCCTGCGCGGCAAAGCGACCTCGGCACTGGATATTTCAGACGGTCTTTTGGCTGACTGCGGGCATATCGCAACGGCTTCGCGCGTAGGCCTGCAGATCGAAAATGACCGCGTGCCGATGTCGCTGGCCCTGCAAGAGTTTTTGGGGGATGCGGGCGCGCAAAAAGCGGCTTTGAGCGGCGGTGACGATTACGTGCTGGCCTTTACCTTGCCAGCCGTTGAACTGCCGACCTTGCTCGCGGATGGCTGGCCGATCCACGTCATCGGCCGCGTAATTGAAGGGCAGGGCGTCAGCCTTGTCGACGAGCACGGCCAGGACATTACCCCGGCAATCCGTGGTTACCAGCACTTTTACGCGTGATGTGAAGGCTTGCGGGGCCTTAGCTATCAAACTTTTTGATATTTATCTCCGATAATTCAGCCTAAGCGTCTGTAGGAACGTCCTGTTACAATGTCGACTCTGCGAATTTCCAGTCCTCAAACTGATCAGGAGCACATGGTGCCCGTCGTTTTCGTTGCTGCTTGCAAGCTCCCAACCCCCTTTGCCGAATTCACCATGCATGGCTTTTTAGAACAAGCCACGGGTCGTGAACACGTTGTGCTCAGTTTGGGCGACGTGGCAGACGGTGCTCCGGTATTAGGCCGGGTGCACTCCGAATGCCTGACCGGCGATGCCTTGTTCAGCCAGCGCTGTGATTGCGGCTCACAACTCGAAGCCGCTTTGCAGGCCATCGCCCGCGAAGGACGTGGCGTGTTGCTGTACCTGCGTCAGGAAGGCCGTGGCATTGGTCTGTTGAACAAAGTGCGCGCTTACGCACTGCAAGATGGCGGTGCCGACACCGTTGAAGCCAACGAGCGTCTGGGCTTTGCTGCTGATCAGCGCGATTACGCCATCTGCCTGCCAATGCTTGAGCACCTGGGTGTCAACTCGCTGCGCCTGATGACCAACAACCCGCGCAAGGTCAAAGCTTTGACTGACATGGGCATCACCGTGGCGGAGCGCGTGCCGCTGCACACCGGGCACAACCCGCACAACAAACTGTACCTGGCAACCAAAGCCAACAAGCTTGGGCACATGATGGGCAACCAGCACCAAGGCGAGACAGATCCGGCGTGATGCGCTACTGGCTGGCAATCCTCTTGCTGGCCGTGGGTTTACCCTGCATGGGCGCCAGCCGAGTGATCAGCCTGGCGCCGTCGCTGTCTGAAATCGTTGTTGAGCTGGGGGCCGCCGACCTGCTGGTCGGGCGCCTCGACGCTGGCGAGTCACTTCCCGATCTGGTCGCTGTGCCCTCTGTCGGCCGTTATGGCCAATTAAACATTGAGCGTTTACTCAGCCTGCAACCCGACCTGATCCTGCTCTGGCCGGGCAGCGTGGGCGTTGCCCAGCGCGAGCAACTGCACCGCTTCAACATCCCGACCTACACCGCCGACCCTCAAACCCTTGATCAACTGATTGAGCAGATCCAGGCCCTTGCCGTCGCCTTGGGGCGCCCGGAACGCGGTCAGGAACTGGCCGATCAATTGCGTACGCGTCTGGCCGAGCTGCTCACCCGCTACCACCGCGACACGCCGTTGCGGGTGTTTTACCAAGTCTGGGATCAACCGCTCTACACCTTGGGCGGCGGGCAAATCATCAGCGATGCGTTGGCCGTGTGCGGGGCGAGTAACGTATTTGCCGACCTCAAACTCCCGGCCCCGCAAGTCAGCGTCGAGTCAGTATTGCAGCGCAATCCACACATAATCATCGCGAGCACCCAGGCGCAACTCGACGCCTGGAAAGCCTGGCCGCAACTGGATGCGGTCAAACACGGGCGTTTAGTGCTGTTGAGTGATAAAGGTCTGGAACGCCCGAGCGGGCAAATGGTGCAAGCAACCGGCAGGTTGTGCGAGCAGATCGCCCCCTGATCCCTGTAGGAGCGAGCTTGTCTCGCGATCTTTTGATCTTTAAAAGATCGCGAGCAAGCTCGCTCCTACAGTCGATCCGGGTGGGCTTAGAGGCCCAGCACCTGCATCCGCTGGCGAACCGAGGCTTCGATACCGGCTTCATCCAGGCCGCATTCAGCCAGCATCTGGCTCGGCTTGGCGTGCTCGACATAAATGTCCGGCAGGCCCAGGTGCAGCACCGACTTCAGTACGTTTTCACGGGCCAGGAACTCACTGACCGCCGCGCCTGCGCCACCCATGATGGCGTTTTCTTCAACGGTCACCAGCAGATCATGGCTGTCAGCCATTTCGCGTACCAAGGCTTCGTCCATCGGCTTCACAAAACGCATGTCGACCACGGTCGCGTCGATTTTTTCAGCCACTCGCAGGGCTTCGGCTAATTGCACGCCAAATACCAGGATCGCCACCTTGCTGCCTTGACGGCGCACGATGCCTTTGCCTATTTCCAGCGGCTCAAGGGTCTTCTCGATTGGCGCGTCAGGGCCGGTGCCGCGTGGGTAACGCACTGCCGCCGGACCGTTGTACAGGTGGCCGGTGGTGAGCATTTTGCGCAGTTCGTTCTCATCGCTCGGGGTCATGATGACCATGCCCGGGATGCAACGCAGGTAAGACAGGTCGTAGCTGCCGGCGTGGGTCGGGCCGTCTTCGCCCACCAGACCGGCACGGTCGATGGCAAACAACACGTCCAGGTTTTGCACCGCGACGTCATGCACCAATTGGTCGTAACCACGCTGCAAGAACGTCGAATAAATTGCCACCACGGGTTTGGCACCTTCACAGGCCATACCGGCGGCAAACGTGACCGCGTGCTGCTCGGCAATCGCCACATCGAAGTAGCGCGACGGGTACTGCTCGCTGAACTTGATCAGGTCCGAGCCTTCTTTCATGGCCGGGGTAATGCCGACCAGACGCTCGTCGGCCGCCGCCATGTCGCACAGCCACTCGCCAAACACGGCCGAGTACTTCGGCCCGCTGGCAACCTTGGGCGCGACTTTTGGCGCGTCCAGCGGCTCAAGCTTGGTGATCGCGTGGTAACCAATCGGGTCGGCTTCAGCCGGGGCGAAACCTTTGCCTTTCTTGGTGACAATGTGCAGGAACTGCGGGCCTTTGAGGTCGCGCATGTTACGCAGCGTGGCAATCAAGGTCGGCAGGTCGTGGCCATCAATCGGCCCGATGTAGTTCCAGCCCAGCTCCTCGAACAGGGTGCCGGGGACCAGCATGCCCTTGGCGTACTCTTCGGTGCGGCGGGCAATTTCCCAGGCGCCCGGCAGGCGTGATAGCACTTTTTTGCTGCCTTCGCGCATGCTGGCGTAGGTACGGCTCGACAGGATTTTGGCCAGGTAGTTGGACAAACCGCCGACATTGCGCGAAATCGACATGTCGTTGTCGTTGAGGATCACCAACATGTTGGCATTCACTTCGGGCGCGTGGTTCAGCGCCTCAAAGGCCATACCCGCCGTCAGTGCGCCGTCACCAATCACCGCAATGGCCTTGCGCTCGCTGTTTTGCAGGCGGGCGGCAATGGCCATGCCCAGCGCAGCGCTGATCGAAGTGCTGGAATGGCCGACGCCAAAGGTGTCGTACTCACTTTCGGAACGGCGCGGGAAGGCCGCAATGCCGTCCTTTTGGCGCAACGTCGCCATTTCATCGCGACGGCCGGTGAGGATTTTGTGCGGATACGCCTGATGACCCACGTCCCACACCAGCCGGTCATCCGGGGTGTCGAAGACGTAGTGCAGCGCGATGGTCAGCTCAATGACCCCAAGCCCGGCACCAAAGTGCCCGCCTGTCTGGCCAACGGTATAGAGCAATTCCAGGCGCAACTCATCGGCCAGGGTTTCCAGCTCGGCTTCGGCTAATCTGCGCAGGCCAACAGGCGTGCCCGCTCGGTCGAGCAGGGGCGTAGTCGGGCGCTTGCGGGGAAAATCTTGAAACGTCGTTGGCATCAGGCGAATCGTTATAGGTATATAAAAGAGGCGGCAGTTTACCTTATGGAACGTAAGCTGCCCACGCAGTGTGACATTCGTTAGTCAGACCTTGGCATTACACGTTGTGCGAAATATCTATTTGTCGCCGTATTAGTGGCGGCGATCCACGATATAACGCGCCAGTTCTCGCAAAGGTTCTGCTGCTGCATCAAAAGGTCGCAGGGCATTGAGCGCCTGATCACGCAGCTCCAGGGCATAGCTTTTGGCCTGCTCCAGACCCATCAGTGCCGGGTAGGTCGGTTTGTCTCGTGCAATGTCGGCGCCTTGGCGTTTGCCCAGGGTTGCGGTGTCACTTTCAACATCCAGAATGTCGTCCTGGACCTGAAACGCCAAGCCAATGGCCCGGGCATAAACGCTCAACGCCTGAAGATTGTCATCCGTTGCCTGGCCGCTGGCCAGTGCACCCAGCTTTACGCTGGCTTCTATCAAGGCGCCGGTCTTGTGGCGGTGCATGTATTCAAGCGCAGCCTGATCCAGCTTCAGCCCCACCGAGCCAAGATCGATGGCTTGCCCGCCAACCATGCCGGCAGGGCCCGCCGCGAACGCCAGGCCATTGACCATGCGCAAGCGTGTTTCGGCATCCAGAGTGGTCAGCGTCGGGTCCAGCAGGGCGCTGAACGCCAGGCTTTGCAGGCCGTCACCGGCCAGAATGGCGCAGGCTTCATCAAACGCCTTATGGGTGGTCGGCTGACCGCGGCGCAAATCATCATCGTCCATGGCCGGCAAATCATCATGCACCAGCGAATAGGCGTGGATCAGCTCCACCGCGCACGCCGCGCCATTGGCTTGTTCGGGGGCCGCGCCCAGCGCTTCGCAAGCGGCATAGGCCAATAGCGGTCGAACCCGTTTGCCACCATTCATCACGCTGTAACGCATGGCCTCGTATAGCCGGGCCAACTCCGGGGCCGGAGCGACAAACAAGCGTTCAAGTGCCGCGTTGACGCGTGCCTGGCTGCTGGTCTGGTAGGCATCAATCATTCTGGCTGTTCCGCATCAAAAGGTTCTTGAGCGAGCTCACCATCACGCTCAAGCAAAATTTGGACTTTCTGCTCCGCTTGCGCCAGTGCGCCCTGGCAATCACGGGTCAGACGAATGCCTTGTTCAAAGGCGGTCAATGAGTCTTCCAGTGACAGTTCGCCGTTTTCCAGGCGCTCGACCAATGTTTGCAGGTCGGCGAGGGACTGCTCGAAATCCAGGGAAGCTTTTTTGCGGGCCATGGCGGCATTCTCGGTAGGCGTTAAAACCGGCTGACACTAGCAGACAGCAGGTTTTGGGGCAAATAAGGCGGCAGTTTAAGCCACTGCCATGAAAGGTGAATCTGTTAACTGCATGACTTTAGTCGACATGTATGAGGCGTTTTTTTCAGCCGTTCGTGTCAGAGCTGACTGTTTTGGTGTAGTCCAAATCCTTGGTATGTCAGGTTTCGTAACGCGTGTGTGAGGCGATTTCTTTACCTTTTTTTAAGCGAAGACATTTCTCGGCCCATTGAGGAAACGTCTGACATTTTTCCCTTTTCCATTCACATAAGGTCTCGCCACTTGAATGGAATCGGTAATGCGCTGTGATCCTCCCCCTTGATACCTCTATGACGTACGTGGTGCCGACTGCAGTGGGCGGCGTGCTGTCATGACGTATTCCAGCCAATTATTTGCCCGCCTCATCGAGCTAGGCAAAACACCGGTGTTCAAGGATAGCTTTGCGGGCAATGACGCGCGCTTTTCGAACCAGTTCGAAGCCCTTGAGCGAGAAATCGGCAAGTCGCAGTCGATGTCAGAAAACAACCAGATCGACTGGTACGTGGTGCATGAGCAAAGCGAGGCGATGCTGCGCGATCAGTCCAAGGACCTGCGTGCCGCCGTCTGGCTGACCTGGGCGCTTTATCAGCGCGAATCGTTCCCGGGGTTGCTGGCGGGGCTGGGGTTGCTGCACCACCTGTGTACGGAGCGCTGGGCACTTGTTTACCCGATCAAATTGCGCACCCGTGCCGCCGCCATCAGTTGGCTGGTAGGGCGCCTTGATCGGGCTCTTAACGAAAACGTGCCGATTAAAGAACAACTGCCGCTGTTCCAGCACATGGTTGAGCTGTTGCTGGCGCTGGAGAGCGTGCTGGCCAAGCATTTGGGCGATGACGTGCCGCTGTTGCTGCCGATTTGCCGTCGACTGTCCCGAATGGTCCAGCGGGCCGTCGACAGCCAGCCCGAGAAGGGCGTTATTGCGACGGCGGTGGCGCAGGTCAGGCACGTGGCCATCCAGTTGATCGAGCCCAATGTGCTCATCGACAACGAAAAAGACGCCCACAAAGCCTTGCGTCAGCAGCAAGACAGCGCCCGTGCGTTGTGCGGCTGGTGGCTAAAACAGAAAGCCACCGACCTGCGAGCGCTACGCCTGAACCGCGTGCTGACGTGGCTGCCGCTAGACCTCCTGCCCGAGCGCAATGGCGAGCTGATCACCTCGCTGCGCGGCATCCCGGCCGACAAGCTCAACAGCTACGCGGACCGTTTCACCCAAGGGCAGTTTGCCGATTTGCTGGTGGAGCTTGAAGCCAGCTTGGCCAAATCACCGTTCTGGTTCGACGGCCAGCGCCTGGTCTGGGAATGCCTGAACGCCCTTAAAGCTGAGCCTGCCATGCGCGAGGTGGAGGTCCACTTCGCCTTGCTGCTGCAACGGCTGCCGGGCCTGGTCGAATTGCGTTTCAGTGACGGCACCGCGTTTGCCGACCCGCAGACCCGCGCCTGGATCGACGCACAGGTGCTGCCGCACCTGAGCCGAAGCGAGCCCGAAGCACCGGTCGCAACCGTACGTCCGGCCTGGGACTTGGCCCTCGATGAAGCACAAGAGCTTTTGCGTGCCAGCGGTTTCAAACCCGCTGTGCAGTGGCTCAAGCGTGCATCGAGCAGCGCCCCTGGCGAGCGTGTGCGGTTTTTCTGGCAGTTGACCCTCGCCCGGTTGTGCTTTCACGCCAAGAAATACGAACTCGCCAAAACCCAGCTCGAAATGCTCGATGAGGTCCTTCATCGCTCAGGTTTGCAGGCCTGGGAGCCGGATTTGGTGCTTGAAGTTTTGCGTCTTTTACATCGCTGCTGCGAGCTCCTGCCGCAGAACCACGAAGTGCGAGAACGCAAGGACGAGATGTATCGCAGGTTGTGCCACCTCGATCTTGAAGTGGTACTCGAATAGGCCTCAGGGCCACACACACGCAAGGAAAAACATCATGGCCAAAGAAAGCTCGGTAGCCCCCAAGGAACGGATCAACATCACGTTCAAACCAGCGACTGGCGGGGCTCAAGAAGAGATCGAACTGCCTTTGAAGCTGTTGGTGGTGGGTGACTATATCCAGCGCTTTGACGGGCGAAAGCTTGAAGACCGCAAGCCTATTGCCATCGACAAAATGACCTTCGATGAAGTGCTTTCCAAGCAAGGGCTGGAGCTGGCCCTGAATGTGCCCAACCGCTTGCACGGCGAAGACAGCACCGATGAGTTGGCGATTGCGCTGCGCGTCAGCGCGATGAAGGACTTCAACCCGGCGAGCCTGGTGGAGCAAATCCCTGAACTGAAAAAACTGATGGAGCTGCGTGATGCCCTGGTCGCACTTAAAGGCCCATTGGGCAACGCGCCGAGCTTTCGCAAGGCGATTGAAGGCGTACTGGCCGACGACGTCTCACGCGCTCGGATACTGAGCGAACTGGATCTGCTTGTCGCTCCGGCAACGGACGTTTGAGCCCCCCATCAGTCAAGGAAGCCACACAATGAGCAGCAGCGCCGCACAACTAAAAGACGATAAAAGCACTTCTTACAGCGTTCTGGACGACATCATTGCGCAAACCCGACTCACCCCCGAAGACGACGCCTATGGCATTGCCAAGCGCGGCGTGGCGGCGTTTATCGAAGAACTGCTGAAACCGCAAAACCAGGGCGAGCCGGTCAAAAAAGCCTTGGTTGATCGCATGATTGCCGAGATCGACGCCAAGCTCAGCAACCAGATGGACGAAATTCTCCACCACCCGTCCTTCCAGTCGCTGGAGTCCGCGTGGCGTGGCTTGCAGTTGTTGGTCGATCGCACCAACTTCCGCGAAAACATCAAGATCGAAATCCTCAACGTCTCGAAAGAAGACCTGCTGGACGACTTCGAAGACTCGCCCGAGGTCATGCAATCGGGCCTCTATAAACATGTGTACACCGCAGAATACGGGCAGTTCGGTGGTGAGCCGGTAGGCGCCATCATCGCCAACTACTTCATGACCCCAAGCTCGCCGGACGTCAAGCTGATGCAATACGTGTCCAGCGTTTCGTGCATGTCCCACGCGCCGTTCATTGCCGCCGCCGGGCCGAAATTTTTCGGCCTCGAAAGCTTCACCGGCATGCCTAACCTTAAAGACCTGAAAGACCATTTCTGTGGCCCGCAATTTGCCAAATGGCAGAGCTTTCGCGAGTCCGAAGATTCGCGCTACATGGCGTTGACCGTGCCGCGCTTCTTGCTGCGCAACCCGTACGACCCAGAAGAAAACCCGGTCAAGTCGTTCGTCTACAAAGAAACCGTTGCCAACAGCCACGAACACTACCTGTGGGGCAACACCGCCTACACCTTTGCTTCCAGGCTCACCGACAGTTTTGCCAAGTTTCGCTGGTGCCCGAACATCATCGGCCCGCAAAGCGGCGGTGCGGTTGAAGACCTGCCCCTGCACCACTTCGAAAGCATGGGCGAAATCGAAACCAAGATCCCCACCGAAGTTCTGGTCTCTGACCGCCGCGAATACGAACTGGCCGAGGAAGGTTTCATCTCCTTGACCATGCGCAAAGGCAGCGACAACGCCGCCTTCTTCTCGGCCAACTCGGTACAAAAACCCAAGTTCTTCGGCATCAGCGCCGAAGGCAAGAACGCCGAGCTGAACTACAAACTCGGCACGCAACTGCCCTACATGATGATCGTCAACCGCCTGGCGCATTACCTCAAGGTGTTGCAGCGCGAGCAGTTGGGTTCGTGGAAAGAGCGTACCGACCTTGAGCTTGAGCTCAACAAGTGGATCCGCCAGTACGTTGCCGACCAGGAAAACCCTGCCGCCGAAGTCCGTGGCCGTCGCCCTTTGCGTGCCGCTCATATCACCGTCAGCGACGTTGAAGGCGAGCCTGGCTGGTACCGCGTCAGCCTGAACGTGCGCCCGCACTTCAAGTACATGGGGGCTGACTTCACCTTGTCGCTGGTCGGCAAGATGGAAAAAGAGTAACGGGAGGCGGGCATGAGCGCATATGGCAGCCTTTTTGAACGCCTGGCGGGCGATGTGGATACACGCCGGGGCTTGAGCCCCGTTGCCTGCGCCCAGGCGTCCGTGGCTACCCATTTGGCAAAAATGCTCAGCACCCGGGCGGGCAGCGTGCAAACGCTGCCCGACTACGGCTTGCCCGATTTGAACAACATGCGTTTGAGCCTGCATGACGCGCTGACCCAGGCGCGCGAGGCCATCGAAATTTTTATTGAACGTTATGAACCGCGTTTGAGCCAAGTCCGCGTCAGCGCCTTGCCCCGAGACGGCGACCCGCTGCGGCTCGCCTTCAGTCTCGACGGCTGGCTGGACGTGGCGGGCACCAAGCGTCAGGTCAGTTTTACCGCGCACCTGGATGGCAGTGGCCAGGTCAGAGTCGGGACTTAAAGCCCGACACGCGTGACGTTCAACCCCTATGTGTTTCCCGTATTTCGTGCCGTCGACAACTAACAGGTAGCGCCGTGTCTTTTAACCATTACTACCAAAGCGAACTCACTGCATTGCGCCAGTTGGGCAGCCGCTTCGCTGAGCGTAGTCCTGCGTTGGCGCCGTTTTTGGGCCAGGCCGGGCGTGATCCTGACGTCGAGCGGTTGCTTGAAGGTTTTGCTTTTTTAACCGGGCGCCTGCGCCAGAAACTGGACGATGAACTGCCCGAACTGAGCCATTCGCTGATGCACCTGCTATGGCCCAATTACATGCGGCCACTGCCGGCATTCAGCCTGTTGCAGTTCGACCCGCTGGACCGTCCGGGCCCGGCGCTGCGGGTCGAGCGCGAAACCCGGGTGGCGAGCAAGCCGATTGACGGCGTGAGTTGCCAGTTCAGAACCTGCTACCCGACAGACGTGCTGCCATTGGCCTTGGTTGAGCTGAAGCACTCGGTCAATGCGCAAGGCTCGCTGCTCAGCCTGCGCTTGAACATGACCTGTGACGGTCATTTAGGGGAGCTGGCGCTGAGCCAGTTGCGCTTGCACCTGGCGGGCGAGCGCTACGTCAGCCAAATGCTTTACCTCGGCTTGTTGCGCCATCTGCACGGCGTCACCGTGGTGCCGCTCGATGGCAACGGCAAAGCCCTGGAGGCCAGCGAAAACCTGGCGTTCACCCTGGCACCCACGTGCATACAACCCGTGGGGTTTGCCGAAGAAGAAGCCTTGATTCCTTACCCGCTGAACACCTTTCGCGGCTACCGCTACTTGCAGGAATACTTCGCCTTTCAGGACAAGTTTCTGTTCGTTGACCTCAGCGGTCTGGAACGCCTGGGCACGCTGCCTGAAGACACCCTCAAGCAAGTGCGCGGCCTGGAATTGCGCTTTGATATTCGCCAGAGCAACGCCCAGCGCCTGCGCCCGACGCTGGACAACGTGAAGCTCTATTGCACGCCTATCGTCAACCTGTTCCAGCACGACGCCATGCCCGTGCGTCTGGACGGCAAACAAGACGAATACCTGCTGATGCCCTCACGGCTGGCGCTCGAACACTGCGCGGTGTTCTCGGTCGACAGCGTGACCGGCTGGCGCGTCGACGGCACGGGTTCCCAGCGGTATGTGCCGTTCGAATCATTCGAACACGACCCCAGTTTTGATGTGGCCGTCGAGCAAACGCATTACAGCGTTCGCCAGCGTACAGCGTTGCTGCATGAAGGGCTCGACACCTACCTCAGTTTTGGCACCCGCCAGCCCGAGGCGGGCGAAACCTTGTCCATTGAGCTGACGTGCACCAATCAGAACCTGCCCCGACGCCTTGGCCAGGGCGATATCTGTCTGCCTTGCGAAGGGACGCCCGAGTTCCTGGTGTTTCGCAACATCGGGCCGGTGACGCCCAGCTACGCACCGCCGCTCAACCGCGACTTCCTCTGGAAGCTGATCAGCAACATGTCACTCAACTACCTGTCGCTGGCCAACGTGGATGCCTTGAAGGTGATCCTCGAAACCTACGACTTGCCGCGCTACTACGACGAACACGCCGAGCGCGTCAGTAAAAACCTGCTCAACGGCCTCAAGTCAATCCGCCATGAGCACGTTGACCGCCTGCACCGCGGCTTGCCGCTGCGTGGCCTGCGCACCGAACTGACCGTTGATACCCAAGGCTATGTCGGCGATGGCGACCTGTTTGTATTTGCCTCGGTACTCAACGAGTTTTTCGCGCTTTACGCCAGCCTCAATTCGTACCACGAACTGCGGGTCCACAGCACACAGGGAGAGACCTACCAATGGACACCCCGCATGGGCCTGCAGCCCCTGCTCTGAGCGTGTTGGCGCGCACTGTCCGGGAGTACTCGCTGTTTCAGGCCGTGCTGCTGGTTATTGACCGCCTGCGTGACGGCAACACCGACATCAGCGAAGACGAGCTCTACGATCGGGTGGAGTTTGTTGCCAACCCGAGCCTGGGTTTTCCGGGCTGCGACGTTGATGCGGTGGAGTTCTTTGTCGAACACGGGCAACGCCGTGCACGGCTGCGTTTCAACCTGATGGGCCTGGTGGGTTCCGCGTCGCCGTTGCCGGCGTTTTATGGCGAGCAAGCGCTGGGCGACGGCGACGCGCAGAACACCACGCGGCAGTTTCTGGATCTGTTCAACCACCGCTTGCAACGGCTGCTGCTGCCGATCTGGCGCAAGTACCGCTATCGCGCCCGATTTGAAAGTGGCGCCAATGATCCGTTTTCCAGCCATTTGTTTGCCCTCATCGGGCTGGGTGGCCAAACCATCCGCGACGCTCAAGAGCTGAACTGGAAGCGCCTGTTGCCTTACCTCGGTTTGTTGAGTTTGCGTGCGCATTCGGCCGCCCTGATCGAGTCGGTGCTGCGGTACTACTTCAAGCATGCCGAACTGACGATTGAGCAGTGCATCGAGCGCCGCGTCGAGATTCTCCAGGAACAGCGCAACGCCCTTGGGCGCGGCAATCATCAACTGAGTGAAAGCCTGGTGCTGGGCGAGCGCGTTCGCGATTGCAGCGGCAAGTTTCGTATCCACATCCGCCAACTGAGTTGGGAGCGTTTTCATGAACTTCTGCCGATCGGCACGGGGTATCAGCCGCTGTGTGCGCTGGTGCGCTTCACCCTGCGTGATCCGCTGGAGTACGACATCCGGCTGGTGCTGCGCCACGAAGAAATCCGTGAGCTGCGCATTGCCGAGCACAACCCCTGCCGACTCGGATGGACCAGTTGGCTGGGCCGCGAATACGCGGACGGCGTCGTCACCCTGGGTAAAGCACATTAAGGAGCAATGGCCATGATCAACGTAGACCTGCAACAACTGATACAGGCACTCGACGCCGACACCCGGCGCGACCTTGAGGGCAGTGCCGAACGCTGTGTAACACGTGGCGCGAGCCAGGTATTGGTAGAAGACCTGCTGCTGCAACTGCTGGAGCGACCGCAAGGCTTGCTCGCACGTGCGCTGCAAGACGCCGCCATCGATGCGGGCCACTTGAGTGCCGCCTTGCAGCCGCGCAGTGAAAACAGCGCCTCACGCAACCCGGTGTTTGCGCCTGAGCTGGTGCAATGGCTGCAAGATGCGCTGCTGGTCGCCAGCCTTGAACTGGGGCAAACCCAGATTGATCAGGCCGCCTTGATCCTCGCCTTGCTGCGCAACCCGCTGCGTTATGCCGGGAGCGGCTATCAAACCCTGCTGGCCCAGCTCGATATCGAACGCCTCAAAGGCTTTGCCCTGTCGCAACAAACGCAACCCGCCAGCGACCGCGCTCCGGCGTCGGGCGAGGCGTTATTGCCGCGCTTTACCCACAACCTGACGGAGCAGGCGCGGGCCGGGAAACTTGACCCGGTGTTGTGCCGCGATGACGCCATCCGCCAGATGATCGACATCCTCGCCCGCAGGCGCAAAAACAACCCGATTGTGGTGGGCGAAGCCGGTGTCGGCAAAACCGCTATCGTCGAAGGTCTGGCCTCGCGCATCGCCGCCGGTGAAGTACCGCCGGTGCTGCTTGGGGTTGAATTGCTGTCGCTGGACATGGGCCTGCTGCAAGCCGGGGCCAGCGTTAAAGGTGAATTCGAACGCCGCCTAAAAGGCGTCATCGACGAAGTCAAAGCCTCGCCCAAGCCGATCATTCTGTTTATCGACGAAGCCCACACCTTGATCGGCGCCGGTGGCAACGCCGGAGGGTCCGATGCGGCCAACCTGCTCAAGCCCGCATTGGCCCGTGGCGAGTTGCGCACCATTGCCGCCACCACGTGGGGTGAGTACAAAAAATACTTCGAAAAAGACCCGGCGCTGGCCCGGCGTTTTCAGCCGGTGCAATTGCACGAGCCTACCGTCACTGAGGCGGTGACCATTCTGCGTGGCCTGGCTCACGTGTATGAAAAGAGCCACGGTATTTATTTGCGTGACGACGCGGTGGTGGCCGCCGCGCAATTGTCGGCTCGTTATCTGGCCGGGCGTCAGCTCCCGGACAAAGCCGTCGATGTGCTCGACACCGCCTGCGCCCGCGTGCGCATCAGCTTGGCCGCCGCGCCGCAAAAGCTTGAGCAACTGCGCGGTGAACTGGCTGAAGGCGGGCGCCAACGTCAGGCCATGCGCCGTGATGCCGAAGCCGGTTTGTTGATTGATCACGCGCAGCTGCTGACGCTGGAAGCGCGCTTGATCGAAGCCGAAAGCGAGCAGCTCGCCCTTGAAGCACGCTGGGTTGAGCAACGCACCTTAGCCGAACGCTTGCTGGCGCTGCGCCAACAACTGGCTCAGGCCCGTGAGGCCAGCGAACCGAACCTTGACCCTGACAACGAGCACAGCGTGCCCTCACTGGAGGCGCAGCTCAACCTCACCCACGCGGCCCTGAGCGAAGCCCACGGCCTTGAACGGCTGGTCAGTTTTGAAGTGTGCCCGCGTCTGGTCGCAGAAGTCATCAGCGCCTGGACCGGCGTGCCCGTGTCGCAATTGGCCCGTGAGCACAGCGCCAAGGTCAGCAGTTTCGGCGCCGATTTAAGCGCGCGCATTCGTGGCCAGGAACAGGCCATTCATGCGCTGGACCGCTCCATGCGTGCCACGGCGGCAGGCCTCAACAAGCCCGATGCGCCGGTGGGGGTGTTCCTGCTGGTGGGCCCGAGCGGCGTCGGCAAAACCGAAACAGCCCTGGTTCTGGCCGACCTGCTGTACGGCGGCGAGCGCTTTATCACCACCATCAACATGTCCGAGTTCCAGGAAAAACACACCGTTTCGCGGTTGATCGGCGCACCACCGGGATATGTCGGTTATGGCGAAGGCGGCATGTTGACCGAGGCCGTACGGCAAAAACCGTACTCCGTGGTGCTGCTGGACGAGGTCGAAAAGGCCGACCCGGATGTGCTCAACCTGTTCTATCAAATCTTCGACAAAGGCGTGGCCAACGATGGCGAAGGGCGCGAGATCGACTTTCGCAACACCCTGATCTTGATGACCTCCAACCTCGCCAGCGACCGCATCAACGCCTTGTGCGCCAACGGTGCGCGGCCAAGTGCCGAAGACCTTGAACAGAGCATTCGCCCGGTGCTCAGCAACCACTTTAAACCCGCCTTGCTGGCGCGCATGCGCGTGGTGCCGTACTACCCGGTCAGCGGGCCGGTGCTGCGCGAACTGATTGAAATAAAACTTCAGCGCCTGGGTGAGCGTCTGCAGCGGCGGCAACTGGCGTTCAGTCACTGCCAGCGTCTGGTCGACCATCTGGCCGAGCGCTGCACCCAAAGCGACAGCGGTGCGCGACTCATCGACTACTTGCTCGACACCCACGTCCTGCCGCTGATAGCCGACCGCTTGCTGGACGCCATGGCCAACGCGCAAACCCTCAAGAGCGTGCACGTCACCCTCGACCCGCAGGCCCATGTGCTGTGTGAGTTTGCTTAAGGTGGAGCCGATGTTTGTTCGCGTAGCGGACCCTCTGGCGTATGCCGAGTCGTTGCTCCAGCACTTTGCCAGCGTGGCGCGCTGCACTGACAGCGCCAGCGTGGTCGGCCAGTGCGTGCGTGCCGTGGCCCAACTCAGTGGCTGTGAGTTGAGCCAGCTGTACGTACTGGATGCCACGCACAAACGCCTGGAACTGACTGCAGAATGGCTCGACGGGCTTGTGCAAGCGCCCCGCGAACAGGGGTTGCCAACAGATTACGCAGGCCAGCACCTGTTGCAGTTTGCCGTGTGTCAGAACCGGGTCGTCAGTGTCGATGACCTCAGCGACGGGCTCTATGACATCGGTTTTTTGCCCAGCCAGGGCCTGCCATGGCGGGCGTTGCTGTGCGTACCGCTGCTCAATGTGCAGCAGTCGGTCGCAGGCGTGTTGCTGGTCGCCAGTCGTCAAGCGATTGAGTTGTTGGCTTATGCACCATCTGTTGGGGTTTTCGGGACTTTTGTCGGGGCGCAGTTGCGTTTGCATCAGCAGGACACAACCTCGGTAATGCCCTCAAACCTGACCGGCAGCACGACCGGGCTGATTGGCAAAAGCCGTGTCATGCGCCAGACGTACCACCTGATCAACAAAGTGTTGAACAGCCCCTACACCGTGCTGTTGATGGGCGAAACCGGTACCGGCAAAGAAGTCGTCGCCCGGGCGATTCATGACGGCAGCTCGCGCCGTGCCCGGCCCTTTATCGTGCAGAACTGCGCGGCCTTCCCGGAGGCCCTGCTGGAAAGCGAGCTGTTCGGTTACCGCAAAGGCGCCTTTACCGGTGCCAACCGTGACCGCGCCGGGCTGTTTGACAGTGCCAACGGCGGCACTTTGCTGCTGGACGAAATCGGTGACATGCCGCTGTCGTTGCAAGCCAAGTTATTGCGCGTGTTGCAGGAGGGTGAGATCCGGCCCTTGGGCTCAAACCTCACGCATAAAATTGATGTGCGGATCATCGCCGCCACCCATCGCGACCTGGCGCAGTTGGTCAGCCAGGGGCTGTTTCGCGAAGACCTGTATTACCGCCTCGCACAATTCCCCATCACCTTGCCGGCCTTGCGTCAGCGCGAGGGCGACATCCTTGATCTGGCCCGACATTTTGCCGCACAGACCTGCACTTTTTTACAGCGCCAGCCGCTGCTCTGGTCCGAATCGGTACTGGAGCAACTGGCGAGCTACGCCTTCCCCGGCAACGTGCGCGAGCTTAAAGGGCTGGTCGAGCGCGCAGTGTTGCTGTGCGAAGGCACTGAGTTGCGACCTGAACATTTCTCGCTGTTGCGCGATGCCTCCACCGATGACGCCACCCTCAATCTGCGCGAGCGACTGGATCAGGTTGAGCGGGGGTTGCTGCTCGACTGCCTGCGCAAAAACGCCGGTAACCAGACCCGCGCAGCCCATGAACTGGGCGTCGCCCGGCGCACGCTGCTGTACCGCCTGGAGCGCCTGAATATCCGTTTGGACGATCTAAAAAGGAAGGCCTCGTGAGCCCCTTTCATTCTTTGTGCCTGTGGAGACTCTCCTGATGATTGCTCGTCTCTGGTGCGCCGTGTTGCTGACTGTCGCCGTGCTCTGCGGCGCCAGTGGGTGCAGCGCCAATTACAAATTCAACGACAACAGCTATCGCCCATTGGGTGATCCGCAAGCGGTCAATCGCGGTAAGTGACCGTAAGGAGCCACACTATGGAACTGGTATTCGACCTGCTCGACACACGGTCGCGGGATGCTGCGCAGGTGATGCGCAAAACCTTCACCGAGCAAGGCGGCACCATCGGGCGCAATGCAGCCTGCGAGTGGGCGCTCGTGGACAGCACACGCAGCGTCTCCAATTACCACGCGCACATCAGCTATCGGGACGGCACGTTTTTCTTCACTGACACCAGCACCAACGGCAGTCGTTGCAACCGTCCCGAGGCCTGGCTGAACAAAGGCCAGGCGCAGCGCATCGAACATGGCGATGTGTTTTACATCGGTGACTTCCAGTTGCGTGCGCAACTGGAGCACGAGCTGCAAGCGATGCTGGAACAGGTCGGGCGCCCTCAACCGGCGGGCAGCATCATCCCCGATGATGCTTTTTTGGCCATGGACCCGCTCGACCCGATCAAACTACCCGCGGCTGTCTTTGCCGTGCTGGAGGAACCAGAGCCACGCCCCGGCCAGCCAACGGACTGGGAGCAGCGTGTCGATTTCGCCCGGATCGACTACGAAAACCTGCGGGTCCCGCATCTGGTCGAAGCCCCGAAGGCGCCACTGCCCGAGCCGATTGCGGCCATGGGACCACCCAGTGACGAGGCCTTTTGGCTGGCGTTTGGCGCGGTGTTGGGCGTTGACCTTGCGCAGCAATCACGTGAAGACCGCGAAGCGCTGGCGCTCAAGGCCGCCCACTTGCTCAAGCACAGCATCGGCGGTTTGCAGCAAAGTCTGTGGACCCGCAGCGAGCTTAAAAACCAGCTGCGCCTGGCCCGCACCGCCGCCCCGGACACCCGCCAAAACCCGCTCACCTCCAGCCAGGATGCCAGCGAAGCCTTAGGCCTGTTGCTGGCGCCGAAAAAGCCCCATCAGCCCTCGGCCGAGCAGGTGGTCGGGCGTGCCTTTCGGGATGTACAGGCGCATCAGGTCGCGCTGTTAAGCGCCAGCCGTGCCGCGATCCGCAGCAGCCTTGAGCACTTCTCCCCGCAGCAATTGGTCTTGCGCTTTGAGCGTGATGGCTATCAGCCGTGGCTCAAGACATCGGCCAGCCGCTGGCGGGCGTTCAGTCGCTATCACCAGGCCCTGCAACAGGACGATGACTGGTGTGAACGCGTGCTGGCGCGTGATTTCGCTCAGGCCTACGACGTGCAAGTGCGCATGATTTCCACCCTCCACAATGACCCTCAAGGATGATGCGCATGTCGCGTAGTACCCCCCTTTATCGCAACGTTCTGCTGGCACTGACGGTGTGGCTGCTGGGCGGATGTTCGGCGTTGTCGCCGTACTCCAGCCTCACCAAGCTCAACCTGACGTTGAGTGCCAGTGATCAGGTCAACCTCGACCTCAACGGCCGTCCGTCGCCGCTGGTGGTTCGGTTGTTGGAACTCAAACACCCGGTTGCCTTTGAGAACGCCGATTTCTTCAGCCTGTACGAGCGGCCCAAAGCCTCGCTTTCACCGGATCTGGTCACCAGTGAAGAGCTGGAGGTGCGCCCCGGCGAGACCGTCGACCTCAAGCTAAGCGTCGAGCCCGGCAGCCGCTATGTCGCGGTGCTGGCCGCGTATCGCGACCTGCCGCAAACCCAATGGCGCTATGTGGTGCCGCTGGCCGCGGGTGACCTGACCACGGCCCACTTGGTACTCGATCAGGCGGGCATTCATAACGCCGCCCGGGCCTCTGCACAGGCGGATGATTGAGCATGAATGCACACAAAGTTATCTGGCGCGAAGGCATGTTGCTGCGCCCGCAACACTTCCAACAAAGCGACCGTTATTACCACCACCAAATGAAAGCCCGCACCCAGTTACTGGGCCGCTACACCTGGGGCTTTCTGGGGCTGGACATCGACATGCAGTTTCTCAATATGGGCAAACTGGTGATCAGCCAGGCGGCGGGCGTCTTGCCGGACGGTAGCTTGTTTGAGCTGAGCGGCAGCACCCAGGCATTGGTCCTCGATGTGCCGCGCCACACCGCCAACACGGCGGTTTACCTGGCCTTGCCTCTGGTCACCGGCAATCACATTGAAACCCGCCGTGTGGACCAGGCCGATGTGCTGGCGCGCTACACCGCGTTCGACATTGACGTGTCCGACTCAAACGCCGGTGACGACGCCAGCAGCCAGGTCAGTTGCGCCCGCCCGGATTTTCGTCTGGTACTGGGTGAGCAACAGAACGAACAAGCCTGCATCAAGTTGCAGGTGTGCCAGATCCTCGACACCACCTCAGACGGCGTGATCCGGCTGGATGAGCAATTTGTGCCGACCTTTATCCACGCCCACGCGTCTGGCTATGTGCTGTCGTGCCTCAAAGAAGTCATCAGCATGATCGCCAATCGCGGCGAAGCGCTGGCGCAGCGCATCAGCTCCAACGGCAAGGTCGGCGGGGCAGAGGTCGGTGACTTTATGATGCTCCAGCTGATCAACCGCACCGAACTGGTGTTGCGCCACTATTTGAGCCTTGAGCACCTGCACCCCGAAGAGCTGTATTGCGCGTTGCTGGCGATGCTCGGCGACCTCGCGACCTTTGGCAGCGAGAGCAAACGCCCGCAGGTGCGCAGCGCCTACCAGCACAGCAATCAGGGCGAAAGTTTTCGCAGCCTGATGGACTCGATTCGCCAGGTGCTGTCGATGGTGCTGGAGCAACACGCTATGGAGCTGGTTCTGGAAAGCCGTCAGTACGGCGTGCTGGTGTCGCCATTGACCGACCACGCTCTGCTCGCCGCCACCTCGTTTGTTCTCGCCGCCCAGGCCCATTGCGACAGCGAGGAACTGCGCCATCGCTTACCCGCGCACCTCAAGGTCGGGGCCGTCGAAAACATTCGCCAACTGGTCAACCTGCACCTGCCTGGCTTCAAGGTCAAACCCTTGCCGGTGGCGCCTCGGCAGATCCCGTTTCACTCCAACAAAACCTATTTCATCCTCGAACTGGGCAGCGAAGAGCTGGCGCAACTGGAGCGCTCCGGTGGGTTTGCCTTCCATGTCTCGGGCGAGTTTTCAGCGCTTGAACTGCAATTTTGGGCCATCAGGAACTGACCGCCATGCGTACGGATTCACAACACCCAACAGATGACAGCACGGTGATGGTTTTTCGCGATGGCCACACGCCTGCGACCGCAGCCCTGACCGACGTGCAGGCCCCGCCAAAAATCGAGCAACTTGCCGAACGCATGATCTATTCGGCGCGGGTAAAACCTGCCGATGCGTTCAGCGTCAGTGTCAACCCGCTGGTGGCGGCGGCCAGTGAAGTGCTGTCGTTCGTGGTGCACATCAAGCACAGCACTTCGCCAGACACGCTGGTGGGCCTGCACGGACAGCTCACTGCCGCCATCAAGGCGTTTGAGGCCAATGCCCTGTGCCGGGGCGTTGACAGCCAGCACATGATGAAAGCCCGTTACGTGCTGTGCACGGTGGTCGACGAGGCCGTGGTGACCACCCGCTGGGGCAAGGAAAGCGAGTGGTCGCAGCAGAGCCTGCTGAGCAGTTTCCATAACGAAACCTTTGGCGGTGAGAAGGTCTTTCAGGTGCTCGACCAGCTGTGCAAAGACCCGGTGTACAACCTCTCGCTGCTGGAGCTGATTTACCTGTGCCTGGCCTTGGGCTTTGAAGGCAAGTTTCGCGTCATTGAGCGCGGCATTCATGAACTCGACGGCATTCGTGATGCGCTGTACCGGCAGATCCGGCACTTGCGCGGGGACGTCCCGCGTGAGCTTTCACCGCACTGGCAAGGGCTCAAGTCACACCGCCACCGCCTGACCCGCATCGTGCCGGGGTGGTTGCTCGCGACCTTCACGGCGGGATGCCTGGTGGTCATGTTTTCGGGCTTTGCCTGGGTTTTGGGCGAGCAGCGCGACGTCGTCTTGCAGCCGTATCAACAGCTCGACACTCCGGTTGTACGAGCGCAGTTGTAATTAGGGATAGGTCATGAAAAACGTGTTGAAAAAGGTCGGTGCCTTTGTGTGCCAGACCTGGGTGTGGACGCTGTTACTGCTGCTGTCGATTGCCCTGCTGGTGTGGTGGGTGGGGCCGCTGTTGGCGGTCAATGAGCATAAATTCTGGGCGGACGCCACGGCGCGGCTGTTGACCATCAGTGCGCTGTGCCTGATCTGGGGGCTGGCCATGGTCTTTGTCAGTTGGCGGGCCGGGGGGCGTAAAAAAGAGGCCGAAGACAGCGACATCGGCCAAGAGCGCGAGCGCCGTGAAGCGCTGATCAATGCCAGCTACAAAGAACTGCGCGCACGCTTCAAAGACGCGTTGCGTACACTCAAAACCTCCAGCGTGTACCGAGGTCGCAGCGAGCGCTGGCGCGATGAACTGCCTTGGTACGTGCTGATCGGCCCCAAGGGCAGCGGCAAAACCAGCTTGCTGGATTTTTCGGGGCTGGATTTTCCGCTCAACAAAATTGATCGCAAGCTCACCCGTGACACCAGCGGCACCCGTGATTGCGATTGGTATTTTGCTGAAAACGGCGTGTTGATCGACACCGCCGGGCGCTTCCTCACCCAAGACGCCACCCACGCCGATGCCAACGGCTGGCGCACCTTGCTCGACCTGTTGCGCAAACGTCGACGCGAGCGCCCGCTCAATGGTGTGCTGGTGACCTTGCCGGTTGATGCGCTGTTCTCAAACGATGAAACCCGGTTGTCCGACCTGGCCGAGCAAGTTCGCCTGCGTCTGCAAGAAGTGCATCAAACCTTGCACATTGAGGTGCCGGTGTATCTGGTGCTAAGCCAGGCCGACAAACTGATGGGCTTCACCGAGTTCTTTGAACAACTGAGCCGCGAAGAGAGCGACCAGGTGTTTGGTGCCAGTTTTGGTGAAGGTCAGAGCGGTGCCGATGTGGCCTTGCTGCGCGCTGAGTTCGAAGCGTTATTGGGGCGGCTCAACAGCCAGGTCATCACGCGCATGCACCAAGAGCGCGACAGTCTGCGACGCGGGCGCATTCTCGACTTCCCTCATCAACTGGGCAGCATTGGCGAGCGGCTGTGCCTGTTTGTCGACATGGCGTTCACCGGCAATCGTTACCAGCGTGCCAGCCCGTTGCGCGGCTTTTACCTGACCAGCTCGCCGCACGTTAAACAAAAACTGAACCCGACCACCGCCGATGTCGGCGCGCGCCTGGATATGAAAGCCCACGTGCTGCCGACCTTGCACAGTGGCCGCTCGCACTTCGTTCATCACCTGTTAAGCCGGGTTATTTTCCCTGAGGCAGAACTGGCGGGGCTGGATAAACGCGAGCGTCGGCGCCTGCATTGGGGTCAGCGCGTGATGTACGTGGGCGCGCTGGCGGTACTTGGTGGCGTGGGTGTGCTGTGGACGGCGAGCTTTTCGGCCAACCATGAACGTTTGGATAAATTGCGCGAACTGGCCCAGCAAGGCGACAAGCAGCGCTCACTGCTAAGCCCGCGCGATGATGCCCGGGCCATTCTCGGCACGCTCGACACGCAATACGCCGCGACGCGGGTGTTCCCGTCGCTGATTGACGTGTCGCTACATGAGCGCACCGGTTTGTATCAGGGCGGCGTCAGCCACCCGGTGGTGACCCAGGCCTACGAGCGCGAGCTTCAGGCGCAGTTGCTGCCCCGTGTGGCCCAGCAACTTGAAAGCCAGATCCGTGCCAACCTCAACAACCGCGACCGCCTGCTCAACAGCGTGCGCGCGTACCTCATGCTCGGCATGCCCGAACGTCGCGACAATGCCTGGCTCAAAGCGTGGGTGGCCACGGACTGGTCAGCGCGCTACCCCGGCAATAGCGCCGTGCAGAATGGACTTAACCAGCACTTTGGTCGGTTGCTCGGCCTTACGCTGAACTACCCGCTTAACGACACTCTGGTTGCTCAAGCGCGACAAGCGTTGCGTAGTGAGTCGCTGGCCTCAGTGGTGTACCGCATGTTGCGCGAGCAGGCACACACCTTGGCCCCCTACAGCTTTGATCAGCATCTGGGGCCGCAAGGCAGTGTGTTCAGCGGCGCGGGTTATGTGATTCCGGGGTTCTACACCCAACAAGGCTACAAGCAGTATTTCTCGGTGCAGGGCGCGACGCTGGTCAGTGACATCCTGCGTGACAACTGGGTACTGGGCGAGGGCAACACCCTCAGCGCCATGGACCTTCGCAAGTTGATGGTCGAACTTGAGCAACTGTACTTTCGCGATTACGCCACGCACTGGAGCGAAGCGGTCGGGCAGTTGGCGCTACAGCCTTTCAACACCGCCCGTGAAGGCGCTGAGCAGTTTGCCGGGCTGACCTCGGCCAACTCTGCGGTGCTGCACTTGTTACTCCAAGTGCGAGAAAACACGCGCTTCCCAAGCGTGGCCGAGGCCCTTGAAACCCTGCCGCAGGCGGCCGAAAAAGCCACTCAAGCCCTGGACGCTGTAGCGGCAAACGTACCGGACACCGCCAAAAAAGCCTTGCAGCGCCGGTTCGAGCCTTTGCACCGTTTGCTGGATGAAAACGACGGCCCGGCCGCCGACCTCATTCCTGCCTTGCAGGGGCTCAACGACGTGCAACTGCAACTGGCCGGCCTTGCGCGTGCCAGCACACCGGACCAGGCCGCCTTCGACATGGCCGCGTCGCGCATGACCGGCCAGCGCGATGCCCTGAGCCAACTGCGTCAGGCGTCGCAACGCTTGCCGAGCCCGCTCAACGGGTGGTTCAACGGGGTGACTGAGCACACCTGGCGTCTGGTGCTCAGCGACACGTATCAATTTATCAACCAGCGTTATCAGCGCGAGTTGTACGGCTTCTACGTGCGGGCGATCAAACAGCGTTATCCGTTTAACGCTCATAGCCACAGCGACGTGGCCCTGAATGACTTCCGCGAGTTCTTCCGTGGGCAAGGCATCAGTGATCGCTTTTTCGATACCTACATGCGGCCTTTTGTCAGCGGTGAAGCGGGTAATTACCGTCTGCGCAGCATGGACGGGCAAGGCTTGCCGATGGCCAGAACCTACCTGGATCAAATGGCCGCGGTGCACGTCATTCGCCAAAGCTTCTTTGCGCAAAACCCGGCAGAACCGCAGGTGCAGTTCACCCTCGAACCCTACAACCTGGACTCCAGCGTGAGCCGCTCCGAGTTTCGCTTTGGCAACCAGTCCATTGAATACCGGCATGGCCCGATCGTACCGATGACCTTGCAGTGGCCCACCGAAGCCGAAAACGGCCGCACCAGCCTGGTCATGGAAAAAACCGTCGGGCGCCCGGTCGGCATCGAAAAAAGTACCGGGCCCTGGTCGTTGTTCCGCTTGCTGGACCTGATGCAAACCGACTACCTGAGCGGGCGCGATGTGATGGTGCTCAAGGCCGATGTGGGCGGGTTGCGCGCCAACTACCTGCTGATGAGCCAGCGCACACCCAACCCGTTTGATATGGACGTGCTGCGCAGCTTCCGTCTGACCGAGCAACTGTGATGGTGCCAGCACTGCCATGGCGCAGCGCGGCGTGCACCGATCAGGGCAAGGTCCGTGAGCGCAACGAAGACGCCATTCTCGATTGCCCACAGCAAGGGCTGTGGGCCGTGGCCGATGGCATGGGCGGCCATCGGGCGGGCGACATCGCCAGCCAGATGATCGTCACCAGCCTGGGGGAACTGACCCAAGTGCAAACCTTTGACCAGCGCCTGGACGCCGTGCGTCAGTGTCTGCATTGGCTCAACCGGCGCATGGGCCAGGAGCTCACTGTCAGCGATCAATATGCTGACAACCTGATGGGCAGCACCGTGGTCGCGTTGCTGCTGGAGGGGCAGCGGGGCGCCTGTGTCTGGGCGGGCGACAGCCGTTGCTACCTGTGGCGTGGTCGGCAGTTGTACCAACTGTCGCGGGACCATTCGTTGCAGCAACAACTGATGGATGAACACGCCATGAGCAGCGGGCAGGCGCAGGCGCAACCTGGTGCCCGTGCACTGACCCGCGCAGTGGGCGCCAGCGAGCATTTGAACTTAAGCGTGGTCGAGCTTGAAGTGCTGCCCGACGATGTGTTTTTGCTGTGCAGCGATGGCTTGTACCAGAACCTCAGCCACAGCGAGATGGGCAACGCGCTGAGCCTGATCTCGCCGCAGGTGGCGCTGGCGCGATTGTTTGACGGCGTGCTGCGCGGTGATGCACGCGACAACATCAGCGCCGTGGTGATTCGCCAATGAGCGCACTGCCAACCGTGCTCGGCGGGCGGTATTGCATCGAGCGCTTGCTGGGCGCGGGTGGCATGGGCACGGTGTATCGGGCGCGTGACCTGCTTCAGGAACAGTTCGGTGACCCGCAGCCTTACGTCGCCCTGAAAGTGCTCAGCGAAGCCTACGAACAGTCACCGGATGCCAGCGCCTTGCTCTTCAACGAGTACGCGCTGATGCGCCATTTGCACCATCCCAACGTGCTGCGTATCTACAGCTTTGACGTCGATACGACGCACCAGCGGGTGTTTATGGTGATGGAGTTATTGCGCGGTCCGACCCTGGACCGTTTGTTGTGCGAGCGCCCGCTGGGGTTGGGGTGGTCTGCGTTACAGGAAATCGCCTTGCCATTGCTCGATGCTGTGGCCCACGCCCATGAGCGCGGCGTGCTGCACGGCGACCTCAAACCGAGCAATGTGTTGCTGAGCGAAGACGGCGTGCGCTTGTTCGACTTTGGCCTTGGCCAGGCGCAGGCCGGAACGCTGGACGGCTTGGCGCCGGTCAGCCGAAGCCGCGTCAACGCCTGGACACCGGGTTACGCCGCGCCTGAAATCCTTGAAGGTGCCGCGTTGACCTGCGTTGCCGACGTGTATGCGCTGGGCTGTTTACTCTATGAACTGGCCAGCGGCAAACACCCGTTTAACCGAAAGCCTGCCATCAAAAAGCGCCTCAAACGCCCAAAAAACTTGCCCCGCCACGCCTGGCGCGCCGTGCGTAAAGCCCTGGCATTGGACCCAACCCAACGAACCATCAGCGCCGCCCAACTGCGAACAGCCCTGGCAACCCAACCCGGTTTTTTCGCCAGACTCTTGTAGTCGCTGCCGAGGAACGAAGGCTGCGATAGGTACCTACCCCAACAAACACAACTTCTGCGCCCGGGTGATCGCTTGTATGCGGCTGGTGACGTGCAATTTGCTGAACAGGTTTTTCAGGTGCCATTTCACGGTCTCTGCCGAAATGTCGAGGCTGCGGGCGATTTGTTTGTTGGCCTGGCCTTGGGCAATCAAACGCAAAATCTGCAACTCGCGCTCACTCAAACTCGGCTCGCGGCTGTCGAGGTCTTCGTTGCCAATACGCGGATCGAGGTTTTCCTGCAGGCCGCGCAGGTAGTGCGCAACTTCACCCCGCGCCGTTTTCACCGTGGCTTCAAGCAACACCGGCATGGCGTCACCGGCATCCAGCACACTGCGCCGCAAATGTTGCCGACACGCCAGGTTAAGCAGCGGTTGCAAGGTGTTGACGGCACCCGCCGGGTCGCTTGGCCATAACGCACACGCCAGCGCAGCGCGGCTGCGGACGGCGCGCAACAGTTGGCCCTGACGCTCGTCGTCTTGCAGCAGGGCTTGCCACAGGGTGGCGGCCAGGCGCCAGTTTTTTTGCGCCGCGGCGATATGGCAGTGCGCTTCAGTGCGGGCACGGGTGATCTCGGCATGCGCCCGATGCGGGTCCAGCGCCTCGAACTGCGCCTGCAACTCCAACGCCTGCGGCAGTTGCTCACACGCAAGGTGAATGCGTATTTCCTCCACCAGCAGCCAGGCTTGTAACCGGGACCAGCGGCGCAGGGTTGCCAGTTGCTGCGCATGCTCCAGCAGGTAGCGCGCCTGGGTCGGCTCGCCCATCAGCAGCGCCCGGCGGGCGAGGCTGGCGTAGGCGCCAAACAGCGCGTCCAGCGGGGCGTTGGCGTCGATCTGGCTCAAGCGCGGCGTCACCAGCGTTTGCAGCGCTTGCCACTCACCGCGCTCGTACAGCACCTCGCCCAAGAGTGCCGCCAACGTCGCGCTGCCACTCGATTGCGGGCCGGTGAGGTCTTCAGTCGGGGTCAGCGCCAAGCGGTAATACTGCTCGGCACTGTGTAAATCGGCTTGGCGAAAGTGGCTCAGCCCCAGCACAAAGGCACGGTAAACCGTCACAAAGAGGTTGTGCGAGGGCGTTGTCGGGCACGGCATATGGCGCTGTACCGCTTGCGCCTGAGGGTAATGGCCTTGGGTCATGTAGCCATAACTGAGGATGTTGCAAATCAGCCCGTCAACCCAGGTATCGCCACACGGCACCTGCGCCAGCAACGGCTCAACGCGCTTGATGCTTTGGCTGATATTTTCAGCGAAGGCCTCGGTAATTGCGCCGATCACCTGGTATTTGATGGTCAGCCGCGAGCAGGGCTGCGGCGTGTTGAACAGCGGCCGCAAGCTGTCGAGCAAGCCCCTGGAAGCCGCGAAATGAAAGTGATGGCCCAACGCCCACGCGAGGTTCAGTTGCAGGTCGATGCGCTGCTGGTCCAAGGGCAGGCTGGCGATCTCGGGCATCTGCTGCAACCAGCGCACCAGCGTCTCTACATCGCCTTCTTCGGCCAGCGATTGCGCGCCTTGATGGGCACAATCGCTGCGGCTGCCCAGTTGGCCAGCGGCCAGCGCATGGCGAATCGCCTCGGCCCAGTACTGGTGTTTGGCCAACCAGTTACTAGCGCGTTCATGCAGGTGCACCACGTCAATATCGCTGTGCTGCAAGCGCTCGCTCAGGGTCTCGACAAACAGGGCGTGGTAACGAAACCAGTGGCCCTGGCTGTCCAGCGAAAACAAAAACAGATTGTGCCGTTCAATCTCGGCCAGCATGTCATCCGCGTCGTCGTGCTCTGTCACGGCATTGCACAGCGACGGCGTGAGGCGCCCGAGGATCGAGGTCTTTAACAAAAATTCTTGTAAGCGCACCGGCAGCGGCGCCAGCACCACGTCGTACAAATACCGGCCGATCTGCCGACTGCCCAGGTGCATGCGGTTGAGGTTGCGCAACGGATCGCTGGGCGCCAGTGCGGCCATTTGAATCCCGGTGATCCAGCCTTCCGTCAGGCTCAGAACCCGCTGCAACTCGGTCGCAGGGAAGCGCTGAGGGTTGGCGCTGGCCAGATAGCTTTGGGTTTCTTCGACGTTGAAACGCAGGGCGTTGGTGTCGATTTCAAGCAACTGATTGTGCGCCTGCAAACGGCTCAGCGGCAGCGCCGGAACACTGCGGCTGCCCACCAGCAAGTGGAAACAGTCGGGAGCATGCTGCAACAGCTGCTCAAGGTCGCTGACGATGCCGGGGTGGTTGAGCAGGTGCAGGTCATCGAGCACCAGGTACAAGGCGTTTTGCCTGGGCTGCATCAGGTTGATCAGCTCGCGGATAAACCGGCTGTCGGCCAGCGCGAGGCTCTCGGTCAGGGCCGCCACCGGCTCCAGCGGTTCGCCACTGGCCTGGCTCAAGGCCGCCAGCACATAGCGGCGAAAGGTCTGCGGGGTGTTGTCCTGCTGATCCAGGCTGAGCCACGCCACGCTGTGGCCCTGCTCCAGCAAATGCTGGCGCCACTGCCCCAGCAACGTGGTTTTGCCAAACCCGGCGGGCCCGCACACCAGCGCCATGCAGCGTTCTTGCATCAGGCTGACTTTTTCCAACAGGCGTGTCCGTGTCAGCACCGTACGCGCCGAGCGCGGCGGTACCAGTTTGGTGCCGATCAGCGGTAAGCCGTGGTCAAGACCAAAGGCCGTATGGCGCTCGATCGGGTTGGAAAAATTGGCCTGGGTCATTGTTTTTATACATCCCTCTAGCGTTTGGATGACGCCGTCCCTGGGGGGCTCAAGAGTACCCCCCGGGGGAGTGAGTGGCGCCCCCCCATACGGGTAGTTATGGCTGCGACTTTAGACTCTTACCGTAAGGGAACGCCATCGTCGATCACTACAAGGTGTTCGATAAACCCAATAAAAAAGCCAAGACAAGAGGGCGAACCCATGTCGCTTAGCAAGTCAGAACTGCTCAAGGCCTACCGCAAAATGCGCGAAATTCGCGTGTTCGAAGAACGCCTCCATCAAGAGAACACAACGGGTGATATCCCCGGTTTTATTCACCTTTACTGTGGTGAAGAGGCCATTGCGGTGGGGGTGTGCGAGAACCTCAAAGACACCGATTACATCGGCTCCACTCACCGTGGTCACGGCCATTGCATTGCAAAAGGTTGTGACATTCACGGGATGATGGCAGAAATTTTTGGCAAGGATTCTGGCCTGTGCCGAGGCAAGGGCGGCTCGATGCACATCGCCGATTTGAGCAAAGGCATGCTCGGCGCCAACGCCATTGTCGGTGGCGCGCCACCCCTGGCCATCGGCGCGGCTCTGACGGCAAAAACCTTGGGCAACGGCGGCGTGGCCGTGTCGTTCACCGGTGATGGCGGTTCTAACCAAGGCCTGGTGTTCGAAGCCATGAACATGGCCGTGGTGCTGCAACTGCCGGTCATCTTCATGTTTGAAAACAACGGCTTCGGTGAAGCCACCGGCCACGACTATGCGGTGGGTGGGCGCAACATTACCCAGCGCGCGGCAGGTTTCGGCATGCCGGCGGTCAAGGTGGATGGCACAGACTTCTTTGCGGTATACGAGGCGGTGAGCGAGGCCGTCGAGCGGGCGCGCAACGGTGGCGGCCCCACCGCCATCGAAGCCATTGCCCATCGCTGGTACGGGCACTTTGAAGGTGACCCGATGCTGTATCGCGCAGACGGCGAAGTCGAGCGCCTGCGCCAGGAAAGCGACCCTTTGAAAATCTTCAGTCAACACGTTGCCGGTCAAATCTCCCCAGAAGAACTGCAAGCCATCGACGACGAGGTCACGGCCTTGGTCGATGACGCCGTGGCCAAGGCCCGCGCCGCTGAGTTCCCTGCGGTAGAAAACCTGCTGACCGACGTTTACGTGTCTTACTGAGGAGTTGAACCATGGCAATTCGTACTTATCGTGAAGCGGTCAAAGAAGCCCTGGCGCAAGAAATGGCGCTCGATGATCGTGTGGTGCTGATCGGCGAAGACGTGTGCGGCGGTCAGGCCGGTACTGCCGAAGTGGGCAGCAAGGGCGAAGCGTTCGGCGGCGTGCTGGGCGTGACCAAAGGCCTGTGGACCGAGTTCGGCTCGGCACGGGTGATCGACACCCCGATCACCGAGTCGGCGATTATCGGCATGGCGGCGGGCGCGGCAATGACCGGGCTGCGGCCAGTGGCCGAGCTGATGTTCATGGACTTTTTCGGCGTGTGCCACGACATGCTCTACAACCAGGCGGCCAAGTTCCGCTACATGTTCGGCGGCAAGGCCAAAGCGCCGATGGTGGTGCGCGGCATGATCGGCGCGGGCTTCTCGGCAGCGGCGCAACACTCGCAGTCGCCGTACCATATTTTTGCCACCACGCCGGGCCTCAAAGTGGTGGTGCCGTCGACGCCGTACGACGTTAAAGGCTTGTTGATCCAGGCGATTCGCGACGACGACCCGGTGGTGTTCTGTGAACACAAAGCGCTTTACGACATCAAGGGCGAAGTACCCGAAGAGCCGTACACCATCCCGTTCGGCGTGGCCAACTACACCCGCGAAGGCACCGACGTGACCATCATCGCGCTGGCTGCCATGGTCCACAAAGCCAACCAGGTGGCCGACAAACTGGCCGCCGAAGGCATCTCGGTTGAAGTGGTCGACCCGCGCACCGTATCGCCGCTGGACGAAGACGGCATTCTGGAATCCGTGACCTCCACTGACCGCGTGGTGATTGTCGATGAGTCGGCGGCGCGTCTGGGCTTTGCCCACGACCTGGCCGCCCTGATCGCTACCAAAGCGTTCTACCAGCTCAAAGCGCCGATCATCATGGTCACGCCGCCCCACACGCCCGTGCCGTTCTCGCCGGTGCTGGAGCAGGCGTGGATCCCGAGTGTCGACCGCATCGAGGCCGCCGTACGCAAAGTGATGGAGGCCTGACCATGAGCGAGATCAAAATCATCGAGGTGCCTAAATGGGGCCTGTCGATGGAAGAGGGCACCCTGAACAACTGGCTGATTGAAGAGGGTGACAGCTTCAAACAGCATCAGGAACTGTGCGACATCGAGACCAGCAAAATCTCCAACGTGCTGGAAGCGCCATTCGACGGTGTGCTGCGGCGTAAAGTGGCGCAGCCGGGGCAAACCTTGCCGGTGGGCGGGTTGCTGGGCGTGGTGGCCGATGCGTCGGTGAGCGATGCCGAGATTGACGCCTTTATCGCCCAGCGGGGCGTGGCTCCAGCCGCTGCGCCAGAGCAACCACCCGTGGCCGCCACCGCACCTTCCGCGCCTGCTGCCCCCGCCGTAACGGCCAAAGCGCCTGCACCGGCACCAGCGGCCAAAACCAGCAATGGCTGGCAAGTGCCGCAAGCCTTGCTCGGTGCCAGCGCCGACCCGGTGTTCGCCACCCCGCACGCCCACCGTTTGGCCAAAGAGCTGGGCATCGACCTGAGCCGTGTCACCGGCACCGGCCCCACCGGGCGCATCAGCGTGGCCGACATCGAGCAGACCGTGAAGGACCACGGCGGCAAGGTCGCCACGCTGCAACCGGCGCAGCGGGCAGACAGCCCTGCGCGTTCGCGGGCCGATGACAGCCAGATCGTGGCCACCCCGTTGGCGCGGCGTCTGGCGGCCAAGCTGGGGGTTAACCTCAACGACTGCCGTGTGACGGGCAGCCGTGGCCGGGTCAGCAAGGTCGACGTACTGGAAGCCCACGCTGCGCAAAACCCAGTGGCGGCGGCACCTGTACAAGCGGTTGAGCAGGCCCCGGAAGCCGAAGTGCTGCCCATGAACGGCATGCGCAAAGCCATTGCCGCGCGCCTGCAAGAATCCAAACGCACGGCGCCGCACTTTCGCTTGCAGGCCGATCTGGACCTTGAAGCGCTGCTGGCGCTGCGCAGTGAAATCAATGCCTCGGCCCCGGCGGTCAAACTGTCGGTCAACGATCTGTTGATCAAGGCAGTTGGCCTGGCGCTGGTCAAAGTGCCGGACGTCAACGTGCAGTTCGACGAAGCGCGCCAGGCCGTGCTGCGCTTCAAAGACGCCGATGTGTCGGTGGCGGTGGCGCTGCCCGGTGGTTTGATCACGCCGATCGTGCGTCAGGCCAATCGCAAAAGCCTGTCGAGCATCTCGCAAGAAATGCTCGACCTGGTGACCAAAGCCAAGGCAGGCACGCTCAAGCCCGAAGAGTTCCAGGGCGGCACGTTCAGCATCTCCAATTTGGGCATGCTCGGGGTCAGCCAGTTCGACGCCATCATCAACCCGCCCCAAGGCGCGATTCTGGCCATTGGCGCAGGCGAGCAGCGGGTAGTCGCGCACAACGGCCAACCCGCCGTGCGCACGCAAATGACCGTGACCTTGTCGTGTGATCACCGGGTGATTGACGGTGCGCTGGGGGCCCTGTTCCTCAAGGAACTCAAGCGTCTGGTGCAGACCCCCAGCCTGATGATGCTCTAGGAGCCACCATGACCGATAAATACGATGTACTCGTCATCGGCGGTGGCCCCGGCGGTTACGTGGCGGCTATTCGCGCCGCCCAACTGGGCCTGAGTACGGCCTTGGTCGAGCAGCAGCACTTGGGCGGCATCTGCCTGAACTGGGGCTGCATCCCCACCAAAGCCATGCTCAAAGGTGCCGAAGTCGGGCACACCTTGAAGCACCTGGACACCTTCGGTTTTAGCGCTGACAACATTCAGTTCGACATTGCCCAACTGGTGGCCCACAGCCGTGGGGTGTCGCGCAAGTTGACCGGGGGTATTGCCTACCTCCTGAAGAAAAACGCCGTCAAGGTCATCGACGGGCGTGGCCGCGTCAGCGCCAAAGGCGTGGTCACCGTCACCAGCGACACCGGCGAGGCGCAGTATCAGGCGCGGCATATCATCCTCGCCACTGGCGCACGGCCAAGGCCGTTGCCGGGGCTGGTGGCCGACGGGCAAAAAGTCTGGAGCTACTTCGACGCGCTCGTGCCCAAGACCGTGCCCGAGTCGCTGCTGGTGATCGGCTCGGGCGCCATTGGCGTCGAGTTCGCCAGCCTGTACAGCGACCTCGGCAGCCAAGTGACGCTGGTCGAAGTGGCCAAGCAAATCATGCCGGTCGAAGACCACGACGTCGCCAGCCTGGTGCAGCGCGAGTTCGAACAACGCGGCATTCGCGTGCTGACCCAAACCAAAGTCAGCGCGGTACAAGGTGAAGTCGGCGCGCTGCAATGCCGGCTCACCCTCAGCGATGGCAGCGAGCAGACCGTGCACGTGGCGCAAGTGTTGTTGGCGGCGGGCATTCAACCCAATACCGAAGACATGGGCCTGGAAGCGCTGGGCGTGGAGTTCGACAAAGGCTTTATCAAAACCGATGCGTGGTCACGCACCAGCGTGGCCGGGCTGTATGCCATCGGCGACGTGGCGGGGGCGCCGTGCCTGGCGCACAAAGCCAGCCATGAAGGGGTGATCTGCGTCGAGAAACTGGCGGGCGTAGACGGCGTGCACCCGCTCAACAAAAGCCGCATTCCCGGCTGCACCTATGCCCGGCCCGAAGTCGCCAGCCTGGGGCTTACCGAAGCGGCAGCGCGCAGCAAAGGCCACAGCATCAGCGTCGGCCGTTTCGACTATCAGGCCAACGGCAAAGCGCTGGCCATGGGCGAAAGCACCGGCTTTGTGAAAACCATTTTTGACAGTGAAACCGGTGAATTGCTGGGCGCCCACATGGTGGGCCCGCACGTGACCGAACAGATCCAGGGCTTTGGTATCGCCCAGGCGCTGGAGGCCACCGACGCGGAGCTCAGCGAGGTCATCTTTGCCCACCCGACGCTCAGCGAAGCCATGCACGAAGCCGTGCTGGCGGCCAGAGACCGTGCGCTGCATCAATAGACACGCCAGCGGTCTGGGCTATGGTTCAGACCGCTGATCTTGCTAACGGTTGAAAGGAGTCCAACGAATGAAACGCAGTGGAAAAGTTGCATTGATCACCGGCGCGGCACAAGGCATTGGCCGTGGCATCGCCTTGCGTCTGGCCAAAGAAGGCGCCGACATCGCGCTGGTCGACCTCAACCCGGAAAAGCTGCGCCACGTGGCCGAAGAGGTCCAGGTGCTGGGCCGCAAAGCCAGCACCTTTGTGGCGGACGTGGGTGACCGCGAACAAGTCTTCCAGGCCGTTGAACATGCCCACAGCACGCTGGGCGGGCTGGACATCATGGTCAACAACGCGGGTATCTCGCAGGTCAAGCCGCTGCTGGACGTGACCGCCGAAGAAATCGAACGCATCTACCGCATCAACGTGCAGGGCACTTTGTGGGGCATTCAGGCGGCGGCCGAGAAATTCCAGGCGCTTAAACGCACCGGCAAAATCATCAACGCGTGCTCCATCGCGGGCCACGAAGGCTATGCTTTGCTGGGCGTTTACTCCTCCACCAAATTCGCTGTCCGTGCCTTGACCCAGGCGGCGGCCAAAGAGCTGGCGGTACACGGCATCACCGTCAACGCCTATTGCCCGGGTGTGGTCGGAACCGACATGTGGGTCGACATCGACAAACGCATGTCTGAAATCACCGGCGCGCCGATTGGCGCCACCTACGATAAATTCGTCAACGGCATCGCCCTGGGCCGTGCCGAAACCCCGGAAGACGTCGCAGCGTTCGTCGCCTACCTGGCCAGCCCGGACGCCGACTACATGACCGGCCAAGCCCCGCTGATCGACGGCGGCTTAGTCTTCCGTTAAACCCACAGGCTGTCACTCGCGATCTTTTGATCTTTTAAAAGATCGCGAGGCAAGCTCGCTCCTACAGAAAAGCCTTTGAAATTAACGCGCCTGCTTAAACCATTCCCCGCCTCACCACCTGCCCTCGCAGCCTTAGTGCCTCGACAGCGACTACACAGCCATGGTGCTCCAGGGCTACAAAATCAGCAGATTTAGCTTGTTTTGATGCTCAAGGGCTACAGCGATGAGCAGATAAGAACTTGTTGGTTTGTATCTCTGGGGCTACATTTAAGCCTGTCATTGCTATTTTTGATGCCCGAGGGCTACAAATGTCTACTCTGTACGATATCGCCGAAATGCTTAAACAAGCCCGCAGCGAAGCTCGATTGAGCCAAGAGGCTTTGGCTCACCGCGCGGGTGTATCGCGCTCGACAGTCGCGCGTATGGAAACCCTGGCCAAGGGCGACATGAGTGTGTCAGCACTTGTTCGGCTACTGGAGGCGGCAGGGTATGACTTGAAGCTGGTTAAGGCCGGGCATATGCGAACCGTTGAGGACATTCTGGCCGAGCAGCGCTCAGGAGTGTCAGGACCATGATGCTCGATGTACACGTCAGCGGGACAACCGTCGCCAAACTCTATCGAGAGCGCGATGAGTATGTTTTGAAATACCTCCCCGGTATTAGCACGCAGGACTTTGTCAGCTTGGCACTGCCCGTGCGAGAAGAGCCTTGGCGTTGGCCTCGAGACCTTTTCCCGTTCTTTCGCCAGAACCTGCCTGAAGGTTATTTGCTGGGTGTTATCCGTGAAGAATTCGGGCCGTTGCTTGATGGCACAGACTTGTCATTGTTAGCGGTCATCGGTGGTGCAGGGATCGGACGGGTGACGGTTACCCCCGAGGGGGTGTTGCCTGGCAATGAAATGGAGCCTTTAGAAATAGAGCAACTCCTGACTGCTGAAAATACAACCGAGCATTTTTCAGCATTGGCGCGCCGTTATGCACGTGCAGCGATTTCAGGGGTAGTCCCCAAGTTCATTGCCCAAGACGCGGCGCCAGAGACCTTGCCACTGGGTAAGCCTACGTTACGCACCAGCTTTCACATTATTAAAGGTTCGGATGAAACGACGCCGTATTTGGGTTTCAACGAGTACTTCACAATGCGCGTGCTGGAGCGTTTAAACGTTGTGCCGGTTGCAACGTGTCGCATGTCTGAAGACGGTCGGGTACTGGTGGTGGACCGTTTTGATGTCGATGAGCAGGGCGTGCCGCGTTACGGACTTGAAGATGCCTGCGGACTTTTGGGTCTTGCGCCTCACGAGAAATATGCGACCACCACCGAGCGGGTGTGGAATGCCACTCGGGCTTATATTCCCGCTGAGCGCCTGCGCGAGCAGCGTGAGCATCTTGGCTGGCATCTTCTGACTAACTATGTTGTCCGCAACGCGGATTGCCATGCCAAGAACATAGCGTTGTATTACACCTCCCGAGATGACGTAGCCTTTACGCCGATCTATGACGTAGTTACTACTCAAGCCTACCCGCGCTTTGCCGGTAGTCCGCCTGGCCTGTCAGTCGGGGGGAGGCAAGTCTGGGCGCCGGGTCGTACGCTCGAAACCTTTTTTAATGCTCGCTTGAGTATTTCGCCACGTCAGTACACGGCCATGGTTGAACAACTGTGTGAGTCCGCAGTTGCCGTCGGCAAAGAAGTCATCGAGGCCGCCAAAAACGAACCAGCCTGGCGTGATGTGGCAAAACAGATGGTGCATGCCTGGAATGACGGCATGGAGTCATTGCGAAGTGCGCGCTCAGCGCCGCAATTTCGTGGGCTTGAGGTTGCTATCACAGAGGCAGGTTTTTCAGGGCCCCGAGCGCCAGAAAGTGGGCGAGTGCAAATTGGGCGTTCGGAGTTATTAGCGCCGCGTAAGCGCTGACGATGAATTCAAATTAACGCGCCTGCTTGCACTCAGGCGCGTGCTGCTTTAGTGCGTCGTTAAACCATCCAGCGACTTGTCCACATACGCCTTGGCCAGCTCCACCAAGTGCATGCAGGACAACACCAAACTGCGCGAATGCCCGCTCAAGCCATTCCCCGCCTCACTCGCCGAAGCGCCCGCGCAGCGCAACAAGTCTGACGCCTGGGCCAAAGCCGCTTCTAAATTGACGCTGTCCGGGATGGCATACGTGGCCTGATCCACGTGCCGTGGAGGCTTATGGTCGTGCAGGTAGTAATCGAGGGCGCGTTCGGTGGCCGCACGGTCTAACGACAGTGCCTCGCACTGAGCAGCATCTTGTGAAGGAGAAACGGGTGGATCAGGAACAATTTTTTTCATAGGAACAACTCCATGTGGACATAAGGAGCTGTCACCTGTCGCGACTAAACGAATGGGTGGCAGCCATGCGCAGGTTAGTCGACCGGTCACACGGAAAACCGGCGCGCCACGAAGGGCGCCCTGCGCACGGCCACCATAAAACGCAGGCCGAAAAAAAGGGCCTCGCGGAGGTGGCGCCATGCGCCGTGTGACACGTCGGGCGACTAAACCCAACCGCTGATTTGCAGCGATGGGCCGAGACTATTCCCCGAATGGCACAGGCACAAGCGAACGGAAGTTTCTAGGATGTTTCCCCGGATTGAAAGGGAAGCGTCGTACGAAATGGCTGATTGTGAGGGGCCGTTCACCCTGTAGGAGGCATAGCGGTGAGCGGTTGGGCCGCTTTCACAAACATCTGCGCGGTAGTGATGCAGCATTTTTCGGCTTTTTTGGAGCTGAAGGCTTTGTGGTCCAGGGCCCATTCCAGCCAAAAACCGTCTATCAGGGCGGTAATGGTCAGGGCCGCGCTTTTGGCGTCGATGTGGGTGCCGTTCTCGCGGGCGATGTCGTTGAACACCGCTTCGAGTTCTTTGCGGTAGTCGGCGTAGAGCTTTTTGTTCAGCGCCCGCAGTTGCTCTGACGACACCGCCGCCCCCCAGAAACCCAGCCAGGTGGTGAGGATGAATTCGTTGAAGATCTGCCCCCGGAACGAGGAGCGAATAATCGCCAGCAAGCGGTCTTCGGATGAGCCGTTCTGGTTGGCCAAATATTTGCGGGTTTCTTCGCGTAGCTGGTCGGTCAGCGCCTGGTAGGTCGACAGCATCAGCTCTTCTTTGCTGGAAAAGTGATGGCCGATCAAACCAATGGAAATACCCGCCTGTGCGCAGATTCGCTCCAGCGTGCAGCCGCTGTGGCCGTACTGCGTGATGCATTGCATGGTGGCTTCGATGATCGCCTTGCGTCGCAACTCCGGGTCTATGCGGGTTCGGCGCTTTTTGAGCTCAGGCACTGCGGCGTCACCACTCATTCATCCATTCTCCGACACTAAAATCGACGCTTAAAAACAGGGCGCCAATTTAGCAACTTTTTGTCGGGCGAGTGGCAGGAATTAGTCGCGGTTGCGGTTCACGGCCCGTGGCAGGCAGTGAACCGCGTGCACGCGGTGATCAGTGGGCGGGTAAACCGGCTTCGAGGTCCTTGTCCAGATGGTCGATTTGCGACAGTTCCTGCTGGATGTTCTGCGAGCGGCACAGCCACCAGTACACCACGCCCGAAACGACCAACCCGACGATCATGCTCACGTCCGCACCGTCGAGCAGGGTGGTGACGTAGCCGGTGTACAGGCCGGTGCTGGAGAACGGCAACATGGCAACAAAGCCTGCGACGTAAGCGCCGATGCCTCGCCAGTTCCAGCGCCCGTAAATGCCGTTGGGCTTGAAGATCTCGGTGATCGAGAACTTGCCGTGGCGCACCTTGTAGAAGTCCACCAAATTGATGGCCGTCCACGGGGTGAACAGGTACAGCAGGATCGCCAGGAAGTCACCGAAGTCCTTCACGAAGTTATCCGACGCGGTCATGGCGATCGCGATGGCGGTGCCGCCCACGATCAGCATCGACACGATGCGTTTGAGCAACGTTGAGGTCTGGCTTTTAACCGTGTCGGCGATGCTCAGCAGGGTGATCGATGCGCCGTAAAAGTTCTGCGCCGCACTGGTGACCAAACTGAGCACGGCCAGAATCAACAGGATCTCGCCAAAGCCGCTGAACAGCGTGTTCCCCAGCATGACCAAGCCTTTGGCCAGGTTCTGCCCAGGGCTCAAGGCCGCAGCCAGGGCGCCGATCAGCATCATCCACACACCGCCAATCATGGCGCCCATGTAGGTCCACCAGAACGACGATTTGACGCTGATATTGGCCGGTAAGTACCGCGAGTAGTCCGACACGTAAATCGCCCAGCTCAACTGGTATGCGGCGGCGACAAAGAACTGCGCAAGGAACGGCGTGGCCTTGAAGCCCGACATGCTCAATTGCTCGGCAGGCAGTTTGACGAAGAAAAACAGCCCGATGGTGAACACCACCATCACCGCGATCAGCACAAACGCGAGAAACCGCTGCACCTTGTGGAAGGTGTTGTACCCGGCAATCGCCATGACAATCGCCAGCAGCGAGAAGGCAATGGCCGAGCCGTGTTCCGGTGCGTTGAACAGCTCGTGCAGGGTTTGCCCGACCAGCAACTGGTTGAAGGCGTTGTAACCCACGTACGTGGCGATGGCCACGACATACACCAGCAGCGCGCCCAGATAGCCGAACTGCGGTCGGGACTGGATCAGTTGTGGCAGGCCCATTTGCGGGCCCTGGGTGGAATGCCCGGCCATGAACAATGTGCCGAATGCGCACCCGAAAAAGATGGCGATGGCCGACCAGAACAGGTTGGCGCCCATGCCCACACCGATGATGCCCACCGCGAGGGTGGTCAAGTGGGCTTCGCCGCAAAACCAGATCGGCCACAAGTGCCAGGCTTTGCCGTGCCGCTCGGCCAGCGGCACATAGTCGATGGAGCGTGTTTCAAGATTGAGCCGTCCTTTGGACGCAGCTTGGGTAGAGTCAGACATCGCGGTGGCACCTTTTTTATTTATTGTGGTTACACGACAAAGCAGGATTTCGGTGTGTCAGGTCATCAGTCGCGAGCGTGGTCGATGGCGTGTGCCAGCAGGGTCTTGAGTTGCTCAAGGGAGCTGTCGCGGGGGTTGGTCAAACGTGCGGGGTCGCCGAGCGACTTGGTGGCCAGCGCGTCGATATCAGCGTGTTTCACACCCAGTTCCGCCAGGGATTTTGGGATGTTAAGGCTGTCGAGCTTGGCGCAGATGGCGGTGTAGAAGGTTTCAAATTCGGCATCGGGCAGGTCCAGCACCTGCGCCACGGGCTTGAGGCGCGGGCTGATTTCGGCCTGATTGAAGCGCAGCACCACCGGCAAAATAATCGCGTTGGTCAGCCCGTGATGGGTGTTGTAGGTCGCGCCCACCATGTGGCTCAGCGCGTGCACCAGGCCCAGGCCCTTGAGAAAGGCCACGCCCGCCAGGCACGAACCGATGAGCATTTTGCCCCGTGCTTCGAGGTCCTGGCCTTGCTGCACGGCGGTGTCGATGGAGTGCCAGAGCAAGTCCAGCGCCTGCAACGCCGCGCCGTCGCTCAGCGGGTTAAAGGTGGGCACAAAGTAGGCTTCCAGCGCATGGATGATGGCGTCGAAACCGGTCCAGGCGGTGAGGTTGGCGGGCAGGCTGCGGGTCAGTTCCGGGTCCAGAATGACCGCTGAAGGACGCGCCAGCGGGTGCCAGACACAGCCTTTGATGCCGCGTCGGGTGTCGGTGACCATGGCCGTGCTTTCGGTTTCGGCGCCGGTGCCTGCGGTGGTCGGCAGGGTGATGACCGGCGGGAAGTCTTGCGCACGAAACCCTGCGGGCACCGGCTGATCGAAATCAAAGGCCCACAGCTCGCAACGCTGTTGGCGGGCAATCAACGCGATGGCTTTGGCGCCGTCCAGGCCGCTGCCGCCGCCCAGGGCGATGATGCCGTCGGCGTCCCAGGCCTGATAAGCCTGCGCACCGGCAACAATGGTGCTGTCGGTCGGGTTGGGCTCAATGCCGCCGTACAGGCCGCAGGCCAGGCCCGCAGCGTTCAAGGCGTGCTGCAACTCGGCCACGAATGGCAGGTTCAACGAGCCTTGGTCGGTGATGATAAAGGGCCGCGAGATACCGAATTGATTGCACAGGGCGGCCAGTTCATGACGGGCGCCGGGGCCGTATTCCATCGGCAATGGCACGGTCCACTTTTGTGGGAGTAACGCTGAAAGAGTGTTTTGCACAGGACTCACCTTAACGGCAACGCAGGATGGTGGATTTCAACTCGGTGTATTTGCTGAGCGCGTGAACCGAGTTGTCCCGGCCATTTCCCGACTCTTTAAAACCGCCGAACGGGAAATTCATGTCCACCAGTTCGTCATAGCAATTGACCCACACGGTGCCCGCTTTCAAACGGCGCGTGGCCGTGTGGACCGTGCTGATGTCAGACGACCAGATCGCCGCCGCGAGGCCGTATTCGGTCTGGTTGGCGATGGCGATGGCTTCGTCCAGCGTGTCGAACACAATCACCACCAATACCGGGCCGAAGATTTCTTCGTTGGCGATGCGTGCCGAGGCGTCCTTGGCCAGGAAAATCGTCGGTTCCAGGTACGCGCCGGTCCCGGCCAGTTGCAGGGTGCGGCCGCCTCGCAGCAAGGTGGCTTCTTGCCGGCCAATGTCCAGGTACTGATTGATCTGCTGGAGCTGCCCGCCGTCAATGATGGCGCCGGTGACGGTGGCAGGGTCCAGCGGGTGGCCAGGTTGGTACGCCTGCGCGGCGTGCAGCAATTCGCTGAGCAGGGTGTCGGCAACGGAGCGCTGCACCAGCAGGCGAGAACCTGCGCTGCACACCTGGCCCATGTTGGCGAAAATGGCGGCGGCGGCCGAGCGGGCGGCCTGGGGGATATCCGCGCAGTCAGCCATGACGATATTGGCCGACTTGCCGCCCAGCTCCAGCCACACGCGCTTGAGGTTCGACGCGGCGGCATTTTTGGCGATTTCACGGCCCACCTTGCCCGAGCCGGTGAAGGCGATGCAGTCGACATCCGCGTGCAGGCTCAAGGCCCTGCCGGTGTGCCCGTCGCCACTGAGCACGTTAAACACACCCGCCGGGATGCCCGCTTGCAGGGCGAGCGCGGCAATGCGCAACGCGCTGAGCGGGGTTTTTTCTGAAGGCTTGAGCACCACGCTGTTGCCTGCGGCCAGGGCCGGGGCGAACTTCCAGGCGGCCATCAACAGCGGGTAGTTCCATGGCACAACGGCGGCGACAACGCCCATGGGTTGCTGGGTCACGGTGCCGAAAAACTGCGGGTCGGTGGCCGGTACTTCGCCGTGCACCTTGTCGATCAGTTCGGCAAACCAGCGCAGGCAATAAAGGGTGCCGGGCAGGTCACCGCCCAAGGTGTCAGCGATGGGTTTGCCGCTGTCCAGAGACTCCAGCAAGGCCAGCTCTTGGGTGTGTGCTTCGAGCAACTGCGCCCAGTTGAGCAGCAGCGCTTTGCGTTCACGGGCAGAAAGGTCCGACCACACCCCGGCTTCAAAACTGCGACGGGCAGCGGCTACGGCCAGGTCGACATCGGCACTGGCGCACTGCGCCACAGACGCCAACGGCGCGCCGTCGATGGGGCTGAACGAGGTAAACGTGGCTCGGTTTTGGGCATCGACATAAGCGCCATCAATAAACGCCCGGCCTTCAATGGGCAGCGTTTGGGCTTTGTCGAGCCAATAGGTTCGATCTTTTGACTCTGGCACAGCAACACCTCGATTTATTCTTGTCAGGCTGAGGCAATGCTAGGCAATACTGAAAAGATCTTCAATAGTGGTTTGGTGCTTTACTGAAATTATTTTCAGTTGTTTTGTCCGTAAATACAGGCCAAAACCTATCTGTAGGAGCGAGCTTGCCTCGCGATCTTTCGAATTTTCAAGGGGATATGACAGTTGGTGCGGCGAGAGATTTTTTTCTGACGACACGGACCCTGTAGGAGCGAGCTTGCTCGCGAGCTTTTAAGATCAAAAGATCGCGAGCAAGCTCGCTCCTACAGATAGGTGGTTATAAGGGGAGGGCGTTACGCGTCAAAACGCTGGGCAATGCTCGAAAGCGGCGACAGGATGTCGTTCCACACTTTGTCTCGCAGGTGCGGCAGCTGGCTTATTTCCAGCTCGGTCAGGCCAAACTCAGTCGGCCTTTCCAGCACGTCGAAGAACTTGACGATGCGGCAGTTGAAACGGTCATCTTCGGGATCCTCCGGCTTTAGTTTCTGATTGACGATATACAGCGGCAACGCCTGCAAATTGAACAACCCGGTGGAGCCCTTCACCTTGCCGATGTTGAACTTCACGCTGTAGGCCAGTTTGGAGTTGCGGCTGTCGGGGTGGTAGCTCACAAAGTCGCCGAACGCGTAGATCACCAGCGCGTCCTGTTTGCCGGTGCGCGGGATCAACTGCGCGGGCTGGCTGACATGCGGGTGGTTGTCCAGAATCGTGTCGACGCCGCACTCAATCACCTTGTGCGCGGCATCGACGATGTTGACGTGGGGGTACATCTCGAACTCCCAGCCCCAGTGGCAGTAAGCGATGATCCAGTCCGCGCCCTTGGCCTGTGCCGCCGCGACCTGCTTTTTGATCAGGGTGTAATCAGGCGGCGGGTTTACATCGTTAAAGCGCACTTCGTTGGCCAGGTAAGACTTGCCCTCGGGCACCAAGTGGCCGTTGAGGTCAAAGGTGTAGGCCAGCAGCGCCACTTTGATGCCGTCTTTTTCGAAGATCACCACCTCGTTCTGCTCGGCTTGGCTGGCGGCCGTACCGGCATACAGCGCACCCGACCTTTTGAGCACGTCGAGGGTGGCCAGCACGCCCGATTCGCCATAGTCCATGGCGTGGTTGGTCGCGGTGCTGAAGAAGTTGATTTTGGCCTCGTGGCGGAACTTGTCGAACATGGCCTCGGACGTGTTCATCCGCGCCGGTTCGCCGGGCTGCTGGTTACGGCCAGGCTCCTGGTTTTTATCTACCGTGGATTCGAGGTTGGCGCTGACAATGTCGGCGCTGCTGTAAAAGTCGGTGATCGCATCGAACAAATGCTCGGTGTTTTCGGGTGTCAGCACATCCACCGCGAGCAAATCCCCGGCGCACGACACCGACACCGAAGCAATTGTGCTGTCAGCGTCCGGCGACGGGTCGGTCAGGTTGAAAAACTCTAAGCGCTGGGACGCGAAAAACGCTTCCAGGCCCGAGCCCACTTCAGCGACTTCCAGTTGATTGAACCAGTACCGGTACACCCACTTGAGCTTTTCGAATGCACTGCCCGAAATGTTGTATACCCCGGTTTCAGGCTGCGGGTAGTGGAACTGGTCATAGCAGATGTAGCTCGCCAACAGCACGCCAAGCCTTGCCAGGGTGCGCTTGTCCTTGAGTTTTTTAAGCGAAGGCGGCAACTCGCCAAACCCCGGATCGACAAAAATCTCATCCAGGGCGATGTCTGCGGCCGAGCCGATCAGTTCCGGCAACAGCGGCCCAACCTTGGCCCAGACCTTCAGCGGGTCATGTTGCGCCACCCAGCCAAACAGCTCGCGCGCGCATTCAAGCTCTTCGGGGGTGAGCGTTTCGACCGGCTTTAACTCCCCCAGCGCCACACGCTGAAGGGTGGTGGTGATCTCATCGCCATGCTCATCAAGTGTGGTCTTGATCTGTTGCATGATCTGTCTTAACGCTTCCATCAAATATGCATTCATCCTGAATATCCTTTTTGTCTTGAGGGGTGACTCAATCGACGGCGCAGATTGCTACGTCATGGAAAGCCCTTTGAGGGTCTGTGCCGTGACCTCTCGCGCTTGTTCCAGCACGCGTCGTTTCCAGTCATCGCTATCAATGTAGAAGGCATCGCGAAGTTGTCGCTTGATTTGAGTGCGTTGGGTGTCATTAGCCTGTGGATTGTTCTGCAACCATTGATCGGCGCGCAGTGCGTTGAGCACGGCCGGGCCGGGTTTGGTGCCGTATTCCAGGGTCAAGCCGTTGTATTGGGCCAGCGGGCACTCTTGCATTACGGCCAGGTCCAGCGTGCCGTTGAGCACGGCAGAGGACGACGAGCCGTCTTCGCTGGAGGTGACCTGCGGCCCCCACCATTCGCGCGCCCGGGCAATGTCGTTTGAGGTGGTGTGCCCTTTGTAAATGCGCTCGCCCACGCCATACGGGCCGAGCCCCGTGTGCACGTCGATCCAGCCGATGCGTTGGCAATGGCTGCCCAGGCGGCGGATGATCTGGCGCAGTTGCAGGTTGCTCCAGGTGGGTTGAGTACCCGCAAAAAACAGACCGCGCGGGTCGATGTGCTGGCCGCTGGTGATGGCTGTTTGCAGCGCTTTAGGCCCGTGACGCAAGGCGTAACCCGCCAGCCCCAGGGTGCTGAGCAGCGTCGGCGGTTGGCGCTTTGGCACCAGCCACGAGGCGAGGGCGCGGTAAGGGGAATGAGCGGGCAGCGGCTGGCTGAAGTCACTGAAGTTGCGATTGAGGTCGACGTTGTCTTCGTTGACCCGGCGCAGCCAAGAGAAGCCATAAGGGTTGAGCGCATGCAGATACAACACGGCCACATTCTCTCGGTGGCTGTCATGCAGCCAGTTGCGGTCACGCAGGTGATCGACTTGCACCGCCGAGCCGCAAAAGCCTTCAACACCGTGGACGCCGCTGCTCACGACCAGCAAGTTGGCCGCACAGGGCGAGCCTGAAAGCGCCACATCAATGGCCAGTTCTTCTCCCTCCTTACCGGCCAGCGGATGAAGGTGAGACTCCACCTTGAGATCTGCATTGGAGCAGGCCTCAAGGAATTTTTGCCGCGCTTGGGCGTAGCTCTGTGAAAAGCAGGATAAGTCCATCAAGCAGTTCCTATGCAAAGTCGGGAGGTGTCATGACGCGCAGGCTAGGCCGGGCTGGCGGCCGGTAAACCTGCAAGGGGAGTGTTGGCATTGAGCTCGCGACGGGTGCGCTCCGGGTCGATCAACAGCAGCCCAAGTACGCTGAAGACCAACAGGGTGATGCCAAACAGGCCGATGGCCAGTTCGAAGCCGTTCACCAGATCGCCGTGCTGCCAGCCAATGGCTTGCCCGACCACCAGGGGCGCGAGCATGCCGGCCGTGGTCATCAAGGCGATATGGATGGCCAGCATGCTGCCGCGTTGGCGGGCCGGTGCGATGTGGGCAACGATACTGAAACCAAACGCAGACAACAGGTTGAGCAGAATGCTGCCCAGCAAGAACAAGCCCAGCGTCACGGTCAGGGCCGTGGTGGTAAAGCCCATGACGATGTACGCAACGCCCGCAATCAGGCAGGCCAGCAGCGGTGGCACCACCATCGCCTTGCGGATGCTGGCGCCGCGTTTCATGGCGCGTTGGGCCAGGCTTGAGACCAGCAGGTTGATGGCAATCACCCCCAGGGTGGTGGCAAGTACCAGGTAACCGGATTGCATCGGCGTCATGCCCAACCCTTTTTGCAGGTACGTCGGCAGCCAGCTGTAGAGCAGGGCGTTGGGCAGGTAACTGCAAAAAGCGACCAAGGTGATGCAGACAAAGGTGCGGTTGAGCAACAAGCGGGCATAAGGCAGCGTCGGCAAGGCCTCGCCGTTGGCGGTTTTGGTGTCATCGTGCTGCCCTTCGCGGCCATACAGTTGCCACAGCAGCAGCCAGATCAGGCCGATACCGGCCAGCAGTACATACCCTGTGCGCCAGCCGTAATGCTCTATCAATTTGGGCAAGGCCAGCGCCCCGGCGATGGCGCCGAGCATGATTGCCACCTGAATCAGCGCGGCCGGCAAGACCCGCTCGCGGGTGGCATACCATTTGAAGCAGGCGTGCTGGGTGACGGCGGTGCCCGGCCCGCAACCGGCACCGAGCAGCACGCGGCTGGCCAACAGGCTGATAAACGTCGTGGACAGGGCCGCGAGCAATTGCGCAGTCATCCACACCAGGGCCATGCCTGAGAGGATCCAGCGGCTGGGCATGCGGTTGGCCACAAAGCCCACCAGCACGCCGGAGATCGAATACAAAAAGAAAAACGCACTGCTGATAAAGCCGAACTGCTCGGCGGTGAGCTTGAGTTCGTCAATGATCTGCGGGCCGGCAAAGGCAAAAATGGTTTTATCCAGCACGCTGATAATGACCACGGTCATCAGCAGTGCGACCACCAGCGGGCGGCGTTTATCGGTCAATGAGTGCATGGGGATGGCCTTTTCAATTGGGGCGCTCAGAAGCGGATGCCGACACTGGCCTCAAACATGCTGCGATCGGCGACCAGGTTGTAATCGCCGCCACCGGTGTTCAGGTAGCTGACGTTGAAGGTGTAGGTTTTTTGATATTCGCCCTGTACGCCCAGCACCTGCGCGTAGCGGCCTTCGGAAAACACGCCGTCATAGGCATGCCCTTTAACGTCATAGAGCACCGCCAGCGAAGGCGTCAGATCTAGCCCCGGCAACACATTTTTATAGTGGATTTCGGCTTTGGCGCGGGTGCCCCAGGAAAACGGTGTGACAAACCCGTCCATTGAGCATTTAGCCGCCGGGCCCGTGCATTTCGCGTTCTCGCCGTAGGGCGCGCTGCCAAACCCGGGGCGGCCGTAGCGGCGCTCGTCGGTGTCCGGCAGGTCATGCACATACTTGAACCCGGCTTCGGCCGACAGCTTCATGTCACCGCCCAACACGTGGCCGAACGGACGGCTGGCGCCAAGGTTGAATTGGCTGACGCGAAAGCGGTCATAGCCGGGCGCCAAATAGCCGGTCGGGGTTTTAGTCAGGTACGCAAAGGGGCCGCTGCCGCCCAGCAAACCGGTGATGAAGTCCGAGCCGTTCCAGGCAATGGGCTGGTTGGGCCGGTAGCTGTATTCGGCATAAATCCCGGTGCCGTCCGGGAGCCGGGTCTTGAAGTTAAGCGCGTACAGGCGGATATGGGTCGCAAAGGCGCGCTGGTAATACGCGGCCACGCCGGTGGGTGTGGCCTGGCCCAGGTTGGCGGCCGGAGGTGTCAGCACGCCGGGCCCTGTGCGCACCACTTGGGTGATGGCATCGCGGCTGGTGTAGTCGGCGAAATACAAGCCGAACATGCCGACGTTGTCCCACAAGTAGTGCAGGCCAGCGCCGTATTGGTTGTCGCTGGGCCGATGGTCGGGGCCACGGGCCACACTGTCCAGGGGGTTGTTCAGGGCTTGGCCGTCCGGGGTAAAGATCGGCCGGCCGGCCAGCGAACTGAGGATGCTGCCGTTGAGTAAAAACTGGTTGCATCCGGGTTGCGCGTAATCGCTGGTCGACAGGAACGTGCCGCAACCGGGGTAGGCATTGGGGCGCAACTCAAACTGATTAAAAGCATCGACGCTCAGGTTGTCGGTCAGGGCCAGCTTGGCGTAAAGCGCGGGCATCGCCACGGTGCGGGCTTCGGCAATCGAGGTGCTGCGCCGGGCGGCGGCCCAGTCGAATGCGTTCACAGCCTGCAGGCCGCCGCCTATGGTGGTCGGTGTCACCCAAGGGATCGCCTGATCGCCAAGCCGGACCAACAGGTCATGCCCGCCCGGCTGGAAGTTGCCATACACATAGGCATCGTCGATGACCGCGTTGGAAAACCGCGCCAGCGAGTCGAAACCGTCATCACTCAAGGGTTTGCCGGAGCGATAGCCGTTCGGGACGCTGCCATAGTCCACGTCCTGGTTTTTTTGTGCGTAGTCGTACCAGCCTTTGGCGCTGACAAACACGCCGAGGTTGCGGTGGCTGAGGTCGGCTTGCAGGTAGGTTTCCAGCGACGTCGACACGGCATCGCCGCGCTTGTAGTTGAGGTCGCCGTCGTTGAACAGGTTCATGCCGTATTCGGTGCTGGTCAGGCGGTGGCTCGGGTTGTCCATGCGCCGCACTGTGCCCAGTTTCACAGCGCCTTTAACGGTCAGGCGGGTGTCGTCCTGCTGCCATTCGATTCCTGGGCCGAGCCCGGATCGCAAATCACCGAACACCCGTTCGCCCCCTGATACCGGGGCTGTCATGCCTGCGCTGAGCAGCGCTGTGGAGAGTCCCGTCATGACGGGTTTGCCAGCCTTGGCCCACGCTTTTCTTATTGTTGTGTTCACTGAGCACTACCTTCGTTTTGTTTTTGTGGGATGCCAGGCGTTTTCAGTCTATCGCCCAAGGTCGGGCGGTAATACGGCGAATACCGACAGCGATAGGGCCAATATCGCCAGCCAAAACACGAGGTAAACCGCCCGCGCAGCGCTTGGCGTGGGCTTTGTCCGGCTGCTTTGAACTGGCAGGGATAAGGTTCGAGGGAGGTGTGGCAAGTGGCGCTGGCAGACAAGGCACAGAGGTAAAGCTAATATCGCCAACAATAAGTCCAATATCGCCGGGTTAGCCCATGAACGTCCGTATTGATTTGCTCCACGGCCCGCACAGCATGGCCGGGACGCTGTTCAGCGTTATCGATATTCTGCGCACCTTCAACACGCTCTGGCAGATGCGTAACCCCGACAAGCGCGGGGCGTTCTTTCATTGGCGGCTTATTGATGCGGCGGGTAATGAACTGCCGCTGCCCGACTGGATGACGGCCATGCAGTCGCCTGCCGGGGGGCGCAAAACCTTGCGACCCTCGCAAACTGCGCTGTTTGTTCCGGGCGTGCAGATGAAAAGCGTCCCCGACCTCAACCATGTGCTCGACCAATGCAGCGAAGAGCTGGACTGCATCGCCCGCTACCACTCCCAGGGCCGGGTGATCGCTGCCAGCTTCAACGGCCCTGTGATGTTGGCGCGCGCCGGGGTGCTCAATGGTCGGCGCGCCACGGTCACGTGGATGATTGCCAACTGGTTTGCGTCCAGCTTCCCCGCCGTGCAGATGGCGATGGAAGGCCCGGTTGTGGTGGATGGCCCGGTTTTTACTGCCGGGGCACCGGCGGCGGTCTGCGACTTGGTGGTTGAACTGATTCGCCATTTCGCGGGCGAAGAAATGGCGCAAATTGCGACCAACGGGCTGCTCTATCACCCCATGCGTTTTGAACAGTCGGGCCTGAACTTTCCCGGTATCTCGGTGAAAACTCGCGACAGTGTGGTGTTTCGCGCCAAGCACTGGCTACAGCAGCATATTCAGACGCCCTACAGCCTTGAGCGCGTGGCCCAGGCCGCGACCGCCAGCCCGCGCACCTTGTTGCGGCATTTCAAGGAAGTCGAAGGCATGACCCCGCTGGACTACCTGCACCGCCTGCGTGTGGAGCGGGCCAAACAGCTGCTGGAAGTGACGCTGATCGACCTGACTGAGGTCATGGAATATTGCGGCTACCAGGATGCCAGTGCCTTCCGCCGCCTGTTTCGGCGCGCCACCGGGGTCACGCCCTCTGAATATCGGCGCCGCTACACCATGCGTGTTTCCAGCCGTTGGTGGCGCGCCGATGAACCGGGTGCCGATGAGCGGGCAGATGACCTGATCAAGTCATTGGGGATTGAACCGGACGACAACGCGGGCCATTGATGGCAGGCAGCCGCCATCGAGACACTTGCCTAACCGGTTTTTCCGTGCAATAAAAATGGCCACTTTGGTTCGGCCTTCAGGGCTCAACGCGACGAACCGCACGTTATTTTTCGCAAATACTGAATGACCCCGGTGCGCTGGCCGTAAGTGGCTGGCACACTGGCCCGTAATAAAGGCATCGACCTTGCCGATGCCGCATAACCTGCCAAGAACAGCTTTCGAGGTAATCATGTCTGTCCCGAGTATCGACTGGAGCACATTGGGCTTCAATTACATCAAAACCGACTATCGCTACCTGTCTCGCTGGAGCGACGACAAATGGGACAACGGCGTTCTGACTGAAGACAACGTGCTGCACATCAGCGAAGGGTCCACCGCCCTGCACTATGGGCAACAGTGCTTCGAAGGCCTGAAGGCCTATCGCTGCAAAGACGGGTCGATCAACTTGTTCCGCCCGGATCAAAACGCCCTGCGCATGCAACGCAGCTGCGACCGTTTGATGATGCCGCATGTGCCGGTTGAGCAGTTCATCGACGCGTGTACCCAGGTGGTCAAAGCCAACGAACAGTTCATCCCGCCGTACGGTTCGGGTGGCGCGCTGTACTTGCGTCCATTCGTGATTGGCGTGGGCGACAACATCGGCGTGCGCACGGCCCCTGAATTCATTTTCAGCGTGTTCTGCATCCCGGTAGGCCCGTACTTCAAAGGCGGTATGAAGCCTTGCAACTTCATGATCTCCGACTACGACCGCGCCGCGCCAAATGGCACCGGTGCTGCCAAAGTGGGTGGTAACTACGCGGCCAGCCTGCTGCCGGGTTCCGAAGCCAAAAAGGCCGGTTTTGCAGATTGCATCTACCTGGACCCGCTGACCCACACCCACATTGAAGAAGTCGGCTCGGCCAACTTCTTTGCCATCACCAAAGACAAACAATTCGTGACCCCGCGTTCGGCCTCGGTACTGCCGGGCATCACGCGTTTGTCGTTGATCGCACTGGCCAAAGAGCGTCTGGGCCTGACCGTGGTTGAAGGCGATGTACGCGTAGACGAGCTGGACCGCTTCACTGAAGCGGGCGCGTGCGGCACCGCTGCCGTCATCACCCCGATTGGTGGCATCCAGTACCGCGACAAACTGCACGTCTTCCACAGCGAGACAGAAGTAGGTCCGGTGACACAACGTCTGTACAACGAACTCACCGGCATCCAGTCCGGCGACGTCGAAGCTCCGGCTGGCTGGATCGTCAAGGTCCAGGGCTCGCAACAGGCGTAAACACGCCTGCCCCGCATTGCCTCGCGATCGTTTAAAAGATCGCGAGGCAAGCTCGCTCCTACAGGGGGCGGTGTATGCCTTCTTGTTGCGCAAGAGCCGACGACTGTTGCATGCACACACAAACTGTAGGAGCGAGCTTGCTCGCGATCCTTTGATCTTTCTTGTATCCACCAATATCCAGAAAAGTTTGGTCGTAATTCTTTTTAAGTATTTCTGGCTATAACCCGCGCTCGGTAAAGTATCGCTACCTTCGATCGTTACCTACGCTGGAATTCCTTGCCATGAGCGGCCCCCTGGGACATTCGACCCCGATTTTGACGTTCCCTCAGGGTGAAAAGGACCCCCTGTCTATCCGGGCCAAGGCCCTGGTGTTTGCCGACCCGCGTTCGCGCCAGTTGCTGGATTTTTTGCAGCAGGTGGGGCCGAGTGAGGTGCCGGTGTTGATCAATGGCGAAACCGGTACCGGCAAGGAGCTGGTTGCCCGTTATTTGCACGCGGCCAGTGGCCGGCGTGGCGCCTTTGTTGCGGTTAACTGCGGGGCGATCAGTGAGACCCTCGCCGAGAGCGAGTTTTTCGGCCATGAAGCCGGGGCCTTTTCCGGGGCCACCGGGCGGCGCGCGGGCTGGTTCGAAGAGGCCGATGGCGGCACGCTGTTTCTCGATGAAATTGGTGATCTGCCGTTGCCGTTGCAGGTCAAGCTGCTGCGCGTGTTGCAGGAGCAGGAGGTGGTGCGCGTCGGCTCGCGCAAGCCGGTGAAGATTGATGTACGGCTGGTGACCGCCACCAACGTCGATCTGGAGCAAGCGGTGGAGGCGGGTAATTTCCGTCTCGATTTGTTTTACCGGGTCAACGTCGCCCAAGTTTCGGTGTTGCCGCTGCGTGAGCGCCCGCTGGATATCCTGCCGCTGGTGGAACACTTCCGCCGCCTTTACAGCGCGCGCTTGAAGATCAATGAACCGATGCTCTCCGAATCCGCGACGCAAGCGCTGCTGGATTACCCGTGGCCGGGCAATATTCGTGAGCTGGAAAACGTCGTGCACCTGGCGTTGCTGGTGGCCGGTGACAAGCCGATCCGCCCGGAGCACCTGAAGTTTTCAGGCGGGCTCAGCGTGGTCAAGTCCGGGGTGAGTACGGTGAGCAAGCTGCCGCAAGAGGTGATGCGTGAGCAGTTGCTGCGTTTGTTCGAGGTGCCGGGGGACACCCTGCTGCATGACATTGAAGACTTGATCGTGCGCGAGGCCTTTGCCTTTTGCGGTTTCAACCAGTTGCGCACCGCCGCGCTGCTGGGCATCACCCGTAATGCCATGCGCACCTTGCTGGTCAATCACGGGATGCTCAAGGGGCGCGCACCGAGCTAAGTGCGGGCGATGCGTCGTAACAGTGGCAGCAATTCCGCGCCCTGGTGGATCGCCTCTTCCAGGTGCGGGAAACCCGACAGCACAAAACACTCCACGCCCAGTTGGTAGTACTCCTCGATGCGCTGGGCGACGTGTTCATAGCTGCCCACCAGCGCAGTACCCGCACCGCCACGCACCAGGCCGACACCGGCCCAGAGGTTGGCCGACACTTCCAGTTCCCGCGCGCGCCGTCCGCGACCTTTGACCAGCCCGGTCTGGCGGGTCTGGCCCACCGACTCATACGCGGCCATCTGTAACTGCGCCCGTTCGATGGCCTCTTTGGGGATCTCTTCCAGCAGCTGTTCGACGTGCGTCCAGGCTTCATCGTCGGTGGGCGCGGCGAACACGTGCACGCGCAGACCAAAGCGCAAAGTGCGCCCGCGGGCGGCGGCGCGTTCGCGCATGTGCAGGATGCGCTCAGCGATCATCGCCGGGGGCTCGCACCACATCAGGTAGGTTTGCGCATGGGCCGCGCCGACCTGTTCGGCGGCCTGCGAAGCGCCACCAAAATAGATCGCGGGCGCCGGTGCCTGGGGCGCGATGGGGGCGCCGCCTGCGCTGCGGTAATAGCGCCCGTGATAGGGCTGGTTGCGACCGCTCCACACGGACTGGAACACTTCAAGAAACTCGGCGGTGCGTGCATAGCGCTCGTCATGCTCCAGAAAATCCCCCAGCGAGCGCTGCTCAAACCGGCTCGAACCGCTGACCACATGCAAATCCAGACGCCCGTCGCTGAGCAACTGCAAGGTGGCAGCACGGTGGGCGCTGTAGGCGGGCAGTTCGAGGCCGGGGCGCACGGTCAGCAAAAAGCGCAGGCGGCGCACTTCCTGGGCCAGCACGGCGGTGATCAACCAAGGGTCTTCGAAACCGCTGGCGGTCGGCACCATGATGCCGTCGAAGTCACCCAATTCGGCCGCCCGCACCACTTGGCGCAGGTAGTCGAGGGTGGGCGCGCGTTCGCCCTGCTGGAACAACCCGACACTGGGCAGGCCGCTGCTGGTCAGGTGGCGGCCGTCGCCGTTGGTGGGCAGGAACCAGTCAATCTCGATGGCCCCGTTAGCGGATGTGGGCATGTCAGACGTTCTCCTTGCGCAGGCCCTGAGCTGCCAGCAGGGGCAGGACCTGTTCACCAAAGCGCAGCACGTCGCTGACCGACGGCTGGCTCTGAATCACGATATGTTCGATCCCCAGCCCATGCAGTTCTTGCAGGCGGGTGGCAAGTTGTTGCGGGGTGCCAATCAAGTAGGCCGGTTGCCCCGGCGCCGTTTGCAGCAGATTGGGATGGACCTCGAAATGGCGCAGCGGGTGGCCACCGCGTTGCAGGCGCAGCACGCTTTCGGCTTCGCTGGTCGGGGCGGCCGGTAGCGTCGGTATTTGCCGGGCGGCGGCCTCCCAGGCCTGCGCTTCGGTGTCGGCGAGGATCAGCCCGAAGGTGCAGGCAAACGCGAGTGGTGTTGACGGCTCAACGCTGGCGGCGCGCTGGCGCTCGATGGCCTGGCGCAACTGTGCAGGCGCCGCCGCCCGCAACAGGCAAACCTGTGCCTGGCTGGCAATCAGCGCCGGGCTCTGGCTGTCGTTGAGGACGATGGCCGGGGCGGGCAAGTCGCGGCGGGCATAACCGGCGTTTTCCAGTTGGAAGTAGCGGCCGCTGTAGGTGAAACCACCGTCGTCGCCGCGCAACAGGCGCCCGAGGATGTCGAGGTATTCTCCGATGCTTTCGCTGCGCTGGTCACGATTGAGCCAGTCGTCGAAGGTGTGACGCGCGGTGCTCTGCTGGCTGTCCGGCAGGTGCAGGCGCACGCGGTTGCTGCTGATCGATTGCAGGCTTTGCACGGTGCTGGCCAGCGCGGCGGGGAGCATCACTTGCGGCGGTACGCTGACCGTCAGTTGCAGGTGGCGGGTATGTGCGCACAGCGCGGCGGCCACGCCCAGGCTGTCGGCACACTGGGAGCCGCCGGGTATCCACAGGCCATCAACGCCTGCGTATTCGACGGCTTGGGCCAACTGAATCCAGTGCCCTGGCTGCGCCGTCCAGTCGGGCACCGCACCCGCTGCGCAGAGCGGCAGTTGCCAGCTGAATTCAAGAGGCATGGGCAGGTTCCGTCACGGGGTGGATGCTGGCACTGAAACGGTTGCTCGGTCGCGGCAGGCCCAAGTGCTCGCGCAGGGTGCTGCCGCTGTAGCTGTGGCGCAACAGCCCGCGGTGTTGCAGCAATGGAATCACATGCTCGACGAAGCTGTCGATGGCGTCGGGCGCGTCGGTGAACAGCAGATTAAAACCATCGCAGGCGCGGGTCTGGAACCCGTTTTCTAAGTGCTCGGCGATGTCATTGTGCGCGCTACCCAGCGGGTTGACCGTGGTCAGAATCTTGAGGTGTTCAGGGTTGCGGCCCAAGGCAGCGGCACGCTGTTTGATGTCCTGATAGAAGGCTTGGGCAGCGGGCAGGTCGCGGTGCCCGGTGATGATCACGTCAGCCACACGGATGGCCAAGGCGGTGTCCGCTTCTGATGCGAGAGTGTGCACCCGCAGCGGGTGGCCTTGCGGCGGGCGGGCGACGTTCAGCGGGCCGCGCACCGAGAAGTGTTCGCCCTTATGGTTGAGGGTGTGCAGTTTGCCGGGGTCAAAATAGCGGCCGCTGGCTTTGTCACGGATAAAAGCGTCGTCGTCCCAGCTGTCCCACAGATCATTCACCAGGTCGTGGCGCTCGTTTGCGCGTTGGCTGGACGGCTCGCTGGCTACGCCCCAGGCGGCGCGGCCGTTGGACAGGTGGTCGAGGGAGGCGAGTTTGCGGGCGATGTGGTACGGCTCGTTGTCGTGCGGGCTGGCGATGAGGCCAATGTGCTCGGTGACGGCGGCCAGCGCCGACATCAAGGTCAGCGCTTCAAACTGTTCGGGCGGTTCGGTGAAGCTCAGTGCAGCGAATGTGCCGCGCTCGGCGCTGCGGGCGAGGGCCTTTAGGCGCTCGAAGTCCGGGCGACGGGTGTTGGCGGTGAAACAGGCACCCAGTATCAATGGGTCGGTACGGCGGGTCATGACAGCCTCCGTGCAAGTGTTCGGCAAAGCCCTGCCGCCGCTGGGGCGGCAGGGCAATGGGTCAGAAGTTGTACGTCACGCAGGTGTACCAGTAGCCGCCGGTGGTGCCGTAAGGCGAGAAGTTGCCGTACGGGAAGGCGCCCGAGCTGCTCGGCAGGTTTGTGCGTTCCGGGTAGATGTTGAACAGGTTGTTGGCGCCCGCCGTCAGGGTCAGGCTGGAGGTCAGGTGGTAGTCCACGTTGAGGTCGGTGATCCAGGCTGGCGAGAACGTGCGGTCGTAAATCTCGGCGGTGCCGTACTGGGTGTACTCGCCGTAGCGGGTCAGGTTGAGGCCGATATCAAACTTGTTGATGGTCCAGGTGGTGCCCAGAATCAGCTTGGATTCCGGGTTGCCGTGCTTGAGGTTGCCCTGGCGCTGACGGTTGTAGCCGCCGTCCGGGCCGAGGGTGGCCTGGGCCAGGGGCGAGGCGTGGATGTCGTCAATTTCAGTGGTGTTCCAGTTAAAGCCCAGGGTGTAGCGCAGGTTGCCGTAGGCGCCCAGGTTCTGGCGGTAGTCACCGATCAGGTCGATGCCGCGGGTGGTGGTGTCCAGTGCGTTGGTGAAGTAAGTCACCGCCTGGTTGGTCGGCAGCCCGGCGGCGCCGAGGATGGCGTCGATTTGCGGCGTGCCGCCGAGGTAGCCGGTCTGGTCGATGCGGTCCTTGATTTTGATCTGGTAGGCATCAAGGGTGATGCTGGTGGCATCGGTCGGTTGCAGGGTCAGGCCGAGGGCGAAGTTGGTGGATTTCTCCGGTTTGAGGGTGGTGGCCCCCAGGGCTTTGGCCACTTCAGAGTCGACGGCCACGTTGCGGTAGTTGAACAGGTTGCCGTTGACGCTGGTCTGCGAGGTGGAGCTGTAGATCTGCTGGGCCAGCGAAGGCGCACGGAAACCTGTGCTGACGCTGCCGCGCACGGCGAGGATCGGCGTCAACTGATAGCGGGTGGCGATTTTGCCGTTGGTGGTGGTGCCCGAGCCGTCGTTGTAATGCTCGTAACGACCGGCCAGATCGACGTGCCATTTGTCGGTCAGGTCCTGACCGATCTCGCCGTAAGCCGCTAGGCTGGTGCGGCCTTTTTGGTCGGCGTCGGCAGGCGTGGTGCCAGCACCGGAGATAGTCCCCGGCGCAATCGGATTGCCGCTGACGCCTGTGTCAAACGGGCCGCTGGCGTAAGAGGCGTAGTCGCCCTTGCCGATTTTGTAGTTCTCGTAGCGTTGTTCCAGGCCCCATGAAATCTGCGTCGGTTTGGCCAGGCCAAAGTCGAAGGCGCGGGTCAGGTCAAGGTTGTTGGTCCACTGGCTGAAGGTCTTCACCCCGGTGTCGACTGAGGTCGGCGAGTCAGGGCCGTAGCTCAGGTTGTAGGTGTGGCGCAGGGTGGCTTCGGCGTGGTCCTGGCCGTAAGTGCTGGACAGGTCGTAGTCCCAACCGGCGACGGTGCCTTTGCCACCGAAGGCCACCTGGAAGTCGTTTTCGATAAAGCGCAGGGTGTCTTCGATCCCTTCCGGGAACGGTGTGGCAATGCCGTCAAAGCTGGCGGGCTGGTGGAAGGCCAGGGGCTTTTCCGAGTTGCGCCGGGTGTAGGTCGAGAACGAGTACAGGGTCAGGTCATCGCTGACTGGCAGCTCGGCGTTGTAGCCCAAGCTGAAGTTGCGCGCCTCGGGCAGGCCGGTGCCGTAATAGGTGTGTTCCAGGCTGGTGTTGCCCGCGCTGTCGGTGTACGGGGCTTTGTCGGAGCGGTCGGAGACTTTCTGGTGGCGCACGTCCAGGCCAAAGTTGATAAAGCCGTCATTGGGCAGGGCAAGGCCGACGTCGCCGGTCTGGCGGATGGTTTCGCCGTCACCGTTTTGGTAGTTCTGGCCGTAGGTGGTTTTCAGGCTGCCGCCGTGGTCGGTCTGTTTGAGGACGATGTTGATCACCCCGGCGATGGCATCCGAGCCGTACTGGGCCGAGGCGCCGTCACGCAGGATCTCGACATGATCGATCAACGCGGTGGGGATCATATCCAGGTCGACCGGCTGCGAGCCGGAGTTCAGCGACGTGCCGTTGTTGAGCAGGGCGCTGTTGTGGCGGCGCTTGCCGTTGACCAGCACCAGCACCTGGTCGCCGTTCAGGCCGCGCAGGCTGATGGGGCGCACCACCGACGCGGAACCATAGCCGGACGATGCAGGCAGGTTGATGGACGGCAACACGCGGTTCAGGGCGCGGGTCAGGTCAGGCTCGCCGGTGGCCAGCAACTGCTGGGACGAGATCACGTCCACCGGCGCGGTGCTTTCGGCCAGGGTACGGGCCTGGCCACGGTTGCCGACCACCACGACGGTGTCCAGCGGGTTGTCGCTCTTGCTCTCGGCGGCCAGCAGCGGGCTTGCGGCCGTCGCGGCTTCGCACACCGCAAGAAACAACAGGCTGCGAGCGAAGATCTTGCGCGGCTGGGGTAAACCCGTGATACGTGAAGAAGTCATGGTACGAAGGCTCCAGTGTGTTCCCCGGTTCGCGCCCTGCTGGGTGGCCAACCTTGTCGGGTAAGGCGACGGCATTGGCGTCGCAAAATAGTGGTCAGTAGCGGCTTGTTGCGGATGCTCTGGGGCATCAGTCTCAAGCTCTGGTGCAAAGGCCTTGAGCAAGGGCTGTGCCATTGTTGAAAAGCCTTTGTTAACAACGGCTTGCAGGGCGGGTGTGAGCGGGGTTGGTGTTTTTGTAGCAATGCCCGATCAGGGTGTTGTTTTTTCTACAGGGGCAGTGGGCGGCAAACCGGCTGTTGACGGCGCTAGCGGCTTTGGCACATCACTTGCTCCACATCGGGTACCACCACCTTTTCAGGAAGCGATTGAATGCCACATCCCGGACCCCGCAACTTGCTCACCGACATCCCCGGCCTGTTGGTCGGCCACGCCATCGATGAACGTGTCGAGACGGGTGTCACGGTGATCCGCACCGATCGCCCGTGGACCGCCAGCGTCGACATTCGTGGCGGCGGCCCGGGCGGGCGCGAGTCGGCGGCGCTGGAGCCGGAGAACATGGTCGGGCAGTTGCATGCGCTGGTGTTCTCTGGCGGCTCGGTGTTTGGCCTGGGCGCTGCGGATGCGGTGACGGCGGCGTTGTCGGTGCAAGGTGTTGGCCTGCATTTGAAGGCGGGCGCACCGGCCATCCCCATCGTCCCGGCTGCCGTGTTGCACGACCTGTCCAATGACGGCGACAAGGACTGGGGGCTGGAGCCGCCTTATCGTCGCCTGGGCTTTGAGGCGCTGAACAACTGCGCTGAAGATTTCGACCTGGGGGCGGCGGGCGCGGGGCGGGGCGCTATGGCGGGCGTGCTGCAAGGCGGTTTGGGCTCGGCCTCGCTGGATTTGGGCGACGGCCTTGTGGTTGCCGCGTTGGTGGTGGCCAACCCGATCGGCTCGGTGTACATGCCCGATGGCGAAACCTTCTGGGCGTGGCCGTGGGAAATCGCCGGCGAGGCCGGAGGTGCGCGGCCGCAGGGCGAACAGGACTGCAACGATCCGATGCCTGAACTGTCGCGGCTCGATTCCATGGGCCGCCTGCAAGCCGGTGCCAACACCACGCTGGTGGTGGTCGCCAGCACCGCACAGATGAGCACCGCCGATTGCAAACGCGTGGCCATCATGGCCCAGGACGGCATCGCCATGGCGGTGCGCCCGGCGCACTTGCCGTTCGATGGCGACACCGTATTTGCCTTGGCCAGCGGAGAGGTTGAACTGAGCGCTGGCGCCCGCCGCCAGGTCGATATCGGCCGTATCGGCTCTGCGGCGGCCACCTGCGTGGCCCGCGCCATCGCCCGCGGCGTGTACGAAGCCCGCCGCTGAAACACCCAAATCTGTGGGAGCGGGCTTGCTCGCGATCGGATCAACGTGGTCTGGCAGAGATACCGAGTTGTCTGCATCGCGAGCAAGCCCGCTCCCACGGGTGTCAGGGGGTTATGGGGTGTGTGGGGTGTTAAGCACCGCCTCAACCCGCGCTGCGGCGGCTTGCGCCAATGTCGGCAAGCCCAGCGCCTGGTACACCCGCTCCAGCGCCCGGTTGGTCGGTACATCCAGCCCGTCATAACGGCGACGCAATTCCAGCACCTGCTGCGCCCCGGCCCAGTCTTGCGCGTGCAGGCGTGCGTCCAGTTCGATCTGGGCGAACAGGTCCCGCTGGGCATGGCTGCCGCCAATGTCGTTCAACCGGGGCAGGGCCACGCCCAAACGTTCCAGCGCCAGCCGGTGTTCACCACGGGCATGGGCCAGCAACCCTTCGGCCAGCGGCAGGGTGACCTCGGCCCAGACCGCCCGGCTGAACACTGGCGCCTCACGCGCATGCTCGCGCAATGCGTGCAGTAATTGATCGGCCTCGGGCTTGCCTGCGCGGCCCAATCCATACAGGTATTGCACGCTCAAAAACGGCTGCACGGTATCGCGGTGGCGGGCCTGCAAGTACGGCGCGAGGGCTTGCCAGCGCTCGCCCACATCGATCCCGGCCAACTCCAGACGGGCCAGCAGCGACACCGCGCCGATCTGGTCCTGGGAGTACGCCGGCAGCACGCCCCAGACATGCTGGTCGTAGATTTCCAGCACCCGCGCCTGATCGCCACGGGCCAAATAGAACAGCGCCAGATGCCACCAGTTGTGGGTGTACATAAACGAATTCAGCCCCTGCCAATGGTGGCTGACGCTTTCCAGAAAACCGATGCCTTCTTCAATGCGCCCTTGGGTCAGCATCACGTGGGCCAGCGCATGTTGTGCCCAAGGTTCGCTCGCTTGCAGTTGCAGGGCGCGGCGCGCACTGGCTTCGGCCTCATCCAGCAAATGGCATTGCTCGTAGGCGAACGCCAGCATGCCGTGGCTCTGGGCGATATCGTCGCTGGCCGCTACGGCCTTGAGGGCGATGCGCAGCAGCGCCGGCCAGTTGCCGCGATTGAACTCCACGTACTGGTTGAGCTTGGCCGCGAACAGGTCGCGGGGGTACTGGTCGAGCAGCGTTTCGCTGAGGTGCAGCACCTGGTCGAGGTCTTCGTTGATCCACGCCTGCAACAGCGCCACATACAGCGCTGCCCGAGGTTGCGGGTCGGCCACCTGCGCGGCGATTGCGCGAAAGCGCTCGGCCAGCACCGGGCCTTCGGGTGATTCGCTGAACATCATCAGGATGCCGGCCAACGCATTGCTCAGCGCCGATTCCGGGTGGCGCTCGGCGCTGGCCACAATCCCCTCGGCACGCGGGTGGTAGCTGAGAAAACCCAGGGTGAAATCGTCCAGCGCCTGACGCGCCAAGGGGTGGTCGGTGTCGATGGGGTTGCCGAGGTAGTCGTGTGACATGCGAGGTGTCCGCTCAAAGGTCGATCCGTTGTACAGGGCAAGGGCTGTGCCAGTTCGTGCGGCTGCGCAGTCAGGCGCACTGGGGGGGAAACAACACATTGGCCACTGTTGCTTTTTCCACAGTCAGGTCCGGAGCTGTGGTTTTTTCATCAATGCGCCCGCGCCGCAGACCGCTGCGCCGCCGGTTCGGCGGCCTGCCGGGGAGTGGCACACCCCTTGCAAAACTGCTTGGCAGTGGGGCCGCGTGCCCCGAGCAATTAACGCCAGGAGTTCGCATGTCCAGTCCAGCCCATCGTCATCCGCCTCGCCCCGGGCCGCTGCGCCTTGCCCTCAAACGCCTGGGCCTGCTGGCCAGTGCCGCAGTGTTTGCCGCCAGCGTTCACGCCGCCCCGCAAGACGGCGGTGTGCTCAACCTGATCGCCCAGCCCGAGCCGCCGTCGCTGATGCACGGCGTGGTCACCCATGTCTCGACCCAATACGTCAGCGGCAAGATCCTCCAGGGCTTGCTGACCTTTGACACCGACCTCAAGCCCAAGCCAGTGCTGGCGCGCAGCTGGACGGTGTCACCGGACGGCCTCACCTACACCTTTGAATTGCAGCCCGACGTGCAATGGCACGACGGCAAGCCGTTCACGGCGTCTGACGTGAAGTTCAGCTTCGGCACCTTCTACCCTGAAGTCGATAAACGCATTGCCAGCGTGTTCGAGGAGTACCTCGACAACATCGACGCCAGCCAGCCGCACCAGGTGGTTTTCCACCTGAAAAAACCTTTCGCACCGTTCCTGTCATTGCTCGGCAGTGGCCTGCGCCCGATTGCCCCGGAGCACCTCTACGCGGGCACCGATTTTCGCAGCAACCCGTACAACCTCAAGCCGGTGGGCACCGGGCCGTTCAAGTTTGAGGAGTGGAAGCGCGGCGCTTACATCAAGCTGGTGAAAAACCCCAACTACTGGAAAAAGGGGTTGCCGCACCTGGACGCGATTGTCTTTCACGTGATCCCGGACGGCTCCTCGCGTGCTGCCGCCTTTGAGCGCAACGACGTGCAGGTGCTGCGCAGTGGCGATGCCGACTACTCCGACCTCAAGCGCCTGGGCGCACTGCCGGGCGTGGAGTCTTCGGACAAGGGCTGGGAGCTGTACTCAGGGCTGGCCTACTTGCAGTTCAACACCCGCAAGCCACCGCTGAACAACCCCAAGGTTCGTCAGGCGATTCTGTATGCGCTGAACCGTCCGTTTATCGTCGACAACATCTTCTTTGGTGCGGGCAAGGTGTCGCCCGGTGCTTTCGCCTCCAGCTCGCCTTACCACGACCCGCAACTGCCGCAGTACGCCTACGACCTGGCCAAAGCCAAGGCGCTGATCGCTGAGTCCGGGGTGGACGTGGGTGCGGTGCGCATTCGTTTGCTCAACGGTGAGAAAGGCGGCGCCTGGGAGCGTCTGGCCGAGTACACCCGCCAGGCCTTGCAGCCGCTGGGTTTCAAAGTGCAGGTGGTGACGTCGGACGCGGCGACCTGGTTCCAGCGCGTCAGCGATTGGGACTTTGACCTGACCTACAACTTTATCTTCCAGATCGGCGACCCGTACCTGGTCAACGCCTACCTGTACCGCACTGACTACATCCTTAAAACCTCGCCGTTCGCCAACGTCGGCGGCTACAGCAACCCGGACGTCGACAACCTGTGGAGCAAGGTTGCTGACACCCCTGAAGGCGCGGAGCGGACTCGCGTGTACAGCGAGCTGGAGCACAAACTCAACGACGACCTGCCGGTGGCGCCGATTTTTGAAATGCGCTACCCGACGTTGTTCCACAGCCAGGTGAAGAACCTGCTGCAAACCGCCACCAGCCTTAACGAAGACTACGAGAGCGTCTACCTGGACGCCCCGGCGCCATGAGCGGCGTGTGGTTCCTGGGCGCGCGCCTTGGGCGTGCGCTGCTGATGATCCTTGGCGTGCTGGTGCTGAGCTTTTTGCTGGTGCGTTTGGCGCCGGGGGATCCGGCGCAACTGATGGCCGGTGAGGCGGGCGTGGACGATGCCCAGTACATCGCCAAGCTGCGCAGTGAGATGGGGCTCGATCAGCCGTTGCCGCAACAGTTACTGCACTACTTGGGGCAGGTGGCGCACCTGGATCTGGGGTACTCGTATCGCAATCAGGCGCCGGTCTGGGACTTGTTGTCCGAGCGCTTGCCCGCCACCTTGAGTCTGATGGGCTCGGCGTTTGTCATCTCGTCACTTTTCGGCGTGGCCCTTGGTGCGTTGGCTGCGCTCAGCCGCCAGCGCCGCCGCTGGCTGGACGGGCTGATTTCCAACGGTGCGCTGTTGTTGTACGGCACGCCGCCGTTCTGGCTGGCGATGCTGTTGATCGTGTTGTTCTCGGTCAAGCTCGACTGGCTGCCCGCGTTCGGCATGCAGACCGTCGCCGCCGACCTGAGCGGCTTCGCCTGGCTGGGCGACCGGCTGCGCCATCTGGTGCTGCCGTGCCTGTCGCTGAGCTTTCTGTTCCTGGCTTTGTACGTGCACCTGACCCGCGCCGCCACCCTGGAGGCGCTGCAACAGGAACATGTCTACACCGCCCGTGCCAAAGGCCTGGCGCCGTCACGGATCGTCTTCGCCCACGTGCTGCGCAACGCGCTGCTGCCTGTGGTGACCTTTGCCGGGTTGCAACTGGGGCAACTGGCCAGCGGCGCCTTGCTGATTGAAGTGGTGTATTCCTGGCCGGGCATCGGCCGCTTGATGTACGACGCCCTGTCCCAACGTGATTACAGCGTGTTGCTGGGCGGCTTTTTGCTGATCTCGGTGTTGGTGGTCGGTTTCAACCTGCTCACGGATTTGGCCTGCCGCCTGATCGACCCGCGCATCGGCGCCGAAGGGGCAGCACGATGAAGGATTCCAGTGTGTGGCAACGTTTTATCGGGCAACCTGCGGCGCTGATCGGCGCGGTTTTTTTGTTGCTGCTGGGCCTGCTGGCCGTGGCGGCACCGTGGCTCTGCCAAGGCTCGCCCTGGGAGATGAACACCACGCCCATGCTCGCGCCGTTTACCCTGGCCGGGCATTGGCTGGGCAGCGACATGCTGGGCCGCGACCTGGCCACCGGCTTGCTGTACGGCGCCCGGGTGTCGCTGTCGGTGGGCGTGTTGGCGACGCTGGCCACCTTGCTCACCGGCTTGCTGGTGGGGGCATTGGCCGGTTACTTCGGCGGCTGGCTGGACGCGGTGCTGATGCGCGTGGCCGAGTTCTTCCAGATCATTCCGCAACTGGTGCTGGCAGTGATTCTGGTGGCGGTGCTGGAGCCGTCGCTGGGCACCATCGTGTTGGCCATCGCGCTGGTCGCCTGGCCTGCGGTGGCGCGGTTGGTGCGCAGCGAGTTCCTCAGCCTGCGTCAGCGTGAATTTGTGCAGGCCGCGCGGGTGCTGGGGCAAGCGCCGTTGGCCATCGTCTTTCGGCAAATCCTGCCCAATGCCTTGGCGCCGTTGCTGGTGACGTTGAGCTTTGTGATGGCCACGGCGATTCTCACCGAGGCGGCGCTGGCCTTTCTTGGCCTTGGCGACCCGGATGCCATGAGCTGGGGCTACATGATCAACGCCTCGCGCGGAATGCTGCGCGACGCCTGGTGGATGAGCCTGATGCCGGGGCTGGCGATTCTGTTTTGCGTGCTGGCGGTTAACCGTGTGGGCGAAGGCCTGCGCATTGCTTTTGAACCTGCCCGTCGCCCTGGAGACTCCGCATGAGCGCAGCTCAACCGATTTTGCTCGACGTCGAGCACCTGCGCATCGCCTTGCCGTCGGGCGGCGACCGCAGCCACGCGCTGCATGACGTGTCGCTGCACGTGCGCGAAGGCGAATGCCTGTGTGTTGTGGGCGAGTCCGGCTCGGGCAAGTCGATGCTGGCCAAGGCCCTGCTGCGCCTGCTGCCAGCACCTCTAAAAATCGAGCATGGCACCCTGCGCTGGCGCGGCGAAGACCTTGCCGCCCTGGATGAACCGGCCATGCGCGCCCTGCGCGGGCGCGACATCAGCATGGTGTTTCAAGAGCCAATGAGCGCGCTCAACCCGTTGCTCAGTGTGGGCCGACAGATCGACGAAACCTTGCAGGCCCATGGCGTGAAAGACCGCGCCCAGCGCCGCGCTCGGGTTGTCGAGCTGCTCGGCTATGTCGGCCTGCCGGACCCGCAGCGGCTCTACCATGCCTACCCGTTTGAGTTGTCCGGTGGCCAGCGTCAGCGCGTGGTGATCGCCATGGCGCTGGCCTTTGCGCCGAAGCTGTTGATTGCGGACGAGCCGACCTCGGCGCTGGACGTGACCACGCAACGGCAAATCCTCGATTTGCTGCGGCGCATCCAGCGTGAGCAGGGCATGGCCATGCTGTTTATCACCCACGACTTTGCCGTGGTCGAGGCCATTGCCGACCGCGTGCTGGTGTTGCAAAAGGGCCATCACGTAGAAGCAGGCACGGCGGCTCAGGTGCTCGGTGCGCCGCAGCAAGACTACACACGGCAGTTGATTGCGGCGGTGTCTGCGGCCCCTGACCACCCGCGCCCGACCCTGGCGCCGGGCAAGCCCGTATTGCAGGCGCAGCAACTGGAAAAACACTTCAGCCGCCGCCTCGGTTGGTGGGGGCGGCGCACCACACGGGCGCTGGCGGGTGTCGACCTGCAACTGGCCGAAGGCGAAACCCTGGGCATTGTCGGTGAATCCGGCTCGGGCAAATCGACCTTGGGCCGCTGCCTGGTGCGTTTGTTGCGCAGCGATGGCGGCAGCCTGCACTGGCACGGGCGTGACGTCACCGACCTGCCTGAAGCGCGGTTGCGCGAGCAGCGTGGCGAGGTGCAAATGATCTTTCAGGACCCGTTCGCCTCGCTCAACCCGCGCCAGCGCATCGGCACGCAACTGATGACCGGGCCGCTGGCCCAAGGTCGCAGCCCGGCGCAGGCGGCAGAAAAAGCACGCGAAGTGCTGGGTCTGGTGGGCCTGCCAGAAACGGCGCTGGACCGTTATCCCCATGAATTTTCCGGCGGCCAGCGCCAACGTATCGGCATCGCCCGGGCCTTGGCGGTGGAGCCCAAAGTGCTGATCGCAGACGAATGCGTGTCGGCACTCGATGCGCTGATTCAGGTGCAAATTCTTGAATTGCTTGAGGACCTGCAACGGCGGTTGAAGCTGAGTATTGTCTTCATCACCCACGACCTGCGCGTGGCGGCGCGCTTGAGTGACCGCATCGCCGTGATGCAGGCCGGGCAAGTGGTGGAGCAGGGCGCGACCGCCGCGCTGCTCGGCCAACCGAATCACCCTTACACCCGCAGGCTGCTGCAAGATTTTGCGCTGCATGCCCCGGCGCTGGAGGCCACACCATGAGCCAACGGATGATGAGCCTCAACGCGTTTTTGATGGCCACCGGGCACCATATCGCGGGCTGGCGCCACCCCGAAGCGCAGGCCGATGGCGGCCTGAACGTCGCCCACTATCAGCAACTGGCTCGTACCGCCGAGCGCGGCTGTTTCGATGCGCTGTTCCTCTCCGATACCTTGGCCATGTTGCCGGGCAGCGTTGAGGCGCTGAGCCGCATGTCGCGCACCGAGCACTTCGAGCCGCTGACGTTATTGGCGGGGTTGGCCGCCGTCACCGAGCGCATTGGCCTGGTGGCGACGGTGACCACCTCTTACAACTCGGTTGAGTCGCTGGCCCGGTCCTTCACGTCTCTTGAAGCCCTCAGCGGGCAGCGCAGCGGCTGGAACCTGGTGACCTCCAGCAATGCCAACGAAGCCTTCAACTTTGGGCGCGACGGCCACTTTGAACACGCCCGGCGCTATGAACGGGCCCACCGCTTTCTGGCCGAGGTGCAGCAACGCTGGGCCAGCGCCGGGGTGGCGCCGGTGCAAGTGCTGGCCGGTGCCTCACGGGAAGGCTGCGAGCTGGCAGCGGCCCATGCCGAAGTGGTGTTCACCGCGCAACCTGAGCTGGCGGGCGCCCAGCGTTTTTACCGTGACCTCAAGGCCCTGTTGCCCCAGTACGGGCGCAGCGCCGAGCAGGTCAAAATCATGCCGGGGGTGATGCCCATCGTCGCTGACACGGCGGACGAAGCGCAGGCCTTGTTTGATCAGTTGCAAGGGTTGGTGCAGCCCGAAGTGGGCCTGTCGCTGCTCGCGGACATTGCCGGTGGCACCGACCTGTCGGCCTTCGCGCTGGATGGGCCGCTGCCTGAGCTGCCCGCCACCGAGTCGGGGGTCAGCCGTCGTGACTTGCTGATCCGTGTGGCCCGAGCAGAAGGCTTGAGCATTCGCCAGCTTTACTTGCGCATGGCAGCGGCACGCGGGCATCTGGTGCTGGTGGGCGATGCGCGGCACGTGGCCGACACACTGGAGCAATGGTTTGTCGAAGGCGCCGCCGATGGCTTTAACGTGATGCCGCCGTATCTGCCCGGTTCGCTGGATGCGTTTGTCGACAAGGTGGTGCCCGAGTTGCAGCGTCGTGGTCTGTTCCGCCGAGCTTATCAGGGCCGCACCTTGCGTGATCATCTAGGCCTGCCCCGTCCCGATTATTTTGCCGCTCAGGAGGCCAAAAGTGCCCAAGGCTGACCCCAACCGATTCGCCCACTTGCCGCTGGTGCGTGGCCAACTGATAGACGTGCGCCCCGGACGACGACTGAGCGTGGCCGTGCATCAGGGCAACCGCGACACCGTGGTGTTTTTGGGCCATGGCAGCGGCGGCAACAAAGACCAGTGGCGCGAGCTATGGCGCAACTTGAGCGAGCAGGGCTACACCTTGGTGGCCTGGGACCTGCTCGGCCACGGCGACAGCGACAAACCGCGCGACGCCAGCGCCTACGCCTGGGACGAACTGGTGGCCGACAATCTGGCGGTGCTCAAGCGCTATGCCGGGCCGCGCAACCTGTACGTGGCGCACTCCTACGGCACCGGCCTGGCCATGAGCACTTTGCTTGCATTGCCGCGCCAGCAACCGGCGCTGCGTATCGACGGCGCGTTGCTGCTGGGCAGCGTCTTGCATCGCCCCGTAGGAACGGGTGGGTTGTTGAGTTTGCCGAACTGGCTGCTGACGTTAATACGGCCGATATTGGCCAAAGACTTTCGCGCCCGCGCCTGGCACCCCGAGGCTGATCCGGCGTTGGTCGACTATGAGGACGGCCTGGCCCAGCGCAACCGCCTGGACGTGTTCAAAGCCCTGATGAACAACGCCCAATGGCCCGACGCCCAAGCCCTGGCCGGGCTGAATGTGCCGGTGTACGTAGTGTCTGGCGAAACCGACGGCCTGACCCCCGCCAGCGGCGGCGAAGCCCTTGCCCGCCACCTGCCCAACGCGCACTACCAGGTATTGCCCTGCGGCCACCAACTGATGCTCGAATGCCCGGAGCAAGTGCTGCAAGCCTTCGAGCGTTTAGCGGCTAACGGTTGACCCCTGTAGGAGCGAGCTTGCCTCGCGATCTTTTGAACTTTTAAAAGATCGCGAGGCAAGCTCGCTCCTACAAGGCATTACCGGCTCAGCACGTCATTTAAAGACCGGTCAAAGTCGTGCAGTGCATTGATTTGGACGTTCTGTTGCTGGGTGATGTCGTGAACAATGTCTTCACTGCGTTTATTGCCCGCCCACACGGGCGTCAGGGATGTCGCATCATGACCGGTTGCCATGGCGAGGTAGTTCAAGTGCTTGTCATAGAAGTAAGCCGTTGTGGTCGATTCAATATCAGAACTGCGCGGCGTGATTAGCTGGCTACGCGTGTCAATCACCACGATCACGTCAGGTTTGGCAGCCTTCAGGGCTTCGACGTCCGGATAGACGGTGACAGTGCCAAATCGGCGTTGCAGGGCGCTTTTTATCCAATCGACAGCAAGGTCAGGATTGGACGTGGCGATGTACGCATCACGAATCGCCGGAACCAGCAGGCTTTGGCCAAATCCTGTGCCTGCGTTGGCCTGGTAATGCTCAAGGTAGGCCCGATTGATCTGGGTGTTCTGGCTGTAAAGGATGCCGAGAGTCAGCTGTTGGCCTATTTCGACCGTGGCCCCGGTGTTGGCGCTTTCAGGTGGGCCATAAAGGCCACTCAATGATGAAACGGCTGACGGTGCAGCAGGAATCGAGCACCCGGATAACAGGGCTACGGCCGTCAATGTCATGACAAACCCCAGTTTCATGGCGGTTCTCCAAGGGTACTTAACACTCAGTCATTAATGGCTGTGCGGGGACAAGGCAGTAAGGCGATGACCTGGCCCCCGCGACAGAGGCATTTATTGCGGTTGCATGGCGAAACCAACGCCAAAGCGGTTCCAGGCGTTAATCGCAGCGATTACAAAGGTCAGCTCTGAAAGCTCTTGCTCGTTAAAGTGCGTCGCCACGGCTTGGTAAATGTCATCAGGTGCGTGGCGCTCTGCGACCAGGGTCAGCGTTTCGGTCCACAGCAGCGCTGCACGTTCACGGGCGTCGAAAAAAGGGGTTTCTTTCCAGGCGCTGATTGCCATCAGGCGGCGAGGTGTTTCTCCGGCTTTCAATGCGTCTGCTGTGTGCATGTCGATGCAGTAAGCACAGCCGTTGATTTGCGAAGCGCGAATGCGCACCAGCTCTCGCAGCGAAGCAGGCAGGATCGATTGAGAGGCGGCTTTCTCCATGCCCATCATTGCTTTCATGGCGTTGGGGGCGGCTTCGTAGTAGTTGATGCGTTTGTTGCTCATGGGGTTTTCCTCTAAATGTCGCCACTTGCCGTGGCATGGGCAAATTGTAGGAACTCAAAAAGCTCGGATAAACTAGCCGAAATCGTTTTGTTCTTACGGGAATTCGTACAATGGCGCTCGACCGTTTAGAGGCAATGCGTGCGTTCTGCCGCATTGTCGAAGTGGGGAGTTTCAGCGGGGCAGCCGAGTCTTTGGGGCTGGCTAAAACCACTATTTCGGGGCAGGTGCAGGCACTGGAGCAATTGCTTGGCATCAAGCTGTTGCACCGTACGACCCGCAAGGTTTCGCCCACCACCGAAGGCACGGCCTATTACAGCCGGGCCCGAGCGCTGATTGACGAGGTAGACGAGCTGGAAGCGTCTGTTTCCAAAAGCCGCAACATCGTTCGCGGTCGGGTTCGAGTCGAAATGCCTTCCCCGGTTGGCATCCTGCTGATTGTCCCGGCGCTGCCTGATTTCGCGGCCAGGTTCCCGGATATCCACCTTGATATCGGCTGCAGCGAACGGGTGACGGATCTGGTGCAGGAGGGCGTGGATTGCGCCATTCGCGGCGGTACGGTGTCGGATCCGGATCAGGTCTGCCGACCCGTAGGGCAAATGCATTTTTGCTTGTGCGCCTCCCCGACGTACCTGGCAAAAGCGCCGCCTCTCAAGGTGCCCGCCGACCTGGCCGGGCATCAGCATCTGGGGTTCAAGTTTCCGGCCACTGACAGGCGCTTTGTACCAACCCTGCAGCGGGGTGAGGAACGCTATGTGCTGGATCTCCCGCCGACCATGTACTTCAACAATGGCACTGCCACCGCCGCTGCGGCGTTGGCGGGGCTTGGGGTCGCCTTTATCCCCACGGCAGAAGCCGTGCCCCACTTCAGCAGTGGTGCGCTGGTAGAGGTGCTTGCGGACTGGACAATGCCGAGCATGCCGATGTCCATTGTTTACCCCTACACGCGGCACTTGTCGGCCAGGGTCCGGGTGTTCACTGACTGGGTGGCGGCCTTGATGGCTGATGATCCGCTGTGGGCACGCTCCCCATAATTTCAGTGTTGGCGAAACGCTAAATGAGGTGATTGCGTTGCTTGCAATACACGTACAGGCCGAGTTCGCAGCGCTGCCGGGCAAGCATCGTGGCACATAAGAAAAACCCGTTTATGGCTCTTTTAATCGGGCAGGTCGGGGCTGACACTCACGGGTCAATCTCTAGGTAAGAGGATCTACCCATGAATATTTTTGCGCTTGCTGCCTCGCTGTCAGGGAGTGTGTTTTTGGCTGTTGCCGCGCCTGCCAGTGCACATGAGCTGACGGAAGTCGTGAGGCCCAACTTTGCACACGCGATTCCAAACATCCCAGGCAAGTCGTTGGTCGCTGTCGAAGTCGAGTACGCGCCTGGCGCCGCTTCCCCTTCGCACACCCATGCCAATTCGGCCTTTATCTACGCTTATGTCGTGTCCGGTGCCATTGAGTCCCAAGTCGATGACGGGCCCAAGCAAGTCTTCAAAGCGGGGCAAAGCTGGTTCGAAAATCCGGGCGCGCACCACGTCGTAAGCCGCAATGCCAGCGCCACCGAGCCTGCCAAACTGTTGGCCGTTTTTGTCGTGGACTCAGACGATAAAGCACTCACCACGTCCGACACATCCAGGACAGCGCCGGGCCAAAAGTAAGAGCGGTGAAGAACAGCGTTAAACGCATGACGCCGGGCAAACCCGGCGTCAGGCGTATCGGTCACTTTATGGAGGTGGGCGGTGCAGGCGCATGTTCTGGCCAGCCTCCGGCCAGGGATGCAAACAGGTCTACTGCGCTGGTGCTGCTGCGTGCCTGACTGTCGGCTTGGGAGATCTGCGCGGTGTACAGCGCTCGCTGCACATCGAGCAGTTCGAAGAGCTCAATGGCGCCAGCCTGGTAGCGGGCGCTGGCTATGCTGGACGCGGTGTTCAACTCGTTGGCCGCACGCGTCAGCCGGGCATTTTCAGCCTGGCTGCGGCTGAAGCGAACCAGTGAGTTCTCGACGTCTTCCAGCGCTTTGAGCACCGTTTGTTGATACGTCGCCAAGCGGGCCGCGGCTTCGGCGTCGGAGGCGGCGATGCGGCTTTTGACTCGGCCTACGTCCAGAAAGGACCAGTCTATGCCCAATAGCGCCAGGTTCGACTCGGCACCTGCGGAGTAAAGCCCGCCGCCATTGAACGCAAACGTCCCGATAGCCGCGCCCAGGCTGACCCGTGGAAAGAGGTCGGCCGTGGCGACGCCCACGCGTGCGGTGGCGGCATGCAACTGCTGCTCGGCTGAGGCGACATCCGGGCGCCGCCGGATGACTTGCGCAGGTGTGTCGGGCTCGATGACCTGCGGCGCCGTCGGCAGCGCGGCATCGGCTTGCAGTCGTGCATCCAGTGCGGTGGGTGGCAAGCCGGCGAGTACAGCCAGGCGGTGCCTGTCCACGGCCACTCGCGCCTGAAGGGGCGGGAGGCGTGACAGTGATATCTCAAGCTGGGCCTGTGCCCGGGACAGGTCGTAAGTCGACCCACGCCCGGTTTGCAACCGCCCCTGGACGATCTCCAGTGTTTGCTTCTGGCTATCGGCATTCGCTTGCGAAAGCCTGAGCATTTTCTGTGCAGCACGCAGGTCGATGTAGGTAGACGCGACCTGGCTGACCACTGCGACCTGCATGGCGTACAGGTCGCTGGCTTTGGCCTGTGCGGCGGACCTGCTGGACTCTACTGAGCGCCGTACCCGGCCCACGAGGTCCAGCTCCCAGCTCAGCGAAGCCTTGTTGGCATACACATCATTGCTGCGGGGCGCACCGTTGGCTTCGTCGGTGCTGGCTCTCTGGTGACCCGCTTGCCCGGACATCGTGACGGTCGGGATCTGGTCGAACCGGGCGAGGCGCAGCAGCGCATTCGCCGCATCGTAGTTGGCCAGCGCTGTTTGCAGGTCATGGTTGGCGGCCAGGGTAGTCTCTATCAGCGCGGTGAGCTGAGGGTCTTCAAAACGTTCCCAGAACGCAGCGCCGGCCGCGTTTGCCTGCGCTTGTCCGGTCTCTTGATCCTGTGTCCGGGTAAAGGTCGCAGGCAGGTCGGGTGTCTGCGGCCGATGAAAGTCAGGTCCGACGGTGCAACCTTGCAAGAGGGCCAACAGGACGGGCAGGGGCCAGTTTTTTAGCTTAATCATGGTGCAGGGCCTCCGCTGCATGGGGTGACAGGTGCGAGGGATGGGCTGGGACACGGGCGCCCAGTTTTCTCAGGACCACGTAGAACACCGGCGTCAGGAACAGTCCGAAGATCGTCACCCCGAGCATGCCGAAGAACACGGTCACGCCGGTGGCATGCCGCACTTCACTACCGGCCCCGGCTCCGATCAGCAGCGGGACGGCCCCGGCAATAAAGGCCACTGAGGTCATGACGATCGGACGCAGGCGCAGACGGCAGGACTCCAGTGCTGCCTCCAGGGTGCTGCGGCCTTGCATCTCCAGTTCACGCGCGAATTCCACGATCAGGATGGCGTTTTTGCACGCCAGCCCCATCAGCACCACCAGGCCTACTTGTACGAACACATTGTTGTCGCCGCCCGCCAGCCATACCCCGGTCAGGGCTGCAAACATGCACACCGGCACGATAAGAATCACGGCCAGAGGCAATGTCCAGCTCTCGTAAAGGGCTGCCAGCACCAGGAACGCGAGAATCACGGCAATCGGGAAAACGATGATGGCGGTGTTGCTTTGGGTGACCTGCTGGTAAGTCAGGTCGGTCCACTCCAGTTCGATACCGCGAGGCAGCGTTCGGGCAGCGATTTCCTCCAGTTTTTTGATGACTTCCCCTGACGACAACACGCGCGGGTCGGCATCGCCAATCAGGTCGGCGGCCGGGTAGCCGTTGTAACGCATGACCGGATCCGGGCCGAAGGTCGACACGATGTCCACCATCGAGCTGATCGGCACCATCTCACCGTGCACGTTGCGCACGCGCAAATTGCCGATGTCTGCAGCGCTCTGCCTGAAGCCGGTATCTGCCTGATCAATAACCCGATACACGCGGCCCAGCATGTTGAAGTCATTCACATAGACGGAGCCCAGATAGGTCTGCAAGGTGTCGAAGACCGCTGTGGGTTCGATGCCTTGGGCCTGGGCTTTGGTTCGATCCAGTTTCACTTCCAGTTGCGGTATGTCGGACTGATAGGAACTGACCGGGAACGTCATGCCCGGGGTGCTCGCCACTTCGGCCTGGAATGCCTCCAGCGCTTTTTGCAACGCGGCATACCCGAGCCCGCCGCGATCGGTCAAAAACAATGAGTAGCCTGAGCCATTCCCCAAGCCCTGAATCGGCGGGGGCAGCAGTGCATAGGCGGAACCGTCCTTGATGGCGGCAAACTTGACGTTGAGCTCGGCATTGATTTGCTCGGCGCTGCGTGAGCGCTGCGAAAACGGCTTGAGCAAGATGTAGGAGGTCACCAGGTTAGGCGTTGTGGTGCTTTGCAAGGCGTTCAAGCCGACATAGGAGTTGGCGAAGTCCACGCCTTCGACGGTCAAGGCAATTGCTGACATTTCACGTGCGACCGCCTCGGAGCGTGCCAGAGAAGCACCAGGCGGCAGCGTTGCGCCTGCAAAGAGGTAAAGCTTGTCCTGGTTGGGAATAAAGCCGCTGGGGATCGTGTTGAACAGCATTCCGGTTGCGCCCAGCAACAAGGCATATATCACAAAGACCACACCACGGCGTGGCAACAGCCGCGCGATGCCACTTTCATAGCGCTCCGAGCTGCGATTGAAGAACCGGTTGAACGGACGCAGCAACCAGCCCAACGCACTGTTCATCCAGCGCGTCAGCCTGTCAGGCGGTGAGTGGTGATGACGCAGCAGCTTGGCCGCCAGCGCGGGCGACAAGGTCAGCGAGTTGATGGTCGAGATGACCGTCGAGATGGCGATGGTTACCGCGAATTGTTTGTAGAACTGGCCGGTGACACCACTCATGAAGGCCATCGGAATGAAGACGGCACACAAGACCAGCCCGATGGCCAGAATAGGCCCCGAAACTTCACGCATGGCCTGGTGGGCAGCCTCCAGCGGGCTGAAGCCCAGCTCGATATTGCGTTCAACGTTTTCCACCACGACGATGGCATCGTCCACCACGATACCGATGGCCAGGACCAGGCCGAACAGGGTCAGGGTGTTGATCGAGTACCCCAGCAAATACAGAAAGGCGAAGGTCCCGACGATGGACACCGGGACGGCAATCAGCGGAATGATCGAGGCGCGCCAGGTCTGCAAGAACAGCACCACGACCAGGACGATGAGCACCATCGCTTCGAGCAGGGTGTGTTGCACGGAGTTGATGGACTCACGCACAAAGACGGTCGGGTCCCAGACGCTGACGTAACTCACGCCCTCCGGGAAGTCCTTGGACAGACTGTCCAGCTTGGCGTAGACCGCGTTTGCAACCTCGATGGCATTGGCGCCGGGGGTGAGGAAAAAGCCGATGGCGACTTCCGGGTTTTTGCCCCGGAATACCCGCAGCGTGTAGTCGTTGGAGTCCAGTTGCACGCGGGCCACATTTGACAGGCGGGTGACCTGCCCGTCGCTGCCGGTCTTGAGGATGATGTCGCCAAATTCCTGTTCGGTTTTCAATCGCCCTTGAACGTTGATCGAAATGAGAAATTCGTTATTTTGCGGCGAAGGCTCTGCCCCCAACTGGCCTGCTGACACCTGGACGTTCTGTTGGCGAATCGCCGCGATTGCGTCTTGAGCGGTAATCCCGCGGGCTGCGAGTTTGTCCGGGTCAAGCCAGACGCGCATCGCGTAGTCGCCTGCGCCGTACAGAATGACGTCACCAATGCCGGGGATGCGTGACAGCTCATCTTTGACATGCAGGCGCAGGTAGTTACGCAGGTACAGGGCATCGAACTGGTCGTTGCTCGAATACATGTCGACGAACATCAAGGGCGTCGGCGATTGCTTCTGGGTGGTAATGCCGTACTGGCGAACCGACTCGGGCAGGCGCGAAAGGGCCTGGCTGACCCGGTTCTGCACGCGCACGGCGGCCGTGTCAGGGTCGACCTTGGCGTTGAAGGTGACCACCACTTGCAGGGTGCCGTTGGAACTGGCAACCGACTTCATGTAGATCATGTCTTCTACACCGGTGATCGCCTCTTCCAGCGGGACGGCGACCGAATCGGCGATTTCTTTGGGGTTGGCGCCCGGATACGTGGCTTTCACTACCACGGTGGCAGGCACTACTTCCGGGTATTCGCCGACTGGCAGCAGCGGAATTGCGACCAGGCCAGCGGCGAAAATAATGATCGACAGCACCATCGCGAAGATGGGTCTGTCGATAAAAAACTTGGAAAAGTCCATAACAGGAGCCTTTGGCGATTATTGATCGTTTATTACGAGGCTGGGCACATGAAGTGTGTTGTTACCCGGGGAGAGTGATTGGGGAGTGACCGGTGTATCAGTGGCATGGATGTTTTGCAGGCCGGAGACAATCAGGGTGTTATCGTTTTCCAGCCCTGAAGTAATCACGCGTTGTTGGTCGAACAGTTGGCCTGTTTCGACATAACGCTTGATGGCTTTGTTATCGTTGCTCAGTACATAGACGTACTTTTTGTTTTGGTCGGTCAATATTGCTCGTTCGGGTATTAACAGCGCCGGTGTCGGCTCGCCCACCGACAGTTGAACTTTTGCAAATAAACCGGGGGTAAATAAACGGTCGCTGTTATTCACCGTGGCGCGCGCCCGAACAGTGCCGGTTGTTGCATTGACCTGGTTATCCAGGAAGGTGAGTTCGCCGGTGTAAGGGTGGCCTTCATCGTTTGCCAAACCGATGCGCACGGATGTGTCTTGGGAGTGTTTCAGGGTCTTCTGGTAGTTCAGAAAACTGTGTTCATCCGGGTCAAAGTAGACATAGACCGGGTTCTGCGAGACCACGGAGGTCAGGGCGGACTGGTCGGCGACGGCGAGGTTGCCCAGGGTCAATTGCGCGCGACTGGTGCGCCCGTCAATGGGTGAGCGAACCTCGGTGAAGGCCAGGTTCAGCGTGGCCGCTTCTAATGCAGATTCGGCGGTGTGAACATCGGCCAGGCTTTGATCGCGGGTTGCGCGTTTTTGTTCTGCCTCTTCTTTGGACACCGCGTTGCTTTTGAGCAGTTGCTGCGCGCGAAGGTCCTGCTGGCTGGCCAGTGCAAGGGCGGCACGGGCCCGTTCCAGCTGAGCCCGTGCGCTGTCCAGTGCGGTGCGATACGGGCGCTGATCGATCACGAAGAGCAAGTCACCCTTTTTCACTTCACTGCCTTCACGGTAAGCCACCCGGGTGATGTAGCCCCCCACGCGAGGGAGTATCACCACTGTGTCTGTGGCACTGACCCGACCATTGAAGCTGTCCCAGGTCTTGATGGTTTGCTGGGTGACACTGGCCACCTCGACGGAGGGGGGGTGACCCGCAGCGGTCTGGTCGGGTTTTTTGTAACAACCACTGATCAGTAAGGCAGTGGTGATCATTCCGGTAACGGCGACTAATCGAACGCGCACAGGATCATCCTTATCAAGGGGGATTAATGGGCTGAACGAGTGTTCATTGTTGGGTTTGCTGATCTTCGGCACGGAGGGTGTCGGGCATTGTTTTTTTCTCTTGCTCAGCCTTCTGTCGTTCGGCCTGTTTACGTTTTTCAATGTCTTTGGCTTGCTGCGCAAACATGGCTTTATTTCTTTCGTTAAAACGCTGAAGAGCTTCGGCGCCGTCAGATGCGTGGGCAAAGACAGGCAGGGCCAAAATAAATAACGCGATCAATTTAAAAGAGGTTTTCATGGTTTTTTCTCAAGTTTTACGCGCACTGAGGCGCTCAATTAGATTAAGTTGAAGTGCAAGTAAGTTAATAAGGGCTGGCGCGCTGGGGCGATAGAGTTAAATGGCGCTACGTTTAAATAAATCTTGTGAGTTATTTAATTCGATAATGTTTTCTTAACGTTGATGCATGTGGGTCATGAGTGACGTGATTGATCACAGTTTGCCTGGAGACAGAAGGTGTTGTTTCGAGGCATGGGCGGACTATAGAAAAAAACGTTCCTTGGATAAACTGGGTCCCGACGTTTTGTTTTTACGGAAATTCGTACAATGGCATTTGACCGGTTGGAAGCAATGCGAGCGTTCTGCCGAATCGTTGAAGTCGGCAGTTTCAGTCGAGCGGCGGAGTCGTTGAATTTAGCCAAAACCACGGTTTCCGGTCAGGTGCAGGCACTTGAACACCTGTTGGGCATGAAGCTGCTGCATCGCACGACACGCAAGGTGTCTGCGACAACCGAAGGGGCCGCTTACTATCGGCGCGCTCGTGCCATCCTGGAGGATGTCAACGAACTGGAAGCCTCCCTTTCGCCTAGCCGTAACGCGATCCGTGGGCATGTGAAAATTGAAATGCCTTCACCGGTGGGCACGTTATTGATTGCCCCTTCATTGCCCGATTTCACCCAACAATTCCCACAGATACACCTGGAGATCAGTTGCGATGAGCGCATTGTGGATTTGGTTGAGGAGGGGGTGGATTGTGCCATTCGGGTCGGTCAGGTCTCGGACCAGAACCTGATCTGCCGCCCGGTAGGGTTAATGCGTTACTGCTTCTGTGCCGCGCCTTCCTACCTGATGTGCGCACCTGCGCTTGATACGCCCTTTGACCTGCCGGCGCACAAGCACTTGGGGTTTAAATTCCCGGCGACCAACCGGAGGCATTTGCCGACGCTCACTCGGGGAGAAGAGAGCTTCACCCTTGACCAATTGCCGACCCTCTATTTCAACAGCGGCGGCACGGCGGCGGCCGCCACGGTGGCAGGATTGGGCGTTGCGTTTTTGCCTCGTGCCGAAGCGGATGCGCATCTGCAACGGGGCACGCTGATTGAGGTCCTGGCGGATTGGCCAATGGAGAGCCTGCCCATCTCCTTGGTCTATCCGCAGACCCGCGACTTGTCGGCGAGGGTGCGGGCACTGCTCGACTGGACAACCGCGTTGATGGCGAGCAGCCCGCTGTGGGCGCCTGAATAAACGTAGGCGCCCAGGCACCTACAGAGAAACCTCCCCCGCCCCGGAGCAGTGCGCCGTTTGCGTGACCTCCAGATAACGCTTGACCCCCGCAGCCACGCCCGGTGCCTGCAAGCCGATTTCACGCAACTGGCCGCTGATGGGGTTGCGGTAGCCGATGAAGAACAGCCCTTTGGCCACGGTGGAGTGGCCTTGTGCATCTACCGTTGGTTTGCCGTCTGCGGTGAGCGGCGCAGGGTAGTTGATCAGGTTCTCAAGGCCGGTGGTGTAACCGGTGCCCGCGACGATCACGTCGGTGTTCAGCGTGCAGCGCTGTGTGCGGTCGAGACCGGTGTGGGCGACGACGCTTTGCTCATTGAGTTCCAGCACTGGCCCCACCACCTTGATGCGGCCTTGTTTCAGGTCGTCGATGACCGGCATGAACAGCGTCGGGGTCACGCTGCCCAAACCGGAAACGCCTTGCGCCGGTTGTGGCAGGCCGTAGGCCGACAGATCCCCGACCCAGCGCCGCGACAATCCGCTCAATACGGCGTCGCTCCAGCGTGTCGGGAGTCGACGAATCAACGTGCCCAGCGCCGCCAGCGGTACACCGAACAGGCTCTTGGGCAGAAAGTGCGGCGCCCGCCGTACCGACAACGTGACCGACGCAGCATGGGGCACCAGACGGCTGGCAATCTCGCAGGAGGAGTTGCCGCTGCCGACCACCACCACGTGCTTGCCCGCGTAGTGGCGCGCATTGCCGAAGTGGGCCGCGTGAACGACTTGCCCGGTAAAGCGCTGTGCTCCCGGCCACTGCGGGATCGACGGCACGCACGAGGTGCCGGTGGCAATCACCAGCGCCTGCGCACGAAACACCCGCTCATCCCGGCAGCGCACTTGCCACAGCCCTGACGCCGCGAGGTACTCGATATTCACCACCGCGCAGCCGGTCAGCACATTAAAACCGCCACGGGCTGGCAACGCTGCCAGCTCCTTGGCCAGGTCATCACGGCTTGGCCAGCGCCCTGCCGACCAAGGGAAGCGCAGGCCCGGCAAGCTGGAAAACCAGCGCCCGGTGTTCAGGCGCAGGCCGTCGTAGTGGTTGCGCCACACATCCCCCACCGCCTGCGTGCGCTCCAGCACCAGCGGGCGCAGGCCCGCACGCACCAGTTCGTAGGCGCACGACAGCCCCGCAGGCCCGCCGCCCACGACCAGCACCGAGTGCTCGTTATCAGCCATGGGTGGCGCCGCCAGTGTGTTGAACCTCCACCGTCAGCGGCACCGGACGCATGATGGTGTCGGGGATCGGCGCGGTCGGCAGCAGCTTGGCCAGCAAGGCGTCGACGCGCTCGGAGGATTCTTCGGTATCGATCAGCACCTGCACCTGGATGCTTTCAAAGCCCGGGTTGCCGCTGGTCACGCCAAACGCGGCACGGAAATCCACACGGCCGGAAACGTCCAGCACCAGGCTGTTGACCTTGACCCCGGAGGCCGACAAGCCGCCGATGTAAGTGGCCGCGAGGCAGTTGCCGATACCGGCCAGCAGCAGTTCCTGAGGCGTTGCACCCAGCCCGGCGCCACCGTAGGCGCACGGTTCGTCACCGTGCAGGACCGCGCCGGACTTGACCGTAGTCTGGGTCTGGTAGCCCTGGGTCCACTGCACGGAGGTCTGGTACAGCGGGCGGGCAATGTCACCTTCGCCATCGGCACGAATGCGCTCGCGAACTTCGCGGCCAGCGTTGACGTGCAGTCCGTTGATGGTCACGCGGTGTGTGGTTTCACTCATGGTCTTTGCTCTTCAAAGGGCGGCGTATCGGTCGAATGACCGGGTGCCAATCAAGTAAGTCGGGAGGTCCCGTGTTAACTAAAAGTGCTCGGCCAGCCGGGTTTCGTGGGTCAGGAACGCGTCCAGCCGCTCTTGCAGGTCAAGCAGTGCTTCCGAGCGCCCGAGACGCGGGCGCGGCATGTCGATTTCGAGGATCTGCGCGATGTGCCCGTGGGGCGCACTGGCCATCAGTACGATGCGGTCGGCCAGCAACAGCGCCTCTTGCAGGTCGTGGGTGACCATCAGCACGGTGGCGCCGCTGCTGCTCCAGGCGCGCAGCAGTTGCTCCTGCATCAAGCGCCGGGTCTGAGCGTCCAGTGCCGAAAACGGCTCGTCGAGCAGCAGCAAACGTGGCTCCAGCGCCAAGGCCCGGGCCAACGCAATGCGCTGGCACATGCCACCCGACAACGCGCCGGGCCGGTGCTGCGCAAATTCGGCCAAACCGACCTCGGCCAGCAATTGCCCGGCGCGCCGGTTGGCGTCTTCGCGGTTCAGCCCACGGTTGAGCAGGGCGATGGCGATGTTCTCGGCCGCACTCATCCACGGGAACAGGTTGTTCTGCTGGAAGATCAGCGCGCTGTCGGGTTTGTTGCCCGTCAACGCCTGGCCGTCATACATAAGGTGCCCGGTGCTGGGCTGTTGCAGACCGGCGGCGATGTTGAGCAAGGTGCTTTTGCCGCAACCACTGCGCCCCAGCAGCACGGTGAAGCTGCCCGCCTTGATGTCCAGATCACCGACATCGACCCGCGTGCCGCCTTCAAACTGCTTGCTCAGGCCTCGAAAGCTCAGCGTGGCGCCCCGGCTCATGACGACCACCCGCTAAAACGGCGCCCGAGCAACAGCAACAGGCGATCCACCACAAAGCCCACAGCACCAATGGTCATCACGCCCACCATCACCAACGGCATGTTGTACATCTGCTGGGCCATGATGATCATGTAGCCCAGCCCGGAATTGATCCCCGCCATTTCCCCGGCCAGCACCGCCATCCACGCGCCGAAAAAGGCCATGCGCAGGCTGGTCATCGCGCTCGGCGCAATCGCCGGCAAGCGCACCCGCAGCCAGATTTGTTTGCGGGTGCAGCGCAGGTTGTGGGCGATGTTCAGGTACTGCGGGTTGATGGCGTCCAGTGCGGCGCTCAACGACAGTGTCATGGTGCCCAGTACGGCGAGGAACACCACGAAGACCGCCGCCTGGCCACCAATGCCGATCACCGCGATGGTGAAGGGCACCCAGGCCACCGGCGAGATCGGCGCCAGGGTTTGCACCAGTGGCAGGATCAAACGACGCAACAGCTTCACTTCGGTGATCAGTACCGCCAGCACCAGCGCCGCCAGGCTGCCGGCCAGCAACCCGCCGCTGACCCGCATCAAGGTCACCAGCAAGGCCTCCAGCAATCCGCTGCGCTGCTGGCCGAAACCCACCACCGCTTCACCTGAAAACGCATACGGCAGCGTCACGCTGGGCGGCGGCAGCACGCGGCCGTCCAGCCAGCCGACCTGCACGGCCAGCTCCCACGCACCGATCAACAGCGCCCAAGCCAGCACAAACCACAGGGTGTCGCGCAGCGCGTGCAGATACCGCGACGGGCGCCGCGCCTCGACCGGCGGGTTGAGGGTCAGAATGTTTTCGCTCATCCCGTCACCTGAGCGGCCGGTTGATGGCGCAGGTCGAGTACCGCGTCGATCGGGTTGTCGGTGAAGTAGCCCAGCTCGACCAGATACCCCGCGCCGCGCTTGAGGCCCGCCACGCCCACCGGGCTGATGACCGGGTTGGGCGACTGGCGCGCCAGGGCCACTTTGAGCACGTCATTGGACACCCCGTACACCGGCTGCAACTGCTGCACAGCGCCGTCGAAATCGGCTTTCATCGCATTCGCCGAAGCTTGCAGCAGCTCCAGATAACGCGTGAGCAGCGGCCCTTGTTCTTCGCTGGTCCGCACTTGGGTGGTGATCACGCAGTCGGCGGCTTCCGGGCCCCACACCGCATTGGAGTCGCTCAAATAGCGCGCACCGGTGGTGCTGACCACGTTCTGCGCATAGGGCTGGGCCAGGGTGCAGACGTCCAGACGGCCGTTGGCGATGGCTTCACCCATGCCGGCCATGCTTGGGAAAAAGGTCATTTGGTAATCGTTATAGGACTTGCCGTGGCGCGCCATCGAGCCGTAACCCACCAGTTCCAGGGTGTCCAGACGCAGCGTGCCGACGCGCAAGCCGCTGCCTGCGGCGGCAATAAATTCGTCAAGGCTGGCCACCGAGCCGTTGCGTGCCACCAGCTCGATCCCGCCTTGCCCGGAGCCGCCGATGATGCGCAGGTCTTGCGTGCCTTTGGCATAGGCGGCTGCGGTCATGGTCCAGGGGCCGTGCATCACGTCCAGACGCCCGGCCAGCAACGCCTGCAACGCGTCGCTCGGGCTGTTGAACTGGGTCAATTCGACCTGAATGCCTGCCGCAGCGAAGTCACCGCGCAATTTCGCCAGCAGCAAATGCGAGACACAGCCCGCGGGCATGTGCCCGACGCGCAACAGCGGCCCGCCGGTGGCGGCTTCGACCTTACTGGCGGCGGCCAACAGCGCGGTGCCCACACTGCTCAAGGCCAGCATGCCGCAGCCACAGGCGCACATGAACGAGCGGCGGCTCAGATTGGGCTGGAGTGCGGACGTCACTCGGGCGTCAGAAGTGGAGAACAACCGCTGGAAAAAATCTCGCATCACACGCATCCCAAAACAGGTAGACCGATCGTTCTCGGCAGGCGTGCGAAGTATGTGAGATCTGCAATATAAGCAGAACTAATTTTTTAGCCTTAGCTTAGCTCTGTATGGAATAAGCGATGCCCGAAGGCCCAGCCTAGACGGCTTTCGCCTCGCGCAGCAGGATCAACAAAATCGAACGCGCCACCTGCGCACTCTGCGCATTGCGCGTGACCATTGCCGTGGCGATTGCACCGTCGATCAACAGCGCCACCTGCTGCGCCACCCACGCCGGATCACGCAGGCCAGAGGCCACGGCCAGCGCCTCGATGCGGGCATGCACCCGATCAAAATGCTCCTGAGCCAAGTCCCGTACCCAACTCGAAGACTTATCGTGCTCCGCCACCGCATTGGTGAACAGACACCCGAAAAAGCGCCCGCTGGCGAACCACGCCTCCAGCAGATCAAACAGATAAATCAGGCGCTGCTCCGGATCATCCGTGTGCTGCGGCAGCGAATGATCAAACCAGCCAAACCACATCGCCGCCTCGCGATCAAACACCGCGCGCAGCAGATTCTCCTTCGAGCCATAACTCTCATACAACGTACGCCGCGCGACTTTGGCCTCACTGAGCAGACGAGAAACGCCCGTGGCATGAATGCCCTCACGGCAAAACAACCGCCGGGCACTCTCCAGCAAACGCTCCTTGGCAACGGTCGGGTGTGTACTTTCCATCAAATCAATTCCGGCTGAATCAAGTGGGGGGGCTGTGTGCAGGGTAATGAATTGCTCGCAAAAAATGTATCAGTCATAGGGCGTGAAGTTGTTATCGTCGCGAGTCAGTAGGTGCATCAGCTTTGGGTGGATGAACAGCTTTTCTTTGCCAACTTGTACTTCTTGCAGGACGCCAATGGAGACCAACTCTTTCAGATAACGTGAGGCGGCTTGACGCTGGGCAATCTGTTTGTCGACAACATTACTGATGCGGCAGTAGGGTTGCTCGAAAATAACGTCTACCAATTCGCGGGAATAGGTTTTCGGCAGTTGCGCCCTCACAAAGTGAGTAGTGTGCTCGGCAAGTCTGCGGATGGCGGCGATTTTGACGCAGGTCCAGCGCGCGGTCTCTTCTACTGCGCTGAGCATGTAAAGCAGCCAGGGTTCCCATGCGTTGTCGCGGGTAACATCGAGCAGCAGTCGGTAGTAATCGGCTCTGTGCGCAATAATGTAACGGCTGAGATAAAGAATCGGCAGATTCAGCAAGCCCTCCTGGATGAGGAATAGCGTGTTTAGCACTCGTCCGGTACGGCCATTACCGTCGGTGAACGGGTGAATAGCCTCGAACTGATAATGACCGATTGCCATACGCACCAAAGGGTCCAGGTCAGTTTCGTTGTGTAGAAAGCGCTCCCAGTTGGCGAGCAGGTCCCGCAAACGATCTTCGCCTTCCGGTGGGGTGTAGATGATCTCGCCAGTGCGATCATTGGCCAGTTGAGTGCCTGGTACTCGGCGTATATCCATATTCACGCCCTTGAGCGTTCGGCATATTTCGACTGCCGTACCCGTACAGAGTGGACGATCAGCTAATGACTGGTAGCCATTGTGCAGAGCCTTTCTGTAGCGCAGAGCTTCCTTGGTGGCAGGGTCAGCCTGGTGTTCGCCATCTTGGGCATGCTGGAAAAGCAGATCCGTCGTGGTGACGATACTTTCTATCTCCGAACTGTCTTTGGCTTCAAGCAGCGGGAGCGTGTTGATCAGCATCCTTTGGTTAGGAATCAGCTCAGCGGCTTGTTTTAACTCGGCCAAGGCAGTGCGAGCTTCGATGCAGCGTTTGAGAACTGCGCGGGTTTCTAGCTCAACTGTTGGCGGCAAGGTTGGCAGCTGGTTATAGGGCCTGTCGGCTTGCCAATGTAACTGAGTTGAAGTCATGGCTGAGAGCTTGCTCACGGAGGAGTCCATTAAGGCAGGACACCTCTGCTGAGCGCCCTTTTCATGTCGTCAGTGTAGACAGGTAAGCGCTACGTGTCGCAATTTTCAACTTTTTGCGACATGTGTCGTTCACGTGTCGCTGACGACGACATGTTGGCCATACGTGTACTTGAAAGCTGTCTTTGGCGACGTGTCAGGTGCTGATTCGATTTGTCATCGCAGATGTGGTTGCAGGATTTTCAGGTAGGTCGGGTTTATCCCAGACATTAAAAAGCCGGCTTGTGGCCGGCTTCTCGGGGGCGGGTTTGGTTTGTTTTTGGCAAACCGTACTCGCCTTCAAATCGGGGCGACCAGCGCGTTGTGCTGGTGTGGGGCATGGCCGCTTTTTGCGGCGGCCCCTGCAATCCGGCCTGCCTGAGCAAGGGGTTGCGCGAGTGGGGCGAAGCATACTGGGAATCGGTTGCATTTCCCAGCACAAATTCCTCTTGTGGCTTCGCTGGCTCGCGCGCAAAGGCTCTACTCCGCCAGTTTGCACGGCACTGGCGGGCGACGTTTATTGAGGGTGGACCACCAAAATACCCAGCCCAATATCCGTATGCGTTGTTCTTGTATCTGCGCCGCGCCGTAGTGTTCGTCCGGGAACTCTTCGTGGTTGTGGCTGCGTAGGCGTAAACCATTGCTGGGCTGGCGGTAGACGTATTTGATGCGCAGCATGCCGTCATGCTCAATGGCGTAGATTTCGCCGTCCACGATGTGGGTCAGGCTGCTGTCGATGGCCAGGGTAGAGCCATCCTCTATACGTGGCGCCATGCTGTTGCCGAGCATGGGCGCGCAGATGGCCTGGTCGTGGCCGACGTCCATGGCCTGCAAGATGGCCGCGCTCAGGCGGATTTGGCAGTCCATGATCTGGGCCACATGGGTTTGGCTTGAGCCACTGGCATTTAACACTTCGTTGTAGAACGGGACGTCGATGTCATGGGGGGTGGTTGAGACGGTGTAGGGGTGAGGGCTGACGGGTTGTTTGGGGGCGGTGTTGCGTGCCGTAGGACTAATACTGGGGGCTCCTGGATGTTTGGTGCCTTCACCCGTGCGCAGCCAACGGCTGTTAACGCACAACAGTTCGGCGATTTCGTCCAGTCGGGCCATGGGTATACCACGCTTGAACCAGTTGTTGACGTGCTGCGGCGTAACGCGGCGATTGGCGGCGAAGTCCGAAGCGGATAAATGACACTCCCGCAGGAGGGTTCTGAGGCGATCACCGGATGTATTCATGAATGCGGAGTTTACGGAGAAGACCGCACCGTTTAAATAAACTAAACGTTCAAAAAAAACGGTGAAAAAGAGACATTTCCCTAGGCTAAAAGGAGATTTCTTACGGTATGCCGGTTCTCGCGCAAAAGCGATGAACGGGCTGTGTTGCGGGTGTTTAGACGGCAATAAAAAACCCCGGCAAGCCGGGGTTTTTTGAGTGCGTCGGGCGGGCTGAAAATGCCTGCCGGTGTGCACTTAGCCTTTGTAGGCAGCAACCGATTTGGTGATCTCGGCGCGGGCAGCTTCTGCGTCGCCCCAACCTTCGATTTTTACCCACTTGCCTTTTTCGAGGTCTTTGTAGTTCTCGAAGAAGTGCTGGATCTGCTGGATCAGCAGCGGTGGCAGGTCGGTGTACTCTTTCACGTCCACGTACAGCTGGGACAGCTTGTCGTGAGGCACAGCGACTACTTTGGCATCGCCGCCGCCGTCGTCGGTCATGTGCAGAATGCCGACTGGACGCGCGCGGATAACCGAACCTGGAGCAACCGGGTAAGGGGTTACCACCAGTACGTCGAGCGGATCACCGTCGTCAGCCAGGGTGTTCGGGATGAAGCCGTAGTTGGCCGGGTAGAACATCGGGGTCGCCATGAAGCGGTCAACGAACAGGCAATCGCTGTCTTTGTCGATTTCATATTTGATCGGCGCGTGGTTAGCCGGAATCTCGATGGCGACGTAGATGTCATTCGGCAGGTCTTTGCCAGCCGGAATCTTGCTGTAGCTCATTGGGCGGTGCCCCCGTGTGTAGGCCAGTTTACTTGGCCGATGTGGCCAAAAAGTGGCGGCGATTATAGGCGTATTCCTGCAACCACGTCACGTCTGGCGGTATCAGTGATGTGCACGGTAATCCGGGTGTTCACTCTGTAGCCTGCGTAACCGGGCCAGGGTGTCTTGCCGATAAAACAGGCTGAGCTGCTTATACACCAGCGGATAGACATGGTGCAGCAGGTCGGGTGCGCTAAAGAAGTACTCGCTGGTGACGGCAAAAAACTCGGCCGGGTTTTCAGCGGCGTACGGGTCGATGGGCGCGTGGTCCGGGTTGTGGTGGTCCAGATAGTGGTTGAGGTGGTCGAAGGCTTGCTGCATGTCCTTCGTCCAGTCTGTCACTTGCATGTTGCTGTGCAGCGGCGGCATGCCGTTGGCGGCGCCGTTGAGCATGTCCAGCTTGTGCGCCAACTCGTGAATGACCAGGTTGTAACCTTCCCAGTGACCACTGGCCAGTACGCCCGGCCAGGCCAGAATCACCGCGCCGTGTTGCCATGCTTCACCGCTGTGATGGCCTTCCCACACGTGTTCTACGCCACTGGAGTCGCGGTGGCGCTGGGGGCTGACGAAGTCATCGGGGTACAGGACGATCTCGTGAAAGCCCTGGTACCAGTCCAGATCGCCCAGGTTGAGCAAGGGCAGTTGCGCCTGTGCGGCGAGCAGCAGCTCGCCTTCTTCGGTCAGCTCGACGCCGGGCATGGGCGTCAGGTGTTTTTGCTGGAGGAACAACACGCTGCTTTCGCGCAGCCATTTGTCCTGCGCGTCGTCCAGCCCGTCAAGAATACTCAGGTGGTGGCGCACGTCATGCCAGACGTCCTCCGCCACCGGGTGCTGCGCCAGAATCCGCTGGCGTCTCCATTCACTCAGCGACCACATTGCCGTTCTCCGATCAGGCTTTGGAAGGGCTGCGTCCGAAACGGCTGCGGATCACACCAATAATCATCGGCACCAGCGACAGCACGATGATGCCCACCACCAGCAGCGACAGGTTGGTTTTGATGAACGGCACGTTACCGAAGAAGTAACCCAGGGTGACCAGGCCGCCGACCCACAGGATGGTGCCGAACACGCTGAACATGAAGAAGCGCGGGTAGAACATGCGGGCCACACCGGCCACGAACGGCGCGAAGGTGCGGAAGATCGGCAGGAAGCGCGCCATAGTCACGGTTTTGCCTCCATGACGCTCATAGAAATCGTGGGTTTTTTGCAGGTAGTCGCGACGGAAGATCTTCGAGTCGGGGTTACTGAATAAGCGTTCCCCTGCCGTTCGTCCGATGACGTAGTTGGTACTGTCACCCAGAATCGCCGCCAGCATTAACAGCGCGCCCAGCAATACCGGGTCCATGCCACCGCCCGCGGCAACGGCGCCGGCGATAAACAGCAACGAATCACCCGGCAAAAATGGCATGACCACCAGCCCGGTTTCACAAAAGATCACCAGAAACAGGATGGCGTAAATCCATACACCGTAGTTTCTTACCAGCATGTCCAGGTACACATCGAGGTGCAGGATAATGTCGATAGGGTTGAAATCCATGTAAGGCACCTGTCTTGATGACCCGGCTCAGCAGGTCTGTGCGGGGGAGTAGGTAGTTAACTACAACGAATGTAGTTTTTTCGTACATTCTGGTTCCGGGGGATTATACGGATTGAGACAAATTGTGCTGCTTGAGTTTGTAGCGAAGCATGTATTAGTTCTGCTTGACCAAACGTGTAGGAGCGAGCTTGCCTCGCGATCTTTTGTTTTTTAAAGATCAAAAGATCGCGAGGCAAGCTCGCTCCTACAGAGGGTTTTGCGCGTGATTACGCGTCTTTTAGCAGGAAATTTTCGTTGGGCGCGGCCACGTCCAGGGTTTGTACCTGGGCCTCGTCCTTCAAGTTGACCCCCGACAACTGCCGCCGACAGGCTTCGCGCATCAGGTACGCCAGCCGATGAGCGGCCATGCCGTAACTCAAGCCTTCAAGCCTGACGTTGGAGATGCAGTTGCGATACGCGTCGGTCAAACCCACCTTCGGCCCGTAGGTGAAGTACAACCCGAGGCTGTCCGGCGAGCTGAGCCCTGGGCGCTCGCCAATCAGCATGACCACCATCTTGGCGCCCAGCAGTTCGCCAATCTCGTCGGCGATGGCGACCCGGCCTTGCTCCACCAGCACCACCGGCGACAGGCGCCAGCCTTCAGTGCTGAAGTGCTCCTGCATGCGGGCTAAAAAAGGCACGGTGTGACGATGAGCCGCCAACGCGGACAACCCGTCGGCGACTACGACAACAACGTCGAAGCCGCCCGTGTTGGCCTGCGCATAGTCGCGCAACTGTTGCGCCGAGGCGTCGTTGAGTTTGCGCCCCAGATCAGGCCGTTGCAGGTAGCTGTGGCGATCACTGGCGGCGCTGTGCACCAGCAGGCTGTCACGCCCCAGTTCAGCAAATTGGCTGCTCAGCCCGGCATGATCAAACGGCAAATGCACCGCGTCCCGCGCCTGGGCGTGAGCAAATTGAAAGTCCAGTTGCGCCTGGGTCGGCATGCTCGTGCCGGTGCGCCCAAGGGCAATACGTGCCGGGGTCAGGCGGCGCAGTTCGAGCCACGGGTTAAGGGTGTCGGTGGCCATGCTCAGCGCCCTCCCAAATGGGCCAGCGCCTGACGGAACGCAGGCGGCAATTGATGACCAAATTCAATCCGGCCATCGTTCTGGGTGAAAATTCCGATCTGGCTCAGCCAGTGTTCGAATTCGGGTGCAGGCTTTAATCCCAAGGTTTTTCGGGCATAGAGTGCGTCATGAAAGGACGTGGTCTGATAGTTGAGCATGATGTCGTCCGACCCCGGAATGCCCATGATGAAGTTGATCCCGGCCACGCCCAGCAGCGTCAGCAGGTTGTCCATGTCGTCCTGATCGGCTTCGGCGTGGTTGGTGTAGCAAATGTCACAGCCCATCGGCACGCCGAGCAACTTGCCGCAAAAGTGGTCTTCGAGCCCGGCGCGAATGATCTGTTTGCCGTTGTACAAGTACTCGGGGCCGATAAAGCCGACCACGGTATTGACCAAAAATGGCTTGAAGTGGCGGGCCACGGCGTAGGCGCGGGTTTCGCAGGTTTGCTGGTCAACGCCGAAATGCGCGTTGGCCGACAGTGCGCTGCCTTGCCCGGTCTCGAAATACATCAAGTTGTTGCCCAACGTGCCGCGATTGAGGCTCAAGCCTGCTTCGTAACCTTCCTGCAGCACATTCAGATTAATCCCGAAGCTGGCGTTGGCCGCTTCGGTGCCGGCAATCGACTGAAACACCAGGTCCAGCGGCACGCCACGGTTGATCGCCTCAATGGAGGTGGTGACGTGGGTCAGCACGCAGGACTGGGTCGGGATGTCATAGCGCTGGATGATCGCGTCGAGCATGTTCAGCAGGTCGCAGATCGAGGCGATGCTGTCGGTGGCCGGGTTGATGCCGATCATCGCGTCGCCATTGCCGTAGAGCAGGCCGTCGAGAATGCTCGCGGCAATACCGGCCGGATCGTCGGTGGGGTGGTTGGGTTGCAGACGGGTCGACAAACGCCCGCGCAAGCCCATGGTGCCGCGAAACCGGGTGACGACGCGGATCTTCTGCGCCACCAGAATCAAATCCTGTACGCGCATGATTTTCGACACGGCCGCGACCATTTCCGGGGTGAGCCCGGGGGCCAATGCGCGCAGCGTGTGTTCGTCAGCGGCGTCACTGAGCAGCCAGTCACGAAAGCCGCCCACGGTCAAATGGCTGACCGTGGCAAAAGCCAGCCGGTCATGGCTGTCGATAATCAGCCGGGTGACTTCGTCGGACTCGTAAGGGATCAGCACTTCTTGCAGGAAGTACGAGAGCGGGATGTCAGCCAATGCCATTTGCGCCGCGACGCGTTCGCCATCATTGGTCGCGGCAACACCGGCCAGAAAGTCCCCGGAACGGGCCGGGCTGGCTTTGGCCATGACGTCTTTGAGGCTGTCAAAACGGTAGGTCTGTGTCCCCACCGCGTGAGAAAAAGTTGCCATACAAGGTGCTCCTTAACGCCAGACGCGGTGCGCCTGGCGGGTTTTTCAGCGACTAGTGCAAGGATTGCTCAGCCTGTTGGATGGCTGCGAATTCCTCTTCCGGCGTACCGGCGACCAAATGGTGTCGACTGTAAAAAGCAAAGTAGGCAATTAATACGCCATAGATCACCGCAGCGCCAATCACTACGCGTGGATCCACCAGGAATCCGGCGACCACGGCCACGCAGGCCAGCACCAAAGCGGTGCCTGAAGTGACAATACCGCCCGGCGTGCGATAAGGACGCTCCATTTTGGGGCGACGGATGCGCAGGGTGATGTGCGCGGCCATCATCAGTACGTACGAAATGGTCGCGCCAAACACTGCCACCAGAATCAGCAAGTCACCCTGGCCGGTCAGCGACAGGCCAAAGCCGATAATGCCGGGGATGATCAGCGCCAATACCGGGGCTTTGCTCTTGTTGGTTTCAGACAGCTTGCGTGGCAAGTAGCCTGCACGGGACAGGGCGAAGATCTGACGCGAGTAGGCGTAAATGATCGAGAAAAAGCTGGCGATCAAACCGGCCAGGCCGACCAGGTTGACGAAGCTGCCCATCCAGGTCGAGCCGCCATAGGCTTTGCTCAGCGCTTCAACCAGTGGGTTGCCCGAGGCCATCAAGTGGTGGGCACCGGCGCCGCCCGGGCCGATGAACAGGATCAACAGGGCAAAGGTGGCGAGTACCAGCATGGCGCCAATCAGGCCGCGGGGCAGGTCGCGCTTGGGGTTTTTGGTTTCTTCGGCGGCCAGCGGCACACCTTCGACCGCGAGGAAAAACCAGATCGCATAGGGGATGGCCGCCCACACGCCAACATAACCAAACGGCAGGAACGAACTGGCGCCCTTGGCTTGGGTGACGGGGATGTCCAGCAGGTTGGCGACGCTGAAGTGCGGCACCATCGCGACCAGAAACACGCCCAGGGCAATGGCCGCCACGGCGGTGATGATGAACATCAGCTTGAGCGCTTCACCGACGCCGAAGATGTGGATGCCGATAAAAATGATGTAGAAGGCCAGGTAAATCATCCAGCCGCCGATACCGAACAGCGACTCGCAATACGCCCCGATAAACACCGCAATGGCGGCGGGGGCGATGGCGTATTCAATGAGGATGGCGGTGCCGGTCAAAAACCCGCCCCACGGCCCGAAAGCACTGCGGGCAAAGCCGTAGCCGCCGCCTGCGGTGGGGATCATCGATGACAGTTCGGCCAGCGAGAAGCACATGCACAAGTACATGGTGGCCATCAGCAGGGTGGCGATAAACATCCCGCCCCAGCCGCCCTGGGCCAGGCCGAAGTTCCACCCGGCGTAGTCGCCGGAGATCACGTACGCCACGCCCAGGCCCACCAGCAGGACCCAGCCGGCAGCGCCTTTTTTCAGTTCACGTTGTTGAAAGTATTCGGAGTCAACTTTTTCAAAGTCGACAGAGGAGTTGGCTGCAGGAGCCGCATTGGGTTCGCTAGGCATTTCAGATCACCTGTTCTTTTATTGTTTGGAAAATTTGACAGGGAGCAAAGCAAGAGCCGGGCCACCGGCCCGTTTGTAGGAGCGAGCTTGCCTCGCGATCTTTTGACCTTTTAAAAGATCGCGAGGCAAGCTCGCTCCTACAGGGGTAGGGCGGTTAGAAGAAGCCCAGCGGGTTGATGTCGTAGCTCACCAGCAGGTTTTTGGTCTGCTGATAATGGTCGAGCATCATTTTGTGGGTTTCACGGCCAACACCGGATTTTTTGTAGCCGCCGAACGCGGCGTGCGCCGGGTACAGGTGGTAGCAGTTGGTCCACACTCGGCCCGCCTTGATCGCGCGGCCCATGCGGTAGGCGCGGTTGATGTCGCGGGTCCACAAACCAGCGCCCAGGCCGAACTCGGTGTCGTTGGCAATCGCCAGCGCTTCGGCTTCGTCTTTGAAGGTGGTGATGCTGACCACCGGGCCAAAGATTTCTTCCTGGAAGACGCGCATTTTGTTGGTGCCCTTGAGCAGGGTCGGCTGGATGTAATAACCCGTCGACAGATCGCCTTCGAGCTTGGCCACCTGGCCGCCGGTCAGCAACTCGGCACCTTCGACCTTGGCGATTTCAAGGTAGGACAGGATCTTGTCGAATTGCTGCTCGGACGCCTGGGCGCCGACCATGGTGTCGGTGTCCAGCGGGTCGCCACGTTTGATCGACTCGACTTTCTTCATCACCACTTTCATGAAGTCGTCGTAGATCGACTCCTGAATCAGTGCGCGTGAAGGGCAGGTGCACACTTCGCCCTGGTTGAAGAACGCCAGCACCAGGCCTTCTGCAGCCTTTTCAATAAAGGTCGGCTCGGCCTGCATGATGTCGGCGAAGAAGATGTTCGGCGATTTGCCGCCCAGCTCGACGGTCGACGGGATGATGTTTTCTGCCGCGCATTTCATGATGTGCGAGCCCACCGGCGTGGAGCCGGTGAAGGCGATTTTGGCGATGCGTTTGCTGGTGGCCAGCGCTTCGCCCGCTTCCTTGCCGAAACCTTGCACCACGTTAAGCACGCCCGGTGGCAGCAGGTCGCCGATCAGTTCCATCAGCACGGTGATGCTCAGCGGGGTTTGCTCGGCCGGTTTGAGCACGATGCAGTTACCGGCGGCCAATGCCGGGGCGAGTTTCCAGGCGGCCATCAGCAGCGGGAAGTTCCACGGGATGATCTGGCCGACCACGCCCAGCGGCTCGTGGATGTGATAAGCCACGGTGTTGCCATCAATCTCGGCCGCGCTGCCTTCTTGTGCACGAATGCACCCGGCGTAGTAGCGGAAGTGGTCGGCAGCCAGCGGCACGTCAGCGTTCAGGGTTTCGCGTACCGCTTTGCCGTTGTCCCAGGTTTCGGTCACGGCCAGCAGTTCGAGGTTCTGCTCAATGCGGTCTGCGATTTTCAGCAGCACCAGCGAGCGCGCCTGCACGGAGGTCGCGCCCCAGGCATCAGCAGCGGCGTGGGCGGCATCCAGGGCTTTTTCGATGTCTTCGGCAGTGGAACGAGGGAATTCAGCGATGGCCTTGCCGTTGACCGGCGAGGTGTTGGTGAAGTACTGGCCTTTGACCGGTGCCACGAATTCGCCGCCGATGTAGTTACCGTAGCGGCCCTTGAATGTGATGACCGAGCCTTCAGTACCGGGTTGTGCGTAACGCATGGAGTGTCTCCTTGGCTTTATTGTGCTTATGGGAGGACGCGCTGTGGCGCTGCCCCATACCGGAGCAAAGGCTGGGCCAAATAGCGCAAGCCCTTGTAAACCGGGGCTTGCAGGTTTTCAGGGGTGGGCTGAAGCAGGGCGAGTGTGACAAGGCTGGTACAGCGTGAGTGGCAGGTTGTGTCAAAAATGGCACAACAAGTGACCGACGGGTCAGTTCGAGATTGCAATGCATCGAGCGCAAGAGGATGCTGGCTGTTCGGTTTGGACTGAGTCCCATGCGTCGCACAAGGCTGGTTTTTTTTGCGCGGTGGGGTCGTCGTGACAGAGCGGAGAACAATAAAAATGCACAGTACCGATTTAAATCGGCACGCCCGACAAGTCATCAATGTTATTCAGGGCCGCCCCCAAGGGTGTGACCCTTCTATCGTTCGCTCCTGGCAGCGTTGCCTGGAGGACTACCACCTCGACCCCGCGCAAAACATCGCCCCGACGGTACTGGAACACAGCCGCATCCTTGAGGGGCGCGAGCGTCTGCAGCAGGTGCTGCAAATCGCCGGGCACGAAATGAACAGCCTGCACCAGCAGTTATCGGGCGCTGGCCATGCGGTGCTGTTGACCGATGCCCGCGGGGTCATCCTCAACTGCATCACTGCGCCCACTGAGCGCAAAGTCTTCGAGCACGCAGGTTTGTGGTTGGGGGCCGACTGGAGTGAAGCCCGCGAAGGCACCAACGGCATCGGCACCTGCCTGGTAGAGCGCCAGGCCTTGAGCATTTATCAGGACGAGCATTTTCGTGGCCGCCACACCGGCCTGACCTGTTCGGCCAGCCCGGTGTTTGATCCGCACGGCGAGCTGCTGGCCGTGCTGGACGTGTCTTCGGCGCGTCATGAAGCCTCGCGCCAGAGCCAGTTCCACACCATGGCACTGGTGAATCTCTCGGCCAAGACCATCGAAAGCAGTTACTTCCTGCGCCAATACGAACATCAATGGTTACTGCGCTTTCATTTACAGGCCGAATCGGTGGGCCTGTTCAGTGAAGGCATGCTGGCGTTTGACGGTGATGGCGTGATCTGTGGCGTCAATCAAAGCGGACTGAACCTGTTGGGGCAGACCCGTCGCGGTTTGCTCGGGCAAGCGGTGGACAGCATTTTCGATTGCAGCGCGGATGAACTGTTCGCCCGCGCCAGTGTGCAGGCCACGGCCAGTTGGCCGCTGCGCAGCCGCGATGGTCGCCTGTTGTTTGCCGCCCTGCGTGGCCAGCCTCGCGCAATACCGGTGTGGGTGGCGCCAGTACCTGCGCCAGTGCCAGTGCCAGTGCGGGTGCCGGCGGGCGGGATCTGCTTGGGTGATGAAGCCCTGCAAAGTGATTTTCGCCGGGCGCTGCGGGTGTTTGAGCGTGACGTGCCGTTGTTGATCAACGGCGAAACCGGCTCAGGCAAAGAGGCCTTTGCCAAGGCCGTGCACCAGGCCAGCCTGCGGGCCAGCAAGCCGTTTGTGGCGCTGAACTGCGCGTCGATCCCCGAGAGCCTGATCGAAAGCGAGCTGTTTGGTTATAGCGGTGGCAGCTTTACCGGGGCGCGCAAAGAAGGCATGCAGGGCAAATTGCAGCAGGCCGATGGCGGGACGTTGTTTCTGGACGAAATTGGCGACATGCCGCTGGTGCTACAAACCCGTCTGTTAAGGGTGCTCGAAGACCGCGTGGTGGTGCCGATTGGCGGCGAGCCGCAGACGGTTGACGTGCGCATTGTCAGCGCGACCCACCGCAACTTGCTGGAACGCGTAGCCGACGGCAGCTTCCGCGAAGACTTGTACTACCGCCTCAATGGTCTGGAAGTGGGCTTGCCGGCGTTGCGCGAGCGCACCGATAAATCGCAGTTGTTAGATTTTTTACTGGCCCAGGAAGCGGGCGGGCAGCGGTTGACGATCAGCCTGGCGGCGCGTCAGGCGTTGCTGCACTTTCAATGGCCGGGCAACGTTCGCCAACTGCGCAATGTGCTGCGCACCTTGGCGGCGTTGTGTGAAGGCGAGGTGATTGAGTTTGACGACTTGCCGGTGGCGATTCGTCAGGGGCCGCTTAAACCGCTGCCGCCTTGCTCCGACAACCCGCTGGAAGACGCCGAAAAACTCGCCTTGTTGGCCGCGCTGGAGCAGCACCGTTGGCACATGACCCAAACCGCCGCGCAGTTGGGTGTCAGCCGCAATACGCTATACAGAAAGCTGCGCCGGCATGGGATAGAGAGAAACCTGTAGCCGCTGTCGAGGCACGAAGGCTGCGATGCGGGCCGCAGGACCGCCGTTTGGGGCTGCTGCGCAACCCATCGCAGCCTCATGCTTTGTCAGCGGCTACAAGGTTGCGCGTCGGGTTTAGCCCTCAACGAGAATCATCAGGTGCGAAAAAAAGCCCCCTACGCTACCCTTCGCCGATGATTTACGAGGTCGACTATGCACATTCATATTCTTGGTATTTGCGGCACTTTCATGGGTTCGCTGGCGGTATTAGCCAAAGAACTGGGCCATCACGTTACCGGTTCTGACGCTAACGTCTATCCGCCGATGAGCACCCAGCTGCAAGCTCAAGGCATTGAATTGACTCAAGGCTACGACCCGCAACAGCTCGATCCGGCGCCGGATCTGGTGGTCATCGGCAACGCGCTGTCACGGGGCAACCCGGCGGTTGAGTACGTGCTCAATAAAGGCCTGCCGTATGTGTCGGGCCCGCAATGGCTGGCCGATCACGTGTTGCAAGGGCGCTGGGTACTGGCCGTGGCCGGTACGCACGGCAAAACCACCACCAGCAGCATGCTGGCCTGGGTGCTAGAGCACGCGGGCATGGCGCCAGGCTTCTTGATCGGCGGTGTGCCGCAGAACTTTGCCGTGTCGGCGCGTCTGGGCGATACGCCGTTCTTCGTCGTGGAGGCCGATGAATACGACAGCGCATTCTTCGACAAGCGCTCAAAATTTGTTCACTACCGCCCGCGCACCGCGATCCTCAATAACCTTGAGTTCGATCACGCAGACATCTTCCCGGACTTGCCAGCGATTGAGCGCCAATTCCACCACTTGGTGCGCACCATCCCCGGTGAAGGCCTGGTCATCCACCCGACCACCGAACCTGCTTTACAGCGGGTGATCGAAATGGGCTGCTGGACCCCGGTGCAAACCACCGGTGAGGGCGGTCAATGGCAAGCCAAATTGCTGAGTGAAGACGGCTCGCGCTTTGAGGTGCTGTTTGAAGGCGTCGCCCAAGGCATCGTTGAATGGGACATGACCGGCCAGCACAACGTTGCCAACGCCCTGGCAACCTTGGCCGCCGCGCGCCATGTGGGCGTGGTGCCGAGTTTGGCGATCGACGGTTTGAGCGTCTTTAAAAGCGTGAAGCGCCGCATGGAAAAAGTCGCTGAGGTGCAGGGCATCACTATTTATGACGACTTTGCACACCACCCGACGGCGATTGCCACCACGCTGGACGGCCTGCGTAAACGCATCGGCGATGCGCCGTTGATCGCTGTGATTGAGCCACGCTCCAACTCCATGAAGCTTGGTGCCCACCGTGACGGCTTGCCTGGCAGTGTGACCCAAGCGGATCACGTGGTCTGGTACGCACCGCCTAACCTCGGTTGGGACCTGGCCGCGACTGTGGCTTCAAGCTCGGTGCCGACGCTGGTGTGTGATTCGCTGGAGGCGATCATTGCCGATGTGAAAGCCCAGGCCAAGCCGGGCACCCACGTGGTGATCATGAGCAACGGCGGCTTCGGCGGTCTGCATGGCAAGCTGGCGGAAGCGCTGCAATGAGCGGCCCGGAACGCATTACCCTGGCCGTGACCGGCGCGTCGGGCATGCCCTACGCGTTGCGGCTGCTCGATTGCCTGGTGCGCGAAGATCGCGAGGTGCATTTTTTGATCTCCAAGGCCGCGCAACTGGTAATGGCGACTGAAACGGACGTTAACTTGCCACCCAAGCCACAAGCCATGCAGACCTTTCTGACCGAATACACGGGCGCTGCCGCAGGGCAGATTCGCGTTTACGGCAAGGAAGACTGGATGTCGCCCGTGGCGTCCGGGTCTGGAGCACCGGCGGCCATGGTGGTGGTGCCGTGTTCGACGGGTACGTTGTCAGCGATTGCCACAGGCGCTTGCAACAACCTGATTGAGCGGGCCGCGGACGTGACGCTTAAAGAGCGTCGCCAATTGATTCTGGTGCCGCGTGAGGCGCCGTATTCTAGTATCCACCTGGAAAACATGCTCAAGCTGTCGAACATGGGGGCCGTTATATTGCCCGCATCCCCTGGCTTTTATCACCAGCCGCAGACCATTGATGACCTGGTGGATTTCATGGTCGCGCGCATTCTGAATCTGCTGAATATCCCGCAAGACATGCTCCCGCGTTGGGGCGAGCATCATCTGGGCAGTAATGACTAAGCCACTGCTGACCCTGTTGCTGCTGATGCAGCTCGGCGGCTGCGCCAGCGTTCGTACGCTGGACGCTGCCAAGCCGGGGGCGCCGATTGTCTATTCCGGTACGCGGCTGGACTGGTATGCACTGCAAGGCGGGTGCTGTGCGCAGGATCGTTTTGGCGCGCAAGCGCCGCGCTATCCGGGGCTCGACTTACCGGCCAGCGCTGTGCTGGACACGGTGCTGCTGCCGTTGTCAGTGCTCACTGTGCTGGGTGTCGGGTTTCAAGCCAGCGGCGGCCTTTGATACCGGGCTTTTATTGCCCGGTCCAGGCGCCGCTTAAGTAGCCGCGGCGGTTATTTACCCAGCTTGCGCAACTCATCCGATTCAACCACCCGCACACCTTTTTGCTCTTCCAGCGCCAGTCGCCACAAGGCCCGGGCCAGTTCACAGGCTTCGATGCCGTGGTACTTGCCCGGAATCAGCTTGGACAGGGTGCCGGCAATTTTTTCTACGGGGCGCTCTTCCTGGCGCTCGCCAATCAGTAATGACGGGCGGGCGATGGTCAATTGCGGCCAATTTTGAGCGCGCAACGATTGCTCCATCTCGCCTTTGACCCGGTTGTAGAACACTGAGGATTTTGGATCGGCGCCGATTGCGCTGATGACGATCAGGTGTTTTGCCCCCATTTCCAGGGCGCGCTTGGCAAAGGCTACAACCATGTCGTGATCCACGGCGCGGAATGCTTCTTCTGAGCCTGCCTGTTTGATGGTGGTGCCCAGACAGCAGAAGGCCACCTCTACCGGGCCGCTCAGTTGCGGCAAGAATACGGCCGGGTCACCCACGGGGTTTTCCAGGTGCGGGTGAGCCGCCAATGGTTTGCGCGAGGGGGCCAGTACGCGCTTGATGGTAGGTTCGTTGAGCAGGCGGTCGAGCAGAAGCTCGCCGGTCAGGCCGGTGGCTCCTGCGAGCAGAATGTGCTGAGGCGTCAAGTACATGCGAGTTCTCCCTTGATACATTCAGCTTAGTCCTTCTTTGAGGGCTTGCTGTTCAACTGATTTATTGCAAAGCCCGTTTGGCTTGTTGCTGGCGCAGACGTTGCCAGTGATTCAGCACGCCTTTTGGCGCCCACATTTGCGGTTCTGACGCCTCGTAGCCGTCAGTTTGTTCGCGTTCAGCAATGGCCTCTTTAGCCAGCTTGAAGGCTTTTTGCAGGTCATCGGTCTGGTTCAGCGCCTGGGCAAACAAGGCGTTACCGAAGTAGGTGAAATCGGCTTCTTCAGAGCAACCAAATGACACACGATCGGTGCGCGAGGCGGTCATGATCAGGGTTCTTTCATCTTTGAGCGCGGGGATAAAGCCGCCCGAATAGCACGATGAAATCACAATGACCTTGTCGCGGTTTTTCAATGGCTCCAGCGCTGCGGCGAGTTCATCGGCGGGCAGGTCTGCCAGCTCCAGACGCGGCTGGTCGAGTACCAGTTCATGGTCCTGGGTGCCGTGGCTGGTCAGGTAAATAAACACCAGATCTTCCGGCCCGGTGCGCTCGGCCAGGGTTTTGGCGGCGCGGTGCAGGTTTTCACGGGTGGCCATGGGGCGGTCCATCAGATGGTCGCGATGGTTGACCAGGGTGATGTGGCCGCGGCTGCCGAAACGGCTGGCGAGCATGTCGGTCACGTAGTCGGCTTCGCGCATGAAAACGCTTTGTTTGCCGTCGCCCGCAACCACCAGGCTGTACAACTCAATGGCCGGGGTTGAGGCCGGGACCGCTTGCAGTGCCTGGTTCAGCAATTGGCCCTGGTTGAGCAGGCCCAGTTCCAGGGTATCGGGCAGCAGGCCGCCCTGGGCGTCGCGAACCCGCTGGCCATTGATCCAGAAACCGCTTTCGACGGTGCCGTCACTGGCGGTCAGCGTGCCGTTGCCCTGATAGGTGTCTGCGGCAAAGTCGCCGATGTAGGTGCTGCCATCGGTCATGCTCAAGTGGCCGGGGCCATTGAAGCGCCACTCGCTGAACTGGCCGCGATAGTGGCTGCCATCGACGCCGATCAGTTCGCCTTTGCCGGTCAGTGCACCGTCTTTGAAGTCACCGATCCAGACGTCGCCGTCGGCGTTTTCATAGCGGCCTTTGCCGTTTAACTGGTTATTTTTGAACCCGCCGGCGTACTGGTCGCCGTCAGCGCTGTTGAACGTACCGTTGCCTTCGAGCTGGCCGTTGACGAAGTGCCCGCTGAATTCATTGCCGGTTGAGTCGCTGCGCTTGCCTTCGCCGTTGGGCTTGCCGTTGGCAAACTGGCCCTCGTACTGGCTGCCGTCGTCCAGTTCCAGATGGCCGAGCCCGGAAAACTCGTCATCGTGGAACTCGCCGCGATAGCTCATGCTGCCTTCTTTGAGCGTGCCTTCGCCTTCGCGACGGCCGTTCTTGAAGCCCCCCACATAGCTGCTGTTGTGGGTGGTCAGGCTGCCTTGGCCATTGAACAGGCCCTGCTCGAAATGGCCGATATAGACCTCGCCGTTGCTGCCGTGCCACTCGCCCTGGCCATGCCATTGGCCATTTTTGAACTGGCCTGCGTACCAACTGCCGTTTGGATAGTCGATACGGCCCTGGCCTTGCAGCAACCCATTGACCACTTCGCCCCGGTAACGGCCGCCATCGGGCAGGCGTGCGTCAGGCGGCAATAGCGATTCGCCATCGCCGCAGGCCGTCAGTAGCAGGGTCAAAGCAAGGGGAGCAAGTGGGCGCATAGCGGGATCCGGATAGTTAGGCTGCCGAGTATGCCGAAGCAAAAAAAGCTGTCTATAGGGGCAGATGAAACATGCGCAGATATTGTGTTTTTCAGTACAGCTGGTAGCAGAAAGTGATCCGCTTCGGTGAGCGGTGTCGGGACGTGCTTATAATGCTGCGCGAAAAAGATCGCTGGAGAGATGACATGTTGTTACGCGGCCTGACGTGGCTGGTGCTGTTTCAATTGCTGGGCACCGCCCTCAACCACTTATTCATTCCGGTACTGCCCGGCCCGATTATCGGTCTGTTGCTGCTACTGGTGTATTTGCTGGTGTGTGGCCAGGTCAGCGAGCCCCTGAACGAAGCGGCCAAAGGTCTTTTGCGTTACTTGCCCTTGCTGCTGGTGCCGCCTGCGGTGGGCGTGATGGTGTATGCCGCCGATATTGCCGCTGATTTTTGGGCCATCGCCGGGGCGCTGGTGTTGTCGTTGTTGATCTCCATGGCGTTCGTCGGCGTCTTGATGCAGCGCTTGCTCAAGCCTCACGCCAACCGTGAGGAGCGACCATGAGTGTTGAATGGCAAAGTGCCTGGCAGTCGGTGATCCATCACCCGTTGTTTGGCATCGGCATTACCCTGGGGGCTTATCAACTGGTCCTCGCCGGGTACGAGAAAACCCGCTGGATCTTTCTGCAGCCGGTGCTGGCCAGCATGTTGCTGGTGATCGGGGTGCTGGTCAGTTGCGGGCTGACCTATGACGAATACCGCAAAAGCACCGACATTCTCACCATCTTGCTGGGCCCGGCTACGGTCGCGCTGGCGGTGCCGCTGTTCTTGAACCTGCGGCGAATCCGCCAGCTGTTCTGGCCTATTTTTACTACGCTGGTCATAGGCGGCGTATTTGCGACCGGCCTGGTGGTGCTGTTGGCGTGGTGGTTTGGTGCCGAGCACATGGTGCTGATGACCCTGGCGCCTAAATCCGTGACCTCGCCGATTGCCATGCTGGTGGCCGAACAAATTGGCGGTGTGGCGGCGCTGGCGGCGGTGTTTGTGTTGATCACCGGGGTGATCGGGGCCATTTTCGGCCCACCCCTGTTGAACCTGCTTAAGGTGCACAGCCCTGAAGCCCGTGGCATGGCGCTGGGCATGACGGCCCATGCGGTGGGCACTTCAGTGGCATTGCACGAAGGCGAAGAGGCGGGTGCTTTTGCGGCCTTGGCAATGAGTCTAATGGGCGTAGGCACGGCGGTCTTTCTGCCGCTGGCCGTGACCCTCGTGGTGTAAGGAGGGTTGTATGAAGCTGCCATTGTTCCCCTTGAGCACCGTCCTTTTCCCGGGCTGCGTGCTGGATCTACAAGTGTTTGAAGCCCGTTACCTGGACATGATTGCCCGCTGCATGAAGCAAGGCAGCGGTTTTGGTGTGGTGTGCATTCTGGAGGGCAGCGAAACCGGCGACATCGAGCCCGATATCGCCGGGATTGGGTGTGAAGCGCGGGTGAGTGATTTCCAGAAGCAGGATAACGGCCTGCTGGGGATCCGCGTCGAGGGTGGCCGGCGTTTTGAGGTGCTGAACACCGAGTTGCAGCGTGACAACCTGCTGGTGGCCGACGTGCATTGGCTGGACGAGATCCCGGAGCAGCCGTTGCAGGACGAGGACCAGGACCTGCTGGCTTTGCTCAAAGCCCTGGCTGAACACCCGATGGTTGCCGCGCTGAACATGAACACCGAGGTTACTGGGCAGCAATCATTGGCCAACCAGTTGGCCTACCTGCTGCCCTTTGCCGAAGAAGACAAGGTCGATCTGCTGCAAGTGGACGACCCGCAGCAGCGCCTCGACGGGATCCAGGCCCTGCTCGAAGAGATGCAGGGCGAGATGCTTAATTGAGCGGTGTCCTTTCCGGATCAAAAGATCGCGAGGCAAGCTCGCTCCTACAGGCCCCTTAATAGGCGTAGCGCAGCAGTTCCTTGGACAAATGGCTGAGCATGAAAAAGCCATACAGCGCTGCGCATGACGGCAAGATCATCCACCAAACTTTAACCGGCACCGGCGTAAGCACCATGTAACGCTGGGTCAAGGCCAGGGCGAAGGCGTTGACGGTGATGGCCAGGAACGCGCCCGCCATGATGTCAGTTGGCCAATGAGCGCCCAGGTAAATCCGTGACATGGCCACGGTCATGGCCAGCAAACAGCCGATCAGCACGCAGGTAATGCGCATGCGTTGCGGTTTTTCACGGCCCGCCAGAATCGCCAGGGCCAAAAAGAACGCAAACGAGCCAGAGCTGTGGCCGCTGGGCATGCTGTAGCTGGTCAGCGGGTCGAGTAGCACGTCAGGGCGCATGCGCGCGAAGAAGTGCTTGGTGGCGGTGTTGGCAATGGCGGTAAACAGCGTGACCCCGCCAAAGAAGATCAAGGCGCGCCATTGTTTGTTGAAGAACAGCAACGCACACACCAGGGCGGCGGCCAGCAGTTGCGTGCGGAAGTTACCGATCTGCGTCACCAGCACGGCCAGCATGTCCATGGTGCTGCTGCGATGTTCTTGCACCAGGGCGCTGATGCCCTGATCGAACGCGGCCATGTGCGTGTAGCCAAAGAACACCGCCACCAGCAGCGCCAGGCTCAGGGTGCCGATCAGCAGTGTGGCTTTGGGTTGGCGGCGGACGTTGGCGTGGATGCTCAGGCCCAGCAGGGCGGCGATGCTGACGGCGACGATGGCAGCTTGTGGCCAGAAGTTTTCAGGCAGCGGCAAGCGGATCGCCGCCCCCGTCGCCCAGCCCGGCAGCAGGTAAGCGACCGACCAGCCAGCGCCGGCCAGCAAACTGACCAGAATGAAGCGCGGCAGCGGCATGTCGCACATCCCGGCCACCATCGGCAACATGGGCCGCAGCGGGCCAATGAAACGGCCAACGATCAGGCTGACGATGCCGTAGCGCTGAAAGTAGTTTTCGGCGCCGGTCATCCATTCCGGGTGGGTGCGCAGCAAAGGCAAGCGCCGGATATTTTGATGGAAACGTCTGCCCAGCGCGTAAGACAACATGTCGCCCAGCAAGCCGCCGAGGAAGCCTAGCAGCAGAGTCTGGCCCAGCGACAGGGCGCCGCTACCGGCCAGCACTGCGATTGCAAACAACAGCACCGTGCCGGGCACGATGATCCCGGCAATGGCCAGGCATTCCACGCACGCCACGATAAAAACGGCCAGGCCCAGCCATTGCGGGTTGGTGGTGAGCCAACTGGTAACGCTATCGAGCCATGGGCCCATACTTCAACTTCCTTTTGTTTTTTGTAGAGGATCAGCTACCCCTGTAGGAGCGAGCTTGCCTCGCGATCTTTTGATCTTTAAAAAAGATCGCGAGGCAAGCTCGCTCCTACAAGAGGGCGGTGTTTTCTAAAACGAGGTAATCCTGCCCCTCAACCTGGCCACGGCGCAGCGGGTTACGGGTGCAGTACGCCGCGTAGTCGGCGTCGACAAACCGGTACAGCAAATGTTCGTCACGACCGTGCGGGATGCCCAGGCGGGTGGTCTGCAGGATGCGTGACGGTCGCTCTCTGACGTCATCAACCCACAATCGTTCGCGGTCGAAACGTTTGGCATCCCATTCGCGCACTTTCAGGCCCAATGCTTTGCACAGCAGGGTTTGCCCGGCGCACAGCTTTTGCGCCGGGCGCGGCTGGCCCTGTGCGTCAGGATTATTGAGTTGCATCTGCGCCAGGCTGTCCGGGCCAGACAGCGCGTCGACCCACGGGTAGGCCGATTTGATCAGCACGGCGTTGCCGGGGCCCTGGGCGCTGAAGTTCAGCGAGTCGCCGCCGCGGGCGTAGTACATGTAGATGTGCCCGCCATCCAGAAACAAAGCCTTACGTTTTTCTGTGTAGCCGAGTGAGGCATGGCTGCCTTTTTCGGCGCAGTAATACGCTTCGGTTTCGATAATCCGGGCGCTCAGCCACAGGCCGTTGACCCGATGGCGGATGACTTTGCCCAGCAGTTCGCGCGCGACAAGCTGGGCGTCGCGGTCGAAAAAGGCGTCAGGGAGCATCGTTGGCATCGTCAGCGGGGTCATAAGATGGCAGAAAAGTTACAGATCATAGCAACTCGTGCTTAATCGGGGCTGAACAGAGACTATTTGCCGTCCATTTCGACCATCCGCCTGTCACCGCTGTGCGTGAGACGGCGGGACCGCTATAATCGGCCGCTTTCCCCTCTGCCAAGACCATTGAGACCATGACTGAGTCCGTTCTTGACTACATGACCCGCCTGGGTCGCGCTGCCCGCGAAGCCTCCCGAGTGATCGGCAGTGCCAGCACCGCGCAGAAAAACCGTGCCTTGCAAGGCGCTGCGTCCGCACTGGACGCTGCCCGCGAGGAGCTGACTGCCGCCAACGAACTGGACTTGGCCGCCGGCCGGGCCAACGGCCTCGAGCCCGCGATGCTGGAGCGCCTGGCGCTGACCCCGGCACGCATCGACAGCATGATTGTCGGCTTGCGCCAAGTGGCCAGTCTGCCGGACCCCATCGGTGCCATCCGGGATATGAGCTACCGTCCATCGGGTATCCAGGTCGGCAAGATGCGCGTCCCGTTGGGTGTCGTCGGGATCATCTACGAGTCGCGTCCGAACGTGACCATCGATGCGGCCAGCTTGTGTTTGAAGTCCGGTAACGCGACCATCTTGCGCGGCGGCTCCGAGGCGATTCATTCCAACCGCGCCATTGCGATCTGCATCCAGCGAGGTCTGGCCGAGGCCGGGCTGCCGCCGGCCGTGGTGCAAGTGGTTGAAGTCACCGACCGTGCCGCCGTGGGCGCATTGATCACCATGCCTGAGTACGTCGACGTGATCGTACCGCGTGGCGGCAAGGGCTTGATCGAGCGCGTCAGCCGTGACGCCCGCGTGCCGGTCATCAAGCACCTGGACGGTATCTGCCACGTCTACGTCAGTGCCCATGCCGACCTGCCCAAGGCCCAGCGGATTGCCTTCAATGCCAAAACCTACCGTTATGGTATTTGCGGCGCGATGGAAACCCTGCTGGTCGACCAGGCCGTGGCGGCGCAATTTTTGCCGGCCATGGCTGAACAATTTCGCGCCAAGGGCGTCGAACTGCGCGGCTGCGAACGCACCCAGGCGCTGATTGACGTGGCCCCGGCGAGCGAAGAAGACTGGCACACCGAGTACCTGGCGGCGATTTTGTCGATCCGTATCGTTGATGGCCTGGACCAGGCGATTGAGCACATCAATCACTATGGCTCCCACCACACCGACTCGATCGTGAGCGAGCATCAGGGCGAATGCCGGCGTTTTATCGCCGAAGTGGACTCCAGTTCGGTGATGCTCAACGCCCCGACCTGCTTCGCAGATGGATTTGAATACGGATTGGGTGCTGAAATTGGCATTTCTACTGATAAGCTGCACGCCCGCGGCCCGGTGGGTCTCGAAGGTCTGACCTGCGAGAAGTACATCGTGGTCGGTGATGGCCAGTTGCGCGGCCAGGAGCCGAGCTGACTTGGGCGAACTTAGCCCTTCAGGCAACGTGCAGGTCAACGACGTGTTACCCCGGCGCATTGGTGTGCTGGGGGGCACGTTTGATCCGGTGCACATCGGGCATTTGCGCGGTGCGCTAGAGGTAGCGGAAATGATGGCGCTCGATGAGCTGCGCCTGACCCCCAATGCCCGGCCACCGCACCGTGACACCCCGCAGGTGTCGGCGCTCGACCGTTTGGCGATGGTTGAGTGCGCCGTCGCAGGAGTCGCTACGCTGGTAGTGGACCCACGGGAGCTGCAACGGGACAAACCGTCCTACACCATTGATACCCTGGAGCTGATGCGGGCCGAGCTGGCCGCGGATGACCAGTTGTTTTTATTGCTGGGCTGGGACGCATTTTGCGGCCTGCCCATGTGGCACCGCTGGGAAGAGTTGCTCCAGCATTGCCACATCCTGGTGCTACAGCGCCCGGATGCCGACAGCGAACCGCCGGATGCCTTGCGCAACCTGCTGGCAGCGCGCTCGGTAAGCGACCCGCTGGCCCTGAAGGGGCCGAGCGGACAGATTGCATTCGTCTGGCAGACACCGCTCGCGGTATCCGCCACCCAGATCCGTCAACTGCTGGCCAGCGGTAAGTCGGTACGTTATCTGGTGCCCGACGCGGTCCTGGCCTACATCGATGCGCACGGGCTTTACCGTGCGTCGAACTAAAAAAGGCGTGTTTCAAGGCGCGATTTGACGTGTATTGAAGCCGCTGAACATACGAGCAAAACGAGTTTTATATGACAAATAAAGATGTAAGCAAAGTAAAGCGCAAAGGCACCTTCAAAAGCGCCCCGTTGCCAGTTGCCGCCCACACGGGTGAAGTACTGGCTGGCGAAGCACTGGTGAAAGTCGCTGTAGCGGCCCTGGAAGACGTCAAGGCCCAGGATATCCAGGTTATCGACGTACGTGACAAGCACAGCATCACTGACTTCATGATCATCGCCACCGGTACTTCGAACCGTCAGATCGGCGCGATGCTCGACAAGGTCCGTGAAGCCGTTAAAGCACAGGGCGTCAAGCCGCTGGGCGAAGAAGGCAAGGGCGACAGCGACTGGGTACTGCTGGATATGGACGACGTGATCGTGCACATGATGACCGCCAGCGCACGTCAGTTCTACGACCTGGAGCGTCTGTGGGCCGGTGCTGCACAAAGCCGTGCTGAAAGCGCTGCGCACCACAGTCCGGAAAACACCCATGAGCATTTCACCAAGCTCAACAAAGACCAGGAATAAGGGTTCGCTGTGCGCTTGCGTTTGATCGCTGTCGGTTCGCGTATGCCCAAGTGGGTGGAAGAAGGTTGGCACGAGTATGCCAAGCGTCTGCCATCCGAACTGGCGCTCGAACTGGTAGAAATACCGCTCAATACCCGTGGCAAGAATGCCGACGTGGCCCGGTTCATCCGTCAGGAAGGCGAGGCCATGCTGGCCAAAGTCGGCCCGGGGGAGCGGATCGTCACCCTCGAAGTGCATGGCAAGCCCTGGAGTACTGAGCAACTGGCGGTTGAACTTGACCGCTGGCGCCTCGACTCGCGTACGGTGAACTTTATGGTCGGCGGCCCGGAAGGGTTGGCGCCAGAAGTCTGCGCCCGCGCCGATCAGCGCTGGTCGCTGTCGCCGTTGACGTTGCCGCACCCGTTGGTAAGGATTCTGATCGGTGAGCAGTTGTATCGCGCCTGGACGGTATTGTCCGGGCACCCTTATCACAAATAGCTCAGCGCCCCCGGAATGACCCAGCCAATTCGCCTCAAGGACCACGAAAAAGACGCACGTCTGGTGCGCAGCCGTGTCGTGGTCGGCGCTCTGTTGGTGTTGGCCCTGATTTGCGTACTGATTGCGCGTCTGTACTACCTGCAAGTGGTGCAGTACGACTATCACTCCACACTGTCAGAGAATAACCGGGTACATGTGCAGCCGATCCCCCCGACCCGCGGCCTGATTTATGACCGCAATGGCGTGGTGATCGCCGACAACCGTCCCAGCTTCAGCCTGACCATGACCCGCGAGCGTGCGGGCGACTGGCATCAGGTGCTCGACACTATCGTTGAGGTGTTGCAGCTCACCCCTGAAGACCGCACGTTGTTTGAAAAGCGCACAAAGCAGGGGCGGCGGCCGTTTGAGCCGGTGCCGATTCTGTTCGAGCTCAATGAAGAGCAAATTGCCCGGATTGCTGTTAACCAGTTCCGCTTGCCTGGGGTTGAGGTGGTTGCGCAATTGGTCCGCCACTACCCGCAAGGGGCGCATTTTGCGCACTCGGTCGGTTATGTGGGTCGGATCAACGAGAAAGAGATCAAAACCCTCGATAAGGTTAACTACAGCGGCACCCATCACATTGGTAAAACCGGTATAGAGCGCTTCTACGAAGCCGAGCTGCATGGCCAGGTCGGCTACGAAGAGGTCGAGACCAATGCTCGCGGCCGTGTGCTGCGGGTGCTCAAGCGCACCGACCCGATTCCGGGCAAAGACATCGTTCTGAGCCTGGACATCAAGTTGCAAGAGGCGGCTGAAGAAGCCTTGGCCGGTCGGCGTGGGGCGGTGGTTGCACTGAACCCGATGACTGGCGAAGTGCTGGCCATGGTCAGCCAGCCGAGCTTTGACCCCAACCTGTTTGTGACCGGTATCGGCTTCAAGGCTTACGCCGAGCTGCGTGATTCCATTGACCGCCCGCTGTTCAACCGCATTTTGCGTGGCTTGTACCCGCCGGGTTCGACCATCAAACCCGCCGTGGCGATTGCCGGGCTGGACAGCGGTGTGGTGACGGCCAGTACGCGGGTGTTTGACCCCGGTTATTACCAACTGCCCAATTACGATCACAAGTACCGTAACTGGAACCGCAGCGGTGATGGCTTTGTCGATCTGGACAGCGCGATCATGCGCTCCAACGACACCTACTTCTATGACCTGGCCCACAAGCTGGGCATCGACCGTTTATCGACCTACATGAATCAGTTCGGCATTGGTCAAAAAGTCTCCCTCGACATGTTCGAAGAGTCGGCCGGGTTGATGCCGTCCCGCGAGTGGAAACGTGCAACCCGCCGCCAGGCCTGGTTCCCGGGTGAAACCCTGATTCTGGGGATCGGCCAGGGCTATATGCAGTCCACCCCTTTGCAGTTGGCCCAGGCCACGGCGCTGATTGCCAGCAAAGGCAAATGGAACCGTCCGCACCTGGCCAAGACCATCGAGGGCGTGCCGCCGGTAGACCCCAACCCCATGCCCGACATCGTGCTGCGGGACCCGTCCAACTGGGGCAAGGTCAACCACGCCATGCAGCAGGTAGTGCATGGCGCTCGCGGTACGGCGCGAGTCGCCGGTGTCGGCGCGCAGTACCTGATCGCGGGCAAGAGCGGTACGGCCCAGGTGGTCGCAATCAAACAAGGTGAAAAGTACGACCGGTCCAAGGTTCAGGAGCGTCACCGTGACCACGCGTTGTTCGTGGGCTTTGCCCCGGCGAACAACCCGCAGATTGCGGTCTCGGTCATGATCGAAAACGGCGAGGCCGGCAGCCGTGTGGCGTCGCCGGTGGTGCGCTCGGTCATGGACGCTTGGTTGCTCGGTGAAGACGGCAAACTCAAACCTGAATACGCCAGTGTTTCCAAGGCGGAGGCTACGGCCAATGATGAGTAATTTTGACCGCATCCTCTCCAGTGAGGATGTGATGCGTCGCCGTGCCACGCTGTTGCAGCGTCTGCACATCGACGGCCCCTTGCTGATTTTGTTGCTGACACTCGCCGCAGGCAGTTTGTTTGTGCTGTATTCGGCCAGTGGTAAAAGCTGGGACCTGCTGAGCAAGCAGGCCACCTCGTTTGGTATCGGGCTGGTGTCGATGTTTGTCATCGCCCAGCTTGAACCGCGTTTTATGGCGCGCTGGGTGCCGGTCTGCTATTTGCTCGGCGTGATGTTGCTGGTGGTGGTAGACGTCATGGGCCACAACGCCATGGGCGCCACGCGCTGGATCAACATTCCGGGGGTCATTCGTTTCCAGCCCTCTGAGTTCATGAAAATCCTGATGCCCGCGACCATCGCCTGGTATCTGTCCAAGCGCACCTTGCCGCCGCAGCTCAAGCACGTGGCGGTCAGTTTGTTGCTGATCGGCATACCCTTCGGCCTGATCGTGCGTCAGCCCGACCTCGGCACCGCCTTGCTGGTGTTGGCCGGGGGCGCGTTCGTACTGTTTATGGGCGGTTTGCGCTGGCGCTGGATTGTCAGCGTGCTGGCGGCTGCGATCCCGGTGGCGATTGGCATGTGGTTTTTCATCATGCACGACTACCAGAAGCAGCGAATCCTGACCTTCCTCGACCCTGAGAGCGACCCGCTGGGCACTGGCTGGAACATCATCCAGTCCAAGGCAGCGATCGGTTCGGGCGGCGTCTTCGGCAAAGGCTGGCTGCTGGGCACCCAGTCGCACCTGGACTTTCTGCCCGAGAGCCACACCGACTTCATCATTGCGGTGATGGGCGAAGAGTTCGGCCTGGTGGGTATTTGCGCGCTGTTGTTGATCTACCTGCTGTTGATTGGTCGCGGCCTGGTGATTACTGCCCAGGCGCAAACTCTGTTTGGCAAATTGCTGGCCGGCAGTTTGACCATGACCTTTTTTGTTTATGTTTTCGTCAACATCGGTATGGTCAGTGGGCTGTTGCCGGTGGTGGGCGTGCCATTGCCGTTTATTAGTTACGGCGGAACTTCGCTCGTGACGCTGCTGTCAGCGTTTGGGGTTTTGATGTCAATCCATACGCATCGCAAATGGATTGCACAAGTTTGATTAAGGTGAAGAATTCAATGCAAGCAATGCGTGGCTGGGCCGCTCGATACGCGTCGTGGATGGGCTTTTTGGGCCTATTCGGGGCAGCGCAAGGTGCGGTGGCCGGCGACTACGATGGCTCGCCCCAAGTGGCTGAATTTGTCGGTGAGATGACCCGCGACTACGGGTTTGCCGGTGAACAGCTGATGGATGTTTTTCGTGAGGCCGAGCGCAAGCAGAGCATTCTGGATGCCATTTCGCGTCCGGCCGAGCGCGTCAAACAGTGGAAAGAATACCGTCCGATGTTCCTGGCCGACGCCCGCGTTGCCCGCGGTGTCGACTTCTGGCGTGAACACGAAGCGGTGCTGGCCCGTGCCGAGAAGGAATACGGTGTGCCGGCCCAGGTGATCGTGTCGATCATCGGCGTCGAAACCTTTTACGGGCGCAATACCGGCAATTACCGGGTGATTGATGCGCTCTCGACCTTGGGCTTTGATTACCCGCCGCGCGCCGAGTTCTTCCGCAAGGAGCTGCGTGAGTTCCTGTTGCTGGCCCGTGAAGAACAAGTCGACCCGCTTAGCCTTAAAGGCTCTTACGCAGGCGCCATGGGCTTGCCGCAGTTTATGCCGAGCAGCTTTCGCGCCTATGCCGTGGACTTCGACAATGATGGCCATATCAATATCTGGAGCAATCCGGACGATGCCATCGGCAGTGTTGCCAGCTACTTCAAGCGTCATGGCTGGGTGGCGGGCGAGCCAGTGGTGGCCCGCGCCGACGTGCAGGGTGACCGCGTCGATGAAGGCTTGACCCAAGGGATTGAACCGGTCAAAACCGTTGGGGAGTTGCGAGCGTTGGGCTGGTCGAGTCATGATGCGCTGCGCGACGACATGCCGGTCACGGCGTTCCGTCTCGAAGGCGAAAATGGCCCTGAATACTGGATGGGCCTGAAGAATTTTTATGCAATCACGCGGTACAACCGTAGCGTGATGTATGCCATGGCAGTGCATCAACTGTCCGACCTGCTGGTTCAAGCACGGGGCAACAAGTAATGCCGTTTTTAGCGATCCGCACACCTCTGAAAATCGCGGCCTGCACGGCTATCGCACTGCTGATGGTGAGCTGCTCGAGCAGCCGCACCAGCACGCCGCAAACCGCGGGCACTATCAGCGCCAAGCCTGGCCTGGACATCAACCGCGCGCACAAAGACGGCGCGCCGTGGTGGGATGTCGACGTTTCGCGTATTCCGGATGCAACGCCAACCTTGCACACCGGCCCTTACAAGGCCAACCCGTATACCGTGCTGGGCAAGTCGTATTTCCCGATCCAGGAGTCCAAGAACTACGTGGCCACAGGCACGGCGTCCTGGTACGGCACCAAGTTCCACGGGCAGAACACCGCCAACGGCGAAGTGTATGACCTGTACGGCATGAGTGCGGCGCACAAGACGCTGCCGCTGCCCAGCTACGTTAAAGTGACCAACCTGGACAACGGCAAGGCTGTAGTGTTGCGGGTTAACGACCGTGGGCCGTTCTATTCGGATCGCATCATTGACTTGTCTTACGCGGCCGCCAAAAAGCTCGGCTATGCCGAAACCGGCACGGCCCGCGTCAAGGTCGAGGGCATTGACCCGCAAGCCTGGTGGGCTGCGCGAGGCCGTCCGGCACCTTTGATGCTCAACGAGCCGCAAGTGGCGCAAGCTGCCGCCGCGCCGACGGTTTCAACAGGCAAGGTCGAACAATGGACGCCGCCACCGCAACAGCACGCGTCTGATGTCATACCGCCTGTAGCGGTGCACAAGGGCCAGGGCACCTATTTGCAAGTAGGCGCATTCGCCAATCCTGATGCGGCCGAGTTGCTTCGTTCCAAACTCAGTGGCATGGTCAGCGCCCCTGTGTTTATCAGCTCGATTGTGCGCAATCAGCAAACCCTTCATCGTGTGCGCATGGGGCCGATTGCCTCGGCCGGTGAAGTGCAACAAACGCAAAACAGCGTGCGTCTGGCCAATTTGGGCCAGCCGAGCGTTGTGACCGATCAGTAACACTGAACACGTGGCAGCCCGTTAAACGGCTGTCAAAAAGTTTTGCCCGCGAGGGTAAGGTTCCATTAGCAAACTCGAGAGACGGATGAACATCACCACCTTTGCCAAACGCCTGTGCCTGCTTGTACCGCTGATCGTCACTCCTGCCGCCTGGGCAGCCGAGATGATGCCGTCGCCGCCACAGCTGGCCGCCAAATCCTACGTTCTGATGGATGCCAACAGCGGTAACGTGCTGGTGGAGAACAACGGTGATCAGCGTCTGCCTCCGGCCAGCTTGACCAAGCTGATGACCGCTTACATCGCGACTCTGGAAATCCGTCGTGGCCAGATCGGCGAGAACGACCCGGTAACCGTCAGCGAAAACGCCTGGCGCACCGGCGGTTCGCGTATGTTCATCAAGGTCGGCAGCCAAGTGTCGGTCAGCGACCTGTTGCACGGCATCATCATTCAGTCGGGTAACGACGCCAGCGTTGCGCTGTCCGAGCACATCGCCGGCAGCGAAGACGCCTTCGCTGACATGATGAACAAAACCGCTGGCGACCTGGGCATGTCCAACAGCCACTTCATGAACCCGACCGGCCTGCCGAACCCGGAGCACTACTCGTCGGCTCACGACATGTCGTTGCTGGCTCGCGCCATCATCCACGAAGACCCGACTCACTACGCGATCTACTCGCAGAAAGAGTTCTTCTGGAACGGTATCAAGCAGCCTAACCGTAACTTGTTGCTGTGGCGTGACAAGACCGTTGATGGTCTGAAAACCGGTCACACCGACGAAGCCGGCTACTGCATGGTGTCTTCGGCGGTACGTGACGGCATGCGCCTGATCGCCGTGGTATTCGGCACCAACAGCGAAGCAGCACGTGCTGCTGAAACCCAGAAACTGCTGACCTACGGCTTCCGTTTCTTCGAAACCCAGACCTTCTACCAGAAGGGCACGGAGCTTGCTCAAGCGCCAGTCTGGAAAGGCACCACTCACCAGGTTAAAGCTGGCCTGGCCGATGACCTGAGTCTGACCCTGCCTAAAGGCCAATTGAAAAAGCTGGCGGCGAGCATGACCATGAACCCGCAGCTGATGGCCCCTATCGCTAAAGGCGATGTGATCGGCAAGGTTGAAGTCAAACTGGACGACAAAGTTATCCACAGCGCTGACTTGATCGCGCTGGAGCCGGTTGAGGAAGGTGGCATTTTCCGCCGTGTGTGGGATAGCATCCGTCTATTCTTCTTTGGGCTGTTCAACTGATTTAACCCACCCTGCGTGGCCCCTTGCTGAGTGTGCAGGGGGCCGCTCTGTAGTTCCCGAGGCCAATACGCCATGACCGATACCGAAGTAAAGGCGCCAAAGATCGAATTTCCTCAAACTGACTATCCGGTTAAGGTGATCAGTGACACGGGTGTGGGCAACAAAGACAAGATCATTGCCATCGTTCTGAAACACGCAAAGATCAATGACGAGCGCATCGACGAGCGTCAGAGCACCAACGGCAAATACACCACGATTCAGTTGCACATCGTTGCGACCGATCAAGACCAGCTGTACAACATCAACAGCGAGCTGCGAGCCACCGGCTTCGTGCACATGGTGCTGTGATGCCGCAGATCTTGGGTGTTCGTGATTTGGGTGTGCTCGATTACGAGCGCACCTGGCAGGCGATGCAACGTTTCACCGACCAACGCAAGCACACGCCGGACACGCAAGACGAGGTCTGGCTGGTGCAGCATCCGCCGGTGTTCACCCAAGGTCAGGCGGGCAAGGCCGAACATCTGTTGTTGCCGGGGGATATCCCGGTTGTTAAATCGGACCGCGGCGGGCAAGTGACCTATCACGGGCCCGGCCAGTTGGTCGCTTACCTGTTGCTGGATGTGCGCCGTCTCGGTTTTGGCGTGCGTGAGCTGGTCAGCCGCATGGAGCTTTGCCTGATCGAGTTGCTGGCCACCTATGGCGTGACTGCGGCGGCCAAGCCCGATGCGCCCGGCGTGTATGTCGACGGTGCGAAAATCGCATCCCTGGGCCTGCGCATTCGCAATGGTTGCTCTTTCCACGGTCTGGCGCTGAATGTGGACATGGACCTGGAACCGTTTCGACGGATTAACCCCTGTGGTTATGCGGGGCTGGCAATGACCCAGTTGCGTGACCATGCAGGGCCGATTGAATTTGCCGAGGTAGGTGTCCAGCTGCGTGCGCAGCTCGTCAAACACCTCGACTATGCTGAGCAGACGACCCTAACGGGCGGAATCGACTGATATGACTACTGCGCAAGACGCTGTTCAAACCCTGATCCCGACGCTGGATATCTCCGAACGTGTGGCCCGTGCGCAAGAGGCCCGTTCCAAGGTTGAGACTGGCGTTAAATTGCGCGGTGCCGAAAAGGTTGCGCGTATCCCGGTAAAAATCATTCCGACCACCGAGCTGCCGAAGAAGCCAGACTGGATTCGCGTGCGCATTCCGGTGTCGCCGGAAGTCGACCGCATCAAGGCGTTGCTGCGTAAACACAAGCTGCACAGTGTGTGCGAAGAAGCCTCCTGCCCGAACCTGGGCGAGTGTTTCTCGGGCGGCACCGCGACGTTCATGATCATGGGTGACATCTGTACCCGTCGTTGCCCGTTCTGCGATGTGGGCCATGGTCGTCCAAAACCACTGGACACCAACGAGCCGGATAACCTGGCCGTTGCCATTGCTGACTTGCGCCTGAAGTACGTGGTGATCACCTCGGTAGACCGTGACGACCTGCGTGACGGCGGTGCTCAGCACTTTGCCGACTGCATCCGTGAAATCCGTCGCCTGTCGCCGAACGTCGTGCTCGAAACCCTGGTTCCGGACTACCGTGGCCGCATGGACATCGCGTTGGAAATCACCGCAGCCGAGCCGCCGGATGTGTTCAACCACAACCTCGAAACCGTGCCTCGCCTGTACAAGGCTGCGCGCCCGGGTTCTGACTACCAGTGGTCGCTGACCCTGCTGCAACGCTTCAAGCAAATGATGCCGCACATTCCTACCAAGTCCGGCTTGATGCTGGGCCTGGGTGAAACCGATGACGAAGTCATTGAAGTGATGCAGCGCATGCGCGAACACGACATCGACATGCTGACCCTGGGCCAGTACCTGCAACCGTCGCGCAGCCACTTGCCAGTGCAGCGTTTTGTGCACCCGGACACCTTCGCCTGGTTCGCCGAAGAAGGTTACAAAATGGGCTTCAAAAACGTCGCCTCGGGTCCGCTGGTGCGTTCTTCGTACCACGCAGACGAGCAAGCCAAACTGGTTAAAGACATGTTGGTAGGTTCCTGAAACCATGAATAGCCGGTTCGCTGCGCCTGTGTCGTTCACTACTCACAGCGCAGTGCCCGCGCTGCCTGCCGGCGGGGTGATCGGTGTGATCGCCCCGGCTGGTCCCTCCGAATTCGATCTGCACAGTGCAACCCAATGGATGGAAACCCGTGGCTATCAGCTCAAGGTGTTTCCAGGCGTCTGGGAGAAAGACGGCTACCTGGCCGGTTCCGATGCTGTGCGCTTGCGTGACCTGCATGATGCTTTTGCCGACGACACTGTGGATGCCATTCTGTGCATGCGCGGCGGCTATGGCTGCACGCGCTTTCTCGAATACATCGATTTTGAGCTGCTCAGACGCCATCCCAAGCCGTTTGTGGGCTACAGCGACATCACTGCGCTGCATTTGGCGATCACCCGTTACGCGGGCTTTGTGACCTTCCACGGGGCCATGCTGAATGCGGACCTGCTGGGCAACAAACAGCTGCCAACAGAATCCTCCTTGCTGCGCATGCTCAGCGGGCAACAATCGGCATTGCTGGAGCACCCTGCGGCGTACCCGCTAACCACCCTTGCGCCGGGCAGTGCCAGTGGTCGCTTGCTGGGCGGCAACCTGTCGATGATCTGCGCCACCATTGGCACGGCGTTTGAGCTGGACGATCAGGGCATCATCCTGTTTATCGAAGACGTCAACGAGCCGTTATACCGGGTCGATCGCCTGCTCACCCATCTGCGCCAGGCGGGCAAGCTTGGGCGGGTGCGCGCAGTGTTGGTGGGGGACTTTGCCGGGGTCGATGTTTCGCGGTTGGAGCTATTGCTCAAGCAGGAGCTGGGGCCGCTGAATATCCCCGTGCTGGCCGGCTGGCGCAGCGGCCATTGCGACCCGAACATCACCTTGCCGATGGGCGCGCACGTGCGTCTGGATGCCGACAAGCAGCAGGTAGTGCTTGAACAGGCCGTGGTAACGGCTCAAACCTGACTTTGTCCCTCGCGACTTTTTAAAAGATCAAAAGATCGCGAGGCAAGCTCGCTCCTACATTTTTTGGTGTTCACCCCGCAGGCTGCGATCTTTTGACGTTAAAGATCAACAGATGGCAGCCTCCGGCAACTCCTACAAATTAATAGGTTATTGGCTGCGCAAACGCTCGAGCAGTTTGTGCGTCGGGTAGCCGTCGGCGGCCCAGCCAAAAGCTTGTTGGGCGCTACGAATCGCTTTGCGGGTGTTGGCGCCAATAATGCCGTCAGGGTTGCCCGCATCGAAGTTGCGCTGGCTCAGCAGGGTCTGCAACTCCATGCGTTCGGTGCGGCTCAAGGGCAGGTCGTCTTTTGGCCAGTCGCCCACTATCACCCCGCCGCCATTGAAGCGCTGCGACAGCAAGCCCACTGCCAAGGCATACGATGACGAGTTGTTGTAACGCAAAATGGCGCGGAAGTTATCCAGCACCAAAAACGCCGGGCCACGGTAGCCAGCCGGCAACAACAAGGTGGCGCTGAGTTCTTCGGACCCGGCAGGTGCCTGGGTGCCAGCCGGCAGTGTTACGCCGAGCTTGCGCCATTCACTGACGCTTTTGCGCACCGCGCCATCAGCCAGCGCGTAATCGAACCCGGCTGGCAACTGAACCTCAAAGCCCCACGGCTGGCCTTGCTTCCAGCCAGAGCTTTGCAGGTAGTGGGCGGTCGAGGCCAGGGCGTCGGCTGAGCTGTTCCAGATATCGCGACGGCCATCGCCATCGAAATCCACCGCGTGGGTTTCATAGGTGGTCGGGATGAACTGGGTCTGGCCCATGGCGCCTGCCCAGGAGCCGAGCATTTTGTCCGGCGTGACATCGCCTTCCTGAATGATCTTGAGCGCGGCAATCAGTTGGCTTTGGGCGAACTCCGGGCGACGGCCTTCATAGGCGAGGGTGGCCAGTGAGCGAATCACCGACTTGTTGCCCTGGAAGGTGCCGAAGTTGCTTTCCATGCCCCACACCGACACCAGCGCCTGGCGGTCAACACCGTAGCGTTGCTCGATGCGGCTCAGCAGTTCGGCGTTTTGCTCCAGCAGGCGCTGGCCGTTACGCACGCGTAAAGGTGACAGGGCACCGTCGAGGTACTCCCAGACCGGGCGGCTGAATTCAGGTTGGCTGCGGTCGGCCTTGATCACGCTCATGTCAGGCGTTACGCCGTTGAACGCGTTATCAAAAATAGTCGGGGAGATCCCGGCGTTCAGCGCTTGCACGCGGAAACTGTCCAGCCATTGCTCAAAGCTTTGAGCGGGCTGAATGTCGGGTATGTCAGTGCTGGCGGCATTGGTGGTGACCACCGGCGCGGCAGGCGGGACAGGCAAAGGCTGGGCATCGGCTGCGGTGGGTTTTTCTGCGCAGGCGACTAACAAGATGACGCTGGAAAAAGCAATCAGTTGGCGCATCGGCCAACGGTGTGAAGAACTTAAAGACATGCGCAGGTCCACGAAATGCAAATCAGATGCAGACCTTATCATCCCCGCTGTCAGGCAGCCAGAAAGTAAAAAGCCTCCCGGTCTCTCGACTGGAAGGCTTCGCGGCGGTAGCTGCCTTTGCCTTTGGCGGGGCGTTCCTGGCGGCTGCGGAACAGGGGTTGGGCAACAATGGACTTGGCCTTGTTGGGGCGCTTGCTCATGGCTTTACTCTCGCTGGGTTAGAAAAGGCTCAATGTGAACGAGCGCAAATCATCGGCCAGTTTTTTTGAGTTGTCCAGTGCGCCCCTGCGTTGAGGATTACTCCGCTGGCAAATTCAGACGTTGCCCACACATCAGCAGCGTTAATCGGCTCAGGCTGCTCCAGGCTGACCCGGCGGCCTGGCCTTTGATCTGAGCATCAATGCGTTGCGCATCCATCAATAGTTGGGCCCAACGTTGCGCCGAATAACGTTGCAACGCTTTGCTCATGAGCGGTTTGCGCTTGTCCCAGACCGGTGGGCGGGCCTGGCTGAAGGCTTTGTCCAGCGGGATGCCCTGGCTGTATTGCAGTGCAATGTTGGCCAGCACCCGCAACTCGCGGGCCAACGCCCACAAAATCACCGGTGGTTCGACGCCTTCGCCGCGCAGGCCTTCGAGCATGCGCAGGGCATGCGCCGCTTCGCCGTTGAGCACCGCATCGACCAGGCCGAATACATCAAACCGCGCACTGTCAGCCACCGCTGCCTGCACGGTTTCGACGGTGATCTGGCCATCTTCGGCCATCAGCTTGAGCTTTTCGACTTCCTGGGCTGCCGCCAGCAGGTTGCCTTCAACCCGAGCGGCGATGAGTTCGACAGCGTCCTGGCTGGCGGCCAGCCCGGCTTGCGACAGGCGCTGACGAATCCATTGCGGCAACTGGTTGGCGTCAACCGGCCAGATCTGCAAGAACTGGGTCTGCGGGCCTTCAATCAGGGCTTTGCCCCACTTGGTCTTTTGCGCGCTGCCGTCGAGCTTGGGCAGGCTGATCAGCAGCAAGGTGTCTTCGGCCGGGCGCGAGCAATACTCGATGAGGGCCGCCGCACCTTTGTCGCCGGGTTTGCCGGAAGGCAGGCGCAACTCCAGCAGGCGCCGTTCGGCAAACAGCGACATGCTGGCACCCGCTTGCAGCAGCGTGCCCCAGTCAAAGCTGGCGTCGGCGCTGAATACCTGGCGCTCATCAAAGCCCTGCTGGCGGGCAGCCGTGCGGATGGCGTCTGCAGCTTCCTGGCATAACAGCGGGTCATCGCCGCTGATGATGTAGACCGGCGACAGGCTGCCTTGCAGGTGTTTGGTGAGTTGAGCGGGGGCGAGTTTCATAGGGGCTAGATAGATGACGGGGCGCTTGAGCGCCCCGTATCCCTTACTTATGGCAGTTCGAGGGGCGACTGCTGAGGGGTTTCGGCTTCAGCTTTTTGCTGGGCTTCCAGGGCTGCCGCTTCTGCACGGGCCTTTTCGTCGGCCAGTGTTTGCAGCTCGGCCAGACGTGCCGGCGTCAGTTGCTCAAGGCGCAGCAGGACTTGCTGAACCAGGTCGCGGTCGAGTTCCTTGCGGACCATCGAGGCTTCCTGAGTGCTACCCGCGATGTTGCCAGTGTCTTGCATGAAGAATTTACGGGCTTCAACTTTGTTCTCGAGCAACACCAGGTTGTTGTCGCCTTTGATCTGGTAGTTCAAGACCTTGGTCAGTTCGTACTCAGCGGTCGAGCCGGTGCCGGTGTAGCTGGCAGCGCGCTGGTTCTCTTGCTCATTGTTCAATACGAGCTTGTACGGTGCCGCGTCGGTGATTTTAACGCCGCTGCCTTCCAGCGCCAGGCGCAGGTCGCGAACGGTTTGGCCGTAGGCATCACGGGCGCTGAGGCCCAGCTCGGTAATGGTCAGTTGGTTGGTGCCGGTACCGCGCAGCTGGAAGCCGCAGGCACTCAACAGAACAGCGAGACCCATCACCAGCAAGTTGCGTTTGATCATGTGTTGCTCCCCTTGAAACCAGGTAGGTCGGTATTGCGACCCGAAAGGTTTTAATGGGCGCCCGACTCAAAGGCCGGGCGCCTGTTCCAATTAGCTGGCGACGATGTTGACCAATTTACCCGGTACCACGATCACTTTGCGGATCGTCAGGCCTTCGGTAAAGCGCAGCACGTTTTCGTTGGTGCGGGCAGCCGCCTCAACCTCTTCACGGCTGGCAGCCGCAGGCATTTCGATGTGACCGCGCAGTTTGCCGTTCACCTGAATAACCAGCTGCAAGGTGTCTTGCACCAGTGCGCTTTCATCCAGGGTTGGCCAGGCGGCGTCAATGATTGCCGTGGTGTGACCCAACTGGCCCCACAGCACGTGGCTGATGTGCGGCGTGATCGGCGCGAGAATCAAAGCAACTGTCTCAAGACCTTCCTGCAGCAGGGCGCGGTCCTGTTCGGTGGCTTGCGGTGCTTTTTCGAGCACGTTCATCACGGTCATTACCTGGGCAACGGCTGTGTTGAATTTGTGATGCTGGCCGACGTCCTGGCTTGCTTGCTTGATGGCCTGGTGAATGGCGCGGCGAATGACTTTTTGCTCGTCATTCAGGCCGGCAACGTCCAGCGCGCCCGGCAGGCCTTGGCCTACGTGAGCGTGGGCCAGGCGCCATACGCGCTTGAGGAAGCGGTGCGCACCCTCAACACCGGCATCCGACCATTCCAGGCTGGCGTCAGGTGGCGAGGCGAACATCATGAACAGACGGCAGGTGTCTGCGCCATATTGTTCGATCATCGACTGAGGGTCGACGCCGTTGTTCAACGACTTGGACATTTTTTGCGAACCGCCGATTTCAACCGGCAGGCCGTCAGACTTCAGCGTGGCGCCGATGATCTTGGCCTTGGCGTCGCGCTCAACTTCTACGTCGTCCGGGTTGAAGTAGTCCTTGCCACCGTTGTCCAGGGTACGGAAATAGGTATCCGCGATAACCATGCCCTGGGTCAGCAGGTTCTTGAACGGCTCGTTGGAGCTGACCAGACCTTCGTCGCGCATCAGTTTGTGGAAGAAGCGTGCGTACAGCAGGTGCAAGATCGCGTGTTCGATACCGCCGATGTACTGGTCGACCGGCAACCAGTGGTCGGCCGCCTTGCGCTCAACCAGGCCGCCGTCGAAGTGCGGCGAAGCGTAGCGCGCGTAGTACCACGACGACTCGACGAAGGTGTCCATCGTGTCGGTTTCGCGTTTGGCCGGTGCGCCACATTTAGGGCAGCTGCACTCGTAGAACTCAGGCATGCGCGCCAATGGCGAACCGGCGCCATCGGGTACGACGTCTTCTGGCAATACGACTGGCAGTTGGTCTTCCGGGACCGGCACGTCACCGCAGGTGTCGCAGTGCACGATCGGGATCGGGCAGCCCCAGTAGCGCTGGCGGCTGATGCCCCAGTCACGCAGACGGAACTGGGTACGCGACTGGCCCAGGTGCTTGGTGGTCAGGGCAGCTTCGATGGCATCGAATGCAGCCTGGAAGTCCAGACCGTCGAATTCGCCGGAGTTGATCAGCGGGCCGTGTTCGCCGTAAGCGGCCTGCCACGGTGCTGGCGACTCATCGCCTGCGCTGGTGCGGACAACGGCCTTGATCGGCAGGTTGTACTTGGTGGCGAATTCGAAATCACGCTCGTCGTGCGCCGGGACTGCCATTACAGCGCCATCGCCGTAATGCATCAGTACGTAGTTGGCAACCCACACCGGGAGCTTTTCGCCGGTCAATGGGTGTTCCACGTACAGCGAGGTGGGCAGGCCCTTTTTCTCTTGGGTCGCCACGTCGGCTTCGGCAACGCTGCCGCCTTTGCATTCAGCGATAAACGCTTGCAGCTCAGGATTGTTCTGCGCTGCCAGGGTGGCCAGCGGGTGTTCTGCGGCCACGGCCACGTAAGTGGCGCCCATCAGGGTGTCTGGGCGGGTGGTGAAGACTTTGAGTGCGCCCGCTTCGCCGATGGAAGCCTGGTCGTAGGGGAACTGCACTTCCATGCCACGGGATTTGCCAATCCAGTTGCGTTGCATGGTTTTGACTTGCTCCGGCCAGCCGGGCATGTCGTCGAGGCTTTCAAGCAGCTCATCCGCGTAAGCGGTGATCTTGAAGTAGTACATCGGGATTTCGCGTTTTTCGATCAACGCGCCCGAACGCCAGCCGCGGCCGTCGATCACTTGTTCGTTGGCCAGAACGGTCTGGTCGACCGGGTCCCAGTTCACGGTACCGTTTTTGCGGTAGATCACGCCTTTTTCGAACAGGCGGGTGAACAGCCACTGTTCCCAGCGGTAGTAATCAGGCTTGCAGGTGGTGATCTCGCGTGACCAGTCCACCGCCAGACCCAGGCTGCACAGCTGGGTTTTCATGTAGGCGATGTTGTCGTAGGTCCACTTGGCCGGGGCGACTTTGTTTTTCATCGCCGCGTTTTCAGCCGGCATGCCGAAAGCGTCCCAACCCATGGGTTGTAGAACGTTTTTGCCGAGCATGCGCTGGTAGCGCGAGATCACGTCACCGATGGTGTAGTTGCGCACGTGCCCCATGTGTAGCTTGCCGCTTGGGTACGGGAACATCGATAGGCAGTAGTAGGTTTCTTTGCCTAGATCTTCGCTGACTTCGAAGGACTTTTGGTTGTCCCAGAATGATTGGGCGGCGGCTTCTATTTCACGGGGTTGATATTGTTCGTGCATGGCTACTTGTACTAATAAAGGGTGGCCTAATCCTCTTCAACTCACGCGGACATTTTTGTTGCCCGGTCAGGTTGGAGCAGGGGTTACAGGAAGTCCCGTAGCATACATGACCCCACTCTATCGAGGGAAACCCTGATTGCCTCATCGCTCCGTTGGTCGCAGCGGCGCGCTGGTTTTAGCAGCGCAGCTACGCTGTTGGTGGGGGGAAGAAACTTCCTTAATGAGGTGGACGGATGGTTGAGTCGCAATACAAGGCTATAAATTCGGAGGTGTTCGAGCGTCTGATTGATCGTTTGAGTGTGGCTCTAGATTCAGCAAAAACGGCAGTGCGACTGAGAAACGAACGTCCTGCCGAATTGGAATTGCGTGGGTTGAGTCGTGCCGAGCTGGAGTTGATCAACGTTTATTTAAACCGGATCGGGCGTGAGGCTGATGAACGCCTGCAAGGCAGCAGTACTGAGCAAAAAGCCCCTCAGACAGCCAAGGTCATCTGGCTAAAAGACAGGGTTAAGGGTAAGTAGGCCGGCGCGACGATTCAGGTTGGGCCCACATGAAGAGCGGCATTTCCTCAGGGTTGAGGTAACACGGGTTGTGATTGAGTTTTGGCCAGCCCTGTTGATGCCTCCCTTCAACCCCCTTAGGCTTCGGGCATCTATGGAGATGCTCGATGCCTTTTCGCTACTTTGTTAAACAACTTCTACTGCCTCCGGGCATCCTTCTTTTATTCCTGCTGTCGGCCTGGTGGCTGCGGCATTCGCGTCCGCGTTTGGCCGGTGTGCTGTTTGCCGTGGGCCTGGGCGGCATGTGGCTGATGAGCCTGCCGGTGATGGTGGAATGGAGCGCCCGCACCATTGAGCGCGAGCCTGCGTTAGCCCCCAATGAGTGGTCGAGCTTGTCTGAACGGGCCGATGCCATTGTGCTGCTGGGCTCCGGGCGAGAGCGCGATGACCCGGCGTGGGGCAGTGATCAGCCCACCGGGATCGGCCTGGAACGCCAGCGCTATGCGGCGCAACTGGCCAAGGCTTCGGGGTTGCCGGTGCTGGTCACGGGCGGCTTGCACTACGGCACCCCGCCGAGCGAGGCGCAGATAATGGCCGACTCGTTGCGCGAAGATTCGGGGTTAGAGGTTCGCTGGAAAGAAGAACGCAGTCGCACTACGTGGGAAAACGCACAAATGAGTGCAGAGATTCTGTTGCCGCAGGGCATCAAGCGCGTGGTGGTGGTCACCCAGGCGTGGCACATGCCGCGTTCGGTGTGGAGCTTTGAAAAGGCGGGGTTTGAGGTCGTGCCGGCGCCGGTCGGCTTTTTAAGCGTCGACAACGCCAGGCCGCTGGGCGGCTGGATGCCGGAGTACAAGTCTGTCTGGCAGTCCGGGCTGTTGCTCAACGAAGCCGTCGGGCAGATCGCCTACCCGTTGTTTTACCGCTAAGTGCGCCTTGTGGGAGCGAGCTTGCCTCACGATCTTTTGATCTTTAAAAGATCGCGAGGCAAGCTCGCTCCTACAGGGGTTGGCCTTCGGGTTTACACCGTCTTGGCGATGCGGCTGGTGATCAGCGCCCAGCCAATCAGCAGCGCACACAAGATTGCCAGCGGCCACGAGCGCCACTGCAGGTAAGGCGTGAGGTTGTGCATGGGCACCACGTCGCCGTACAGGATTCCTTGCTCGAACTGCGGGATCTGCGTGGTGATCTGCCCAAACGGGTTGATCAGCGCGGTGACGCCGTTGTTGGTCGCCCTGATCATCCAGCGGCCCGCTTCAAGGGCGCGCATCTGGGCCATCTGCAAATGTTGCAGGGGGCCGATCGAGGTGCCGAACCAGGTGTCGTTGCTGATGGTCAGCAAAATATCGCTTTGCGCGGCCAGCCCGGCGACAAAGTCCGGGTACACCACTTCGTAGCAAATCAGCGGGGCGATCTGGTAACCCTTGGCCTGCAGCATGGGTTGGTCGGCAGGCCCGCGGGCAAAGTCTGACATCGGCAGGTCAAAAAACGCGATCAGGCCGCGCAGTACATCCTGCAACGGGACGTACTCGCCAAACGGTACGAGTTTTTGTTTCAGGTACACGCCATCGCCTTCACCCACGGCTGTGATGCCGTTGAAGAAGCGCGATTCATGGCGCACTTCTTCGCGGATCGGCACGCCGGTAATCAGCGCGGAATTTCGCTCGGCAGCGAACCGGCTCATCATCGTCAAATAGCCTTCGGCGTTCTCTTTGAGCACCGGAATGGCCGTTTCAGGCCACACAATCAGGTCGACGCGCTTGGAGCTGAAGGTCATATCACGGTACAGCGCCAACTGCGCATTAAGCTCAGCCGGGTCCCATTTCATGCTTTGTGCGACGTTGCCCTGCATTGCCGCCACGCTCAGCGGGTCACCCGACGGGCTGGTCCAGGCGTGATGCTTGAGCGCAATGCCGATGCACCAAGGGCCGACCAGTAACACCAAAGCGGCGCCGATAAAGGTTTTGCGCCTGGCTTTGATCAGGCGGGGCAGGTTGCACAGCAGCGCTGCGGTCAGCGCCAGGGTGAACGAAATAAGCCACATGCCGCCCAGCGGCGCGAGCCCGGCGAGGGGGCCGTCGAGCTGGCTGTAACCCGAGTAAAGCCACGGGAAGCCCGTGAGGAACCAGCCACGGAAAGCCTCTTGGGCCGTCCACAGCGCAGCAAAGGCCAGGGTGTCGGCCAGCGGCGCTTCATTGCGTCGGATCCAGCGCGCCCACAGCCAGGCGGGCAGGGCAAAGAACCAGGCAATGGCAGCGGTGAACAGCAGCATCAAGAAGCCGGCCAGCAGCACCGACGCCCCGCCGAAGTGGTGAATGCTGTAGTAGATCCAGCTGGTGCCCGCGCCAAACAGGCCAAAGCCGAAGCACCAGCCACGGCCCAGCGCCTGCTTGGGCGACAGGTCGCGCAAGCCCAGATAGAACAGGGCCAGGGCAACCAGTGCCAGCGGCCAGATATCGAAAGGTGCCAACGCCAGGGTTGTCAGTGCGCCGGCCACCACAGCCAGCAAGTTACCGGGCCAGCCGGGGGCGGTTATCCAGCGCATTTCAATCCTTAGCGTCAGGGTTTAGCGGGCAATGGGCGTTAAGCGAATCAAGTGAATCCGGCGGCTGTCGGCATTGAGGATGCGGAAGCGATAAGGGCCGATCTCAGTGATTTCGTTGCGTTTTGGCAAGTGCCCGAACGCACTCATGACCAAGCCACCAACGGTGTCGAACTCATCGTCGGAGAAGTCGCTGTCAAAGAACTCGTTGAAGTTCTCGATGGGCGTCAGGGCCTTGATCAGGAAGTCACCGCTGGGCAGCGGCTTGATGTAGCTGTCTTCTTCGACATCGTGTTCGTCTTCGATGTCGCCGACGATCTGTTCCAGAACGTCTTCAATCGTCACCAGACCGGCCACGCCGCCATATTCGTCAATGACGATGGCCATGTGGTTGTGGTTGGCACGGAACTCACGCAATAACACGTTCAGGCGCTTGGACTCAGGGACAAACGTCGCTGGACGGAGCAGATCCTTGATGTTGAATTTGTCGCCGTTCTCTTGAAGGATCAGCGGCAGCAGGTCTTTGGCCAGCAGGACGCCGAGGACGTCATCGTGGCTTTCGCCGATCACGGGATAACGCGAATGCGCTGCGTCAATGATCGCCGGGAGGAATTCGCGGGGTGTCTGGGTCGCCTTGATGCTGATCATCTGCGAACGCGGAACCATGATGTCCCGTACTTGCAGGTCAGCCACCTGGATGGCGCCTTCGACGATGGCCAGCGCTTCGCTGTCCAACAGTTTGTTCTGATGTGCTTCGCGCAGCAGCTCCAGCAGCTCCTGGCGGTTTTTCGGCTCATGGGCAAAGGCCTGGGTCAGCTTACCCAACCATGACTTTTGCCCGTTGCTCGATCGGTCTTCGCTCATAGCGATTTACTCGTATCCCTTGGTCGTTTCAGTGGGTTGTTAATCAGTTTCGTCGTCTGCATACGGATCTGGATGACCCAGTTCTGCAAGCAACGTTCGTTCCAGCGCTTCCATCTCTTCGGCTTCTTCGTCTTCTATATGGTCGTAACCCAGAAGATGCAAGCAGCCGTGGATCACCAAGTGAGCCCAGTGAGCGTCAAGTGCCTTGCCTTGTTCGGCGGCTTCACGCTCGACCACAGCCACACAGATGACCAGGTCACCCAGAAGCGGGATATCAAGGAATTCGTCCGGCACTTCTGCCGGAAAAGACAGCACGTTGGTCGCGTAGTCTTTGTGTCGCCAAGTGTGATTAAGCTCACGGCCTTCGGCTTCGTCTACCAGACGAATGGTCATTTCCGAGTCGGCGGTGCGCTGGCGCAGCGCCAGTTCGCACCATTGGCGGAACTGGGCTTCGTTGGGCGCAGCGGCTTCGGTGGCCAGTTGCAGGTCAAGCTCAAGCATCTTTGCGGTAGTCCTTGGCGGCGGGCAGGGCGGCCAGCTTGTCAGCGGCTTCCTGTTCGTAGCGCCCGTAGGCCTCAACGATGCGTTGTACCAGCGGGTGGCGCACAACGTCTTTGGACAAAAAGTGCGTAAAGCTGATGCCCGGCACGTCCTTGAGCACGTCAATCACGTGGGTCAGCCCCGACTTGGTGCCTTTTGGCAGGTCGATCTGGGTGATGTCACCGGTGATCACGGCCGTGGAGCCGAAGCCGATACGGGTCAGGAACATCTTCATCTGCTCGACGGTGGTGTTCTGGCTTTCGTCGAGAATGATGAAGCTGTTGTTCAGCGTGCGACCGCGCATGTAGGCCAGCGGTGCCACTTCAATAATTTGCCGCTCGATCAGCTTGGCCACGTATTCAAAGCCGAGCATCTCGTACAGCGCGTCATACAGCGGACGCAGGTACGGGTCGATTTTTTGCGACAGATCGCCCGGCAGGAAGCCGAGTTTTTCACCCGCTTCAACCGCCGGGCGCACCAGCAGGATGCGGCGGATTTGCTCGCGCTCCAGGGCGTCAACTGCGCAGGCCACGGCCAGGTAGGTCTTACCCGTACCGGCTGGGCCAATGCCGAAGTTGATGTCGTTGCCGAGGATTTCTTTGACGTAGCGCTGCTGGTTGGTGCCGCGCGGGCGGATCATGCCCTTTTTGGTGCGCAGCGACACGCTGGCCTCGGCCACAGGCGTATTGGCCAGGTCATCGGTGGCAGCAGACTCTTGCAGGAACAGGTGCACCAGGTCCGGCGAAAGCTCAGTGGCTTGGGTTTCGCGGTACAGACGGCGCAGCAGGTGTTCTGCAGAAACAGTCAGTTTGGGGTCGCCGATCATTTCGAACTGGTTACCGCGATTGCGGATTTCGATGCCCAGACGTTGTTCGACCAAGCGCAAATGCTCGTCGAATTGTCCGCACAGATTGGCGAAGCGGCGAGCCTCAAAAGGCTCGAGGAGAAAACGATGTGGTTCGATGGGTGCGTTCAAGGTCGTTTTTAGCCGCCCTAAGGCAATTGAGGTGAGATGAAGGATAACGCTAGCAGGTCACGCGCGAAAGGGCCGTGATAAATGATTAACCCACTGTAGGAGCGAGCTTGTCTCGCGATCTTTTAAACGATCAAAAGATCGCGACACAAGCTCGCTCCTACACAGGCACGCGTTAGTTCAGCAGTGAACCCCGCAGGGAGTGCGGCTGGGCGGCATCGATGTGCACGTCGGCGAATTGTCCGATCAACTGCGGGTTGTCGCAGCGGAAGTTAACAATGCGGTTGTTTTCGGTGCGCCCTTGCAGTTCGCCAGGGTCTTTTTTCGAGTAATCGGTCACCAAAATCCGCTGAGTGGAGCCGACCATTTGCCGGCTGATCTCAAAACCTTGCTGGTTCAGGCGGTGTTGCAGCGCATTGAGGCGCTCTTTTTTGCGCTCTTCTGGCGTGTCGTCAACCAGGTCGGCCGCAGGCGTGCCCGGGCGCTGGCTGTACACAAAGGAGTACGAGAAGTCGAAACCGACGTCCTCGATCAGCTTCATGGTTTGCTCGAAGTCCTTCTCGGTTTCACCGGGGAAGCCGACGATAAAGTCAGAGCTGATGCAAATGCCCGGCACCGCCGCACGCAGTTTGCGCAGCTTGGATTTGTACTCCAGCGCCGTGTGGTTGCGCTTCATGGCCGACAGAATGCGGTCCGAGCCCGATTGCACCGGCAAGTGCAGGTGTTTTACCAACTCCGGCACGTCGGCATGCGCCTGGATCAGGCTATCCGAGAACTCCAGCGGGTGCGAGGTGGTGTAGCGAATGCGCTCGATCCCGTCGATGGCTGCCACCACGCGAATCAGTTCAGCGAGGTCCGCCAGGCGACCGTCCTCGGTCAGGCCGCGATAGCCGTTGACGTTCTGGCCCAGCAAGGTCACTTCACGCACGCCGTTTTCGGCCAGGTGAAACACTTCGCTGAGCACGTCGTCGAACGGGCGGCTGACTTCTTCGCCACGGGTGTAAGGCACCACGCAGAACGTGCAGTACTTGCTGCAACCTTCCATGACCGACACATAGGCACTTGGGCCGTCGATGCGGGGTTCTGGCAGGTGGTCGAATTTCTCGATTTCGGGGAACGACACGTCAACCTGCGGCAACTTGGTGATGCGCGCAGCGTCGATCATCTCGGGCAGGCGGTGAAGGGTTTGCGGGCCGAAGACTACGTCCACGTAAGGAGCGCGGTCGCGGATGGCGGCGCCTTCCTGACTGGCAACGCAGCCGCCGACGGCAATGACCATCTCGGGGTTGGCCAGTTTCAGCTCGCGCCAGCGGCCCAGTTGCGAGTACACGCGGTCTTGGGCGCGTTCACGGATCGAACAGGTATTCAGCAGGATGACATCAGCGTCTTCGGCGCGCGCTGTGACTTCCAGGGCCTGATGTTCACCCAGCAGATCAACCATGCGTGAGCTGTCGTACTCATTCATCTGGCAACCGTGGGTTTCGATGTAAAGCTTCTTGGCCATGGGTGTTCATCAAGTGGTTCAAAGAACCGCGCATTATAGGGGGCATGGTCGCGGGTTCCTAGCGTTGTGCGTCCGGTGGCTATGCTATAGTTCGCGCCCTCTTTTATATCCTCAGATGTTTACCCGCCCACCATGACCAAACGTGAAGCTCCAATCTACAAGGTGATTTTCCTCAATCAGGGCCAGGTGTTCGAAATGTACGCCAAGCAGATCTATCAAAGTGATCTGTGGGGCTTTCTGGAAGTTGAGGAATTTGTCTTCGGGGAGCGCACGCAAATCGTCGTTGATCCGAGCGAAGAAAAGCTCAAAGCTCAATTTGAAGGCGTGGTACGCAGCTTTGTGCCGATGCACTCGATTGTGCGCATCGATGAAGTTGAACGTCTGGGAACACCGAAAATCAGCGAAGCCAATGGCATGAGCAACGTGATGCCGTTTCCGTTTCCGATGCCGGACAAGTAGTTCGGCACCTTTACCCTAAGGCAGCGGTGAGAACGGCGAGCGCCCGTCGGCCGATTGCAGCTCAAGCAGATACTTGCGGAAGATCTGCCCCAGGATCTGGGTGGCAGTCTCGAGTTGTTCGCGGGGCATTTGTTCGGCGACCAGGTCGGCGGTGTCGAGCGCGTCTTCGGCGCCGTTGACCGCAGCCATTTTCAGCACGATGTACGCCTGAATGTTATTGGCCGGAACGCCTTCACCCTTGAAGAACATGGTGCCCAGCTGAAACTGCGCCATGGCATGGCCTTGCAGCGACGCTTGTTCGAAGTAGCTCAGGGCCTGATTGAGGTCTTGCGGGGCGTTTTTACCGTCGTAATAGAACTCACCCAGCTCGTATTGAGCTTCTGCATCCCCGGTTTTTGCCGCCTCAACGCAGGCTGCCAGAGCTTCTTTGAGGTCTTCTGGCTGCGTATTGAGGGTGCAACGACCCATCGCTGGAATCAACAGCGAGTTGCCACCTGCCTGAGCAAGCAACGGTTGAAGGAGCAACAGGCAGCCCAGTGCAAGGGCGCGGCCGGTGCGGTTCATGGGAATCGACGTACCTCTGAAAGGCGGGCATACCCGACCAAGGGATGAGTAGGCGCGCATTATGAAATAAGCGGAGGCCACCTTACAAAGTCTTTACTCGTTTTTCTGCTGCGTGACCGCCATATCGATTGATTTAAGACGATTTTGGACAGGTGGCATAAATGATTAGCCCCTCACGCGCATAAAAAGAACATAAACCCCTGTAGGAGCGAGCTTGCCTCGCGATCTTTTGATCTTTAAAAGATCGCGAGACAAGCTCGCTCCTACACAGGGTTCAGGTTATTTCAACGCAGCAAAAGCGCGCTCGGCAGCATCCAGGGTCAGTTGCAGTTCGGCGTCGCCGTGGGCGATCGACGTGAAGCCAGCTTCAAACGCACTTGGCGCCAGGTACACGCCGCCGTCCAGCATCAGGTGGAAGAACCGCTTGAAGCGATCGGCATCGCTGGCCATGACGTCGTCGAAGGTCACGATGTCATTGGCTTCGCTGAAGTACAGGCCAAACATGGCACCCGCCTGGGTGGTCACAAAAGGAATGCCGGCAGCGTCTGCGCGTTCTTGCAGGCCTGCGAGCAGGCGCGTGGTGTAGTCGGTCAGCTCGTCATGGAAGCCCGGGCGGCTGATCAGGCGCAGGGTGGTCAGGCCGGCGGCCATCGCCAACGGGTTACCGGACAGCGTACCCGCCTGATACACCGGGCCCAGCGGGGCGATGTGCTGCATGATCTCGCGCTTGCCGCCGAAGCAGCCTACCGGCATGCCGCCGCCAATGATTTTGCCGAAGGTGCTCAGGTCGGGCGTTACGCCGTAGTGGGCTTGGGCGCCGCCCAGGGCTACACGGAAACCGGTCATCACTTCGTCAAAAATCAGCACGATGCCGTGCTGGTCGCACAGGCTGCGCAGGCCTTGCAGGAAGCCCGGCGCGGGTGGCACGCAGTTCATGTTGCCCGCCACCGGCTCAACAATGATGCACGCCACTGTGTCGCCGACTTCTGCCAGCAACTGCGCAACGGCGTCGATGTCGTTAAAGGTGCTGGTCAGGGTGTGTTTGGCGAAGTCGGCCGGGACACCGCCCGAGCTTGGAACGCCTTGGGTCAGTGCGCCGGAGCCGGCTTTTACCAGCAGGCTGTCGGAGTGGCCGTGGTAGCAGCCTTCGAACTTGAGGATGTTGTCACGCCCGGTAAAGCCGCGCGCCAGACGGATGGCGCTCATGGTGGCTTCTGTGCCGGAACTGACCATGCGGACCATTTCCATGGACGGCACAATCGAGCACACCAGGTCGGCCATCTCGGTTTCCATGGCGGTCGGGGCGCCGTAGGACAAGCCGTGTTGCAGTTGCGCACGCACCGCGTCCAGCACGTCCGGGTGGCTGTGGCCCAAAATCATCGGGCCCCACGAACCCACGTAGTCGACATAACGCTTGTCGTCTTCGTCAGTCACGTAGGCACCTTCGGCGTGTTTGAAGAACAAAGGCGTGCCGCCCACGCTCTTGAAGGCACGAACAGGCGAGTTCACGCCGCCGGGGATGTGTTTTTGGGCGTTGGCAAACAGCGTTTCGGAACGAGACATGGTGGGCTCTCTCTGAATCAGAATTCGGTATTTAAATGGACAGCAAGGCGTTGAACGCGCGGGCGCGTCGGGTCACTTCCTGCGTGCTGTCGGCGCCAAACAGGCCGTGCACCACGGCCAGCAAATCAGCCCCGCGCTCGACCAGCGGGGCGGCGTTGTCCAGGGTAACGCCGCCAATCACACAGATCGGCACGTTAACAAGCCTGGCGCGCGCCTGGTTGATGACGTCGAGTGCCGCCGGGGCTGCGCCGGGCTTGGTGCTGGAGGTGAAAAAGCGCCCAAAGGCCACATAGGTGGCGCCTTCCTTCACTGCCTGCTCGGCCAGCTCGATTTGGTTGTGGCACGTTGAGCCAATAATGGCCTTCGGGCCGAGCAATGCCCGTGCAGGTGTCAGCGGGCCGTCGGTCTGGCCCAGGTGAACACCCACGCCCAGGCGCGCGGCCAGTTCGGCGTCATCGTTGATCAGCAAGTGCGCCTTGTAACGATCGCACAAGTGCATCAGCGCCTCGGCCTCGCGCAAGCGGCGGGCCTCATCGGTGCTTTTGTCGCGGTACTGCAACAGTGTCAGGCCGCCATCCAGCGCCGCCTCGACATACTTAAGGCATTTGCCGGCCAGCAGTTGGCTATCGGTGATTGCGTAAAGACCACGCAGCTTCATGGGTCGAGCCTCATTCGTTACGAACAGAAGTCCAGCGGTAAACGCCGGGGCACAAATTGGCCCTGGCCCAGTTGCTCGGCATCACGCAGGGTGCGCCACGTGTAGTTGAGCGCCGTCTCGACCGCGCTGACCAGGTTTTCGCCAATGGCCAAACGCCCGGCCAAGGTGCTGGCCAAGGTGCAGCCCGAGCCGTGATAGCTGCCCGGCAGACGATAGCAGGTGAAGGTGTGACGGCTGCCGTCGCGGCTGTACAGGCGGTTATGGACTTCGTGTTCATCGCCGTGTCCGCCGGTGATGAGCAGGTGTTTGCAGAAAGGTAGGAGTTTTTCGGCGCATTCATCGGCGCTGCCCTCAGGCAGTTCGGCCAGAATGCGGGCTTCAGGCAGGTTGGGCGTGGCGATCACGGCCAGGGGCAGCAAGCGCTCGCGCATGGCGTAGCCCACTTCGTCTTTACCCAGACGACCGCCGCCGCCCGCGCGCAGTACCGGGTCACAGACCATCGGCAGATGCGGGTGGGCTTGAAGCAGCTCGACCACGGTGTCGACCATTTCCAGTGAGCCGAGCATGCCCAGCTTGACGGCCGCAACCGTGGAGTCGCTGAGCACGGCGTTGGCTTGCGCCAGCACCCACTCTCGATCCAGCACGCGGAAGTCGCTGACATTCACGGTGTTCTGCACAGTCAAGGCGGTGACCACGGGGGCCGCGTGACAACCTTGAGCCAGCAGGGCTTCGATATCTGCCTGCAAGCCGGCACCCCCACTGGGGTCATGGCCGGAGAGACAGAGGACAACGGGGCGAGAGCTGTAGATATTCATGGTGCGCGAGCTTACCACCAAACGCTTTTTTGCGGCTGTTTGGTCCGCTGATTTGTATGATGGCCATGCGGCTCCATCGGGATGGCTATGCTAAAGTGAGCCCCACATTACTAACAGGTAAGACGGTCGACGCGGTCTCAAACGGAACAGGAGATTCTGCACGTAACCGGGCGGACCACGCTGGGGCTGTATGCGCTATTTGCTGATTATGATGCTGGGCTGGCTACCGATGCTGGCCGGCGCCGTCGAGTTCGACGAAACCACCCAGAGCCTGCCCTTGGGCCGAGTGATGCAGGTCTTCGAAGATGTGGGGGGCCAGGCGACGTTGAGCGATGTCATCGCCAACCCGGGTCTGTTCAAGCTCCACACCAAAGACACGCTGAATGCGGGTTATTCGCGTTCGGCCTTCTGGCTGAAAATTGATCTGCAATACTTGCCCAAAGACCCCACGGCACACCGCACCTGGTTGATGGAGCTGGCGTATCCGCCGCTGGACAACATCGACCTGTACCTGGCCGATGCGGCGGGCAACTACTATCTGGCTGAGCGCACCGGCGATGCCTTGCCCTTCGGCAATCGGCAAATCAAAGAAAACAACTACCTCTTCGAACTCAATTTCAGCCCTGGGCAAAGCCAGACCGTCTACCTGCGCCTGGCCAGCGAAGGCTCTATTCAAGCGCCGCTCACCTTGTGGTCCGCACAGGCCTACCTCGAAGAACAGCCCCAGCGCATTTATGTGCTGGGCCTGATTTACGGGGTTCTGCTGGGGATGCTGGTGTACAACCTGTTCATCTACATCAGCGTGCGTGACACCAGCTACCTGTATTACATCGTCTATATGGCCTCGTTCGGCCTGTACCAGCTCGCGGTCAACGGTGCGGCGGTGCAGTATTTCTGGCCCAATAACCCGTGGTGGGCCAACGCGTCAGTGCCGTTTTTGATCGGTTCGGCTGCGCTCTTTGGCTGCCAGTTTGCGCGCTCCTTTTTGCAGATCGGCTCGCAAAGCCGCTGGCTGGACCGTGCGCTGATCCTGCTGATGGGCGTCGGTGCGCTGGTCATGCTGCTGTCGCTGATCACCAGTTATGCCGTGGCCCTGCGGCTGGCCACGGCGCTGGCGCTGGCGTTTATCGTGGTCATCTTTGTTGCGGGCGTGGTGGCCTGGGCCCGTGGTTTGCGGGTGGCGCGCTATTTTGTAATTGCCTGGTCGGCCTTTTTGCTCGGAGGTCTGGTCAACACGCTGATGGTCCTGGGCTATTTGCCGAACGTCTTCCTGACCATGTACGCCAGCCAGATCGGCTCGGCGGTCGAAGGCTGCCTGCTGTCGCTGGCGCTGGCCGACCGGATCAACGCCATGCGTGATCTGCATGCGCGCACCTTGCAAGAAACCGGGCAAAAACTGGCAGCGATGAACCAGCAACTGGCCCGCACCAACCAACTCAAAGACGAGTTCCTGTCCACGGTCACCCACGAACTGCGCACGCCCATGAACGGGGTAATCGGTTCGTTGGAACTGATCAAAACCCTGGACATGGGCTCTGAACTCGAGTTCTACACCCAGACCGCCGAAGGCTCGGCGCGGCAAATGATGGGCATGGTCAATGGCATTTTGTCCCTGACCGAATTGCAGGCCGGTCGTCTCACGGCCGAGTTGCAGCCCTTAAGCCTTGGCGAACTGCTCAAAGGCTTGAGTGCTGAATTCGCCCCAAAGGCCCGCAGTAAAGGGCTGACTTTTTCGTATGACATTGCCCACGGTTTGCCTGATCACTGGGTTGGGGACGAAGCGAAAATTCGCCAGTGCCTCGAATGCTTGCTGGATAACGCCATCAAGTTCACCTGCGAAGGCGGGGTAATTTTACGCGTGACCGGCAAAGCTATCGACGAGGCGCGCTGGTCGTTGGCTTTTAATGTGATCGACAGCGGCATCGGCTTTGTTCATCAGGAACGGGCCGAGCTGTACCAGCACTTCTTCCAGGTCGATGGTTCCATGACTCGCAACTACGGCGGCCTGGGGATTGGTCTGGCTATCTGCCGGCGCTTGGTAGAGCTGATGGGCGGCCAGTTGACTCACCATTCGCTGCCGCGTCAGGGCTCGCAGTTCCAGGTCTCGCTGGAGCTTGAGGCTTTGGCCCCGGCTACCCAGAGCACGATCCTGAGCCTGAAAAAAAGCCCGATGGAGTGCGCCGTGTTGCTGGTTGAAGACCACGACGTCGGTGCTCCGGACCTGTACGGCATGCTGCTCGCATTGGGCTATCGCGTGCATTGCGCCGACAGCGGGCAGGCAGCCATCGACCTGCTGCGCCGTGAGCGCGTCGATGCAGTGCTGCTCGGTTGCCCGCTGGCGCGGATAACCGCCACTTCAAAAGACGCTCAACTGCTGACCCTGGCGGTGTGTTTGCAACTGCCAGTGCTGGCGGTGTTTGAGTCTGCCGCCGAGGCCCAAGCGGCGCGTGGGCAGGTCGACGCGATCACCGATGCCTTGATCAAACCGCTGGGTATCGATGACGTGCAGCACGCCCTTGCGCAGCGCCTGTTGGTGGTCGGTGAGGGCAAAAGCGCCGGGTCTTAGGCGCATATGCCACTTGTGATGGTGGCTGTGCGTGCTTCACTGGGTCATTGGATTGATCCGAGGAGCCCGCGCCATGAACCTGCATCAATACGCCGAAACCCACCAAGTGACCAATCAGCCGCCGTCGTTGGACGGCGTCAATCTGTACCGTATCGACCTGCCGTTGCAGCACTGGAGCCAGCACTTCGGTGCGGGTTGGGCGCAAGGGCGGATTGACCAATACGGGGCGCTGGCCGGTGGGCCGTTGATGGCAGCGGGCTTTTTGGCCAATGAAAACAAACCGGTGTTTGTCAGCCATGACCGCTTTGGCCATCGGATCGATCTGGTGGAGTTTCACCCCGCGTACCACGAACTGATGCGTACCGCGATTGAGCACGGCCTGCCGTCCTTACCCTGGACCGACCCGCAGCCCGGCGCTCATGTGGCCCGGGCCTCCATGACCTACCTGCACAGCCAGGCCGAAGCCGGCAGTGGTTGCCCGCTGACCATGACCTTCGCCAGCGTCCCGGCCTTGCGCCTGCAACCGGACATTGCCCACGTATGGCTGCCCAAAGTGCTGGCCCCGGAATACGACCCGCGTAACGTCGACATCAGCCAAAAAGCCGGGGTCACCCTGGGCATGGCAATGACCGAAAAACAGGGCGGCACCGATGTGCGCGCCAACACCACCCGCGCCTACCCGGTGGGCGCTGCCGGGCCGGGGCAGGCGTATGAGCTGCTCGGGCACAAATGGTTTTGCTCGGCGCCCATGTGCGATGGTTTTTTGACCTTGGCGCAAACCGACAAAGGCCTGAGCTGTTTTCTGCTGCCGCGCCACCGCCCCGATGGCAGCCGTAATGAGTTCTACATCCAGCGTCTGAAAAACAAACTGGGCAACAGTTCAAATGCCTCCAGCGAAGTAGAGTTTCGTGGCGCGCTGGCGTGGATGATCGGCGAAGAAGGGCGCGGCGTGCCGACGATCATTGAAATGGTCGCCATGACCCGCTTCGATTGCATGGTGGGCTCCAGCGCGCTGATGAGGCAGGCGCTGACCCAGGCCAGCCATCACTGTGCGCACCGCCTGGTGGGCGGCCGGGTGTTGGCTGAACAACCCTTGATGCAAAACGTGCTGGCTGACCTGGCGCTGGAAAGCGAAGCCGCGCTGGCCTTGAGCCTGCGCATGGGCCGCGCGCTGGACCATCTGGATGACTCCCACGAGGCCCGTTTCTCGCGGTTGGTGACGGCAGTGGGCAAGTATTGGATCTGCAAGCGCGCCCCGGCCATGATTAACGAAGCGGCGGAATGCATGGGCGGCGCGGGGTATGTTGAAGACAGCATCCTGCCGCGCCTGTACCGCGAGGCGCCGGTCAACTCAACGTGGGAAGGCTCCGGTAACGTGCAATGCCTCGACGTGTTACGCGCCTTGTCCAAAGAACCGGGCGTGCTGGACGCGTTGTTTGCCGAGTTGGGTGACGGCCATGGCGATGCGCGTTTGGCGCAGCACATTGGCCAGTTGCAGCAGGCCTTTAAAGACACCGATGACATTCAATACCGCGCCCGACAACTGACCGAAGACATTGCCTTGGGCCTACAGGCCAAACTGCTTTTGGAAGCTGGTAACAGCGACGTCAGCGACGCCTTTATTGCCAGTCGGCTACACGGCAATGGCCGCGCCTACGGCAACCTGCCACGCGGCCTGAACGTCGCCGCCATCGTCGCGCGCTCAACCCCGCACATCCTTTAACCCTCACCCACCCATGCACTGTGGGAGCGGGCTTGCTCGCGATAAAGACAACCCGGTCTGTCTGTGGCACCGAGTCAATCCAATCGCGAGCAAGCCCGCTCCCACCGATCGTACGGCTACAGGGTTTTGTGGTGTGCCCGGTATGCTTTAACGACTGATACAGGCAAGATAAAGGCCTGCCAGTTCAGAAGACAGGATGCTTATCGTGACCGAAGCTTTTATTGTCGTTTCAACCGCTGCCGAGGCTGTCGACCGCCTTGCGGCCCTGCATGAACGCGCAACCACGGCGTTAAGCCAGGCACTCAAGCGCTACCTGAAAGACCGGATCGAACCGACCCCGGAAGAACGTGCTCTGTTTCGTTACCCGGAACTGCGTCTGACCTACCGCATCCATGGCGAAGTCCCGACCACCACCCGTGCTTATGCCAAGGTGCAACTGCCTGGCACCTACAGCGTCACCGTCACCCATCCCGCTGCGTTCCGTCACTACCTGCTGGAGCAGTTGGTGCCGTTGATGCGTGATTTCACCGTGGTGGTCGAAGTCGGTGTCAGCCAGCAAGACATCCCGTACCCGTACGTGGTTGAGCAGGGCGACGAGCTTGCAGGCTCCGGCGTAACGGCCGCAGCGCTGGCGCGGGTTTTCCCGAGCACCGACCTGTCGGCCGCCACCGATGGCATCGCCGATGGCCTGTATGACTGGGAAAACACCGATCCGCTGCCTCTGGCGCTGTTTGATGCGGCTCGTGTCGACTTCTCGCTGCGCCGCTTGGTGCACTACACCGGCAGTGACTGGCGCCATGTTCAGCCGTGGATCCTGCTGACCAACTACCACCGCTACGTGGACCAGTTCATTCTCCATGGCCTTGAGCAACTGCGTGATGACCCGCGTTTTGTGCGCATGGTTATGCCCGGTAACGTGATCATCGAAAAGTCCATGGACTACGGCGAAGCCCAGGCAATTGCTGCCGGTGTGGTCTGGCACCGCTATCAAATGCCGGCGTATCACTTGCAGGCCAGCGACGGCCACGGCATCACCCTGGTGAACATCGGTGTCGGCCCTTCCAACGCGAAAAACATCACCGACCACCTGGCCGTGTTGCGCCCGCATTGCTGGCTGATGATCGGCCACTGCGGCGGGCTGCGCCAATCGCAGACCATCGGCGACTACGTGCTGGCTCACGCCTACATGCGCCGCGACGGGATTCTGGACCGCGTCGTACCGCCGAACATCCCGATCCCGGCACTGGCCGAAGTGCAATTGGCGTTGCAGGAAGCGGCCGCGCAGGTCACTGGCGAGCGCGGCGATGAGCTGAAAAAACGCCTGCGTACCGGCACTGTGTTGACCTACGACGACCGTAACTGGGAATTGCGCTGGGCGCAGGAGCGTCCGCTGATCAACCTGTCCCGTGCGGTCGCGGTGGACATGGAAAGCGGCACCATCGCGGCTCAGGGCTACCGTTTGCGGGTGCCGTACGGCACGTTGCTGTGTGTCTCGGACAAACCCCTGCACAGCGAAATCAAACTGCCGGGCTCGGCCAACGCGTTCTATGAACGGGCCGTGAGCCAGCACTTGAAAATCGGTATCGCTGCCGTCGACTTGATGCGTGGCCAGCTCAACTCGCTGCACTCGCGCAAACTGCGCAGCTTCGACGAACCGCCGTTCCGTTGATTCAAGTGGTCATTTAGCGATCAGGGCACTAGCATGACCAGCCCTGATCGCTAGATGTTCTTTTTGTCATGTCCCGTCCTGCTCGTCCCGCCCCACGCCGTCCGGCGCCTAAAAGCACCAGCCCCACTGCTGCCAATCGCCGTGTGGCCAAGGCACCGCCAGCTGAGCCCAAATTGTTTCTGTTCAACAAACCGTTCGATGTCCTGACCCAGTTCAGCGACGAAGGCGGGCGGGCGACTCTCAAAGACTTTATCCCGATTCCGGGGATCTACCCGGCCGGGCGCCTGGACCGTGACAGCGAAGGTTTGCTGCTGCTGACCAATGACGGCCAGCTACAGGCCAAAATTGCCGATCCCAAACACAAGCTGCCGAAAACTTATTGGGTGCAGGTGGAGGGCGAGCCGACAGCAGAGCAATTGCAGCAACTGCGTGACAGCGTGCAACTGAATGACGGCAAAACCCTGCCCGCCGAGGCGCGAGCGCTGGAAGAACCTGAACTGTGGCCACGCAACCCGCCGGTGCGGTTTCGCAAAAGCGTCCCGACGTCTTGGCTGGAGTTGGTGATTCGCGAAGGGCGTAACCGCCAGGTTCGGCGCATGACGGCGGCGGTGGGGTTGCCGACGCTGCGTCTGGTGCGGGTGCGCATCGGCGACTGGACGATAGAGGGGCTGGAACAAGGCCACTACAAAGAAGTGCCGGCGCGGTTATAACGCGCCAGTCTCGATCAGGCCGATCACCACGCTTTTGATCACAAACGCGGCGACCCCAAGCCCGAGCACAAAAAACAGAATCATCGAACCAAAGCGCCCGGCCTTGGACTTTTTCGCCAGGTCCCAGACGATAAAGCCCATAAACAGGATCAGCACGCTGACCAGTATCGTCATCATCCATTCTTCAAATACGGCAGGATCCATTGGGGTCTCCATCGATCGCGTGTTGGGGCGCTCGCAATCCTGTAGCCGCTGCCGCAGGCTGCGATAAGGGCCGAAGGACCTTCGTTTGTGCGTGCTGAGCCGGGGTTGCTACGCAACCCATCGCAGCCTTCGGCAGCGACTACAGGGTGTTAATCACGTACGCAAATGCGTCAACGGCAACTCGGTGCTGTTGAGCACCTGGTTCAGCACAAAACTGGAACGTACGCTGGTCACGCCATCAATACGGGTCAAGTGGCCCAACAGCAGCTTTTGATAATGGTCCATGTCCGGTACGACCACTTTCAACTGGTAATCGGCGTCTATGCCCGTCACCAGGCTGCACTCGAGCACTTGCGGCAGCGTACGAATCGCCGCCTCAAAGTTCTCAAAACGCTCAGGGGTATGGCGGTCCATGCCGATCAGCACGTAGGCCGTGAGGCTCAACCCCAGCAGCTTGCGGTCCAGCAACGCGACCTGACGCGAGATATAGCCGTCGTCTTCCAGTTGCTTGACCCGACGTGAGCAAGGCGAAGGCGACAGCCCGATACGTTCGGCCAATTCCTGGTTAGAGATGCGCGCATCACGCTGTAATTCCGCCAAAATGCTTAGGTCGTACCGGTCCAGTTTGCTCACGTAGACACCCTTTGTAATAACTATTGCGGCAAAGTATCCATCTGAAGGCAAAAATTGCGCAAGTGCTATTTTATTCGGCAATCTTCGCAATCCTCTGCCGGCGCCTCAGGCCTATTCTTATTACCAGAATCACTGCCCGGACATAGAGTCCACTGCGGCCGCCGAATCAGGCCTGCCGCGGCCGCCAACCCAACAGGGTTGCCCCGGCCCCCGGGCTACGCACTGTCCAGAAGACGGGGCGAGGTGAGCCAACATCACAAGTGTTGAGCCTGGACGGAAAAATTCAAAGGGCGACCGACGGGTCGCCCTTTTTTATTGTGCGCGCCCAACTTGGCGTGCATAACACTCTAACGCTCGTAACGCTTGGAGACCCAAGGCCTTCTGCGCAATTGAACTGAATATATAAGAATGTAAAGTCATTAATTAGAAGAGCTCTAAAGTTTTATTTATTAGGTGGTTGTTGAATGGTGTTTAAGTTGTTGCGATTGCATAGGATTATTCGTTCATTGTTTTCGGAAGTGTCTTTCTCTTTTTAAGTATAAAACCTTTAACGTCATGGTTCATTTCTGAAAATGCGTTAGATACGTATAAGTTATCTAAATTAGTACTACTATTTTACGAGTGTCTTGGGAGGTTCCTTAAACAGTTAGAATGACAGCAGGGGATTTATATGGAGGATGAAATAACTAAGTATTTAGGCGCACATAGGGTACTAGGCCCTAGTTCCTACGCGATAGGACCCGTATCAATCAGGGTGAGTAATCAGCCTCAAGTTCTAATCGGAGGTGGCCAAATAGCTTGGGGGCTGAATGATGGCCCGCACAGAGGATTAGGTGGGGAGAGCAGCATTCGTAATGTAGCCACACCGCACGTCATGACTGAGTTCATGAATGAGCAAATCCACAGCCTAAAAGCGATTGATCACGAATACAGTGCACGATTCAACCTTTTGTTAGCAGATACCCAGCGAGAATGGGAGGCAGCAAAACAGGCGGCTAAAGAGAATCAAGATTTGACGCCTGCTGAGGCTCTTGTACGTGAACAAAAGGCGACATTAGACCTGATCGCTTCAAAAATATCTCGTTACGCCACTATTGCGCCTGCTATCTATGGGCTCTATAGCTTGAGCCCTTATTTTTTGATGGAAGTGCTACCGCGTCAGAAAATGAGCGAGCTTCTGAATTCGGGAAACACCACCCCCGAAAGTTTGATGGACTTATACGCACTGTTTGACACGGTCTATAAGTCGGCCATGGAGCTTAAAGTGCTGTCGCTTTCAACAGCGGACCTTGCAGGGAGACTTGCAGAGCAGGCGCAAAAAATAGAGCAGGCTCAAACTGCTGAGACCAAACTCGCACCGTCTCAGCAATTAGAAATCATTACTCAGGAACGAGATATCCACGCCCAGCAATTGCCGGAAAACCTCTATTCTGAGTTTATTGCGGCAGCGGGCGCGATGGACGGCATGTCGCCCGCTCAAGCCTTGGGTCATTACCGGTCGACATTGGAGCATATGGCCGCGTCTAAAATGGCTGCGGTTAACCCTGCTTACGCGCCCCCTTCTTTTAGTAGTGGCGGCGTTACAGTCCACTTCCCGGTGGAAAACCCGAACATAAAAGCCCCCTTAAGCAAACCTGAACTGGAAGCGCTCCACGAGCTGGTTTACTTACAAGGCCACACGGAGATAGGGACTAAATGGCAGAGCTACCACGATGCGTTGCTCAAGGTTGAGTCTGCCAGGCACCTTACTGCCACCGCGAAAGCACTTGGCGCTCTGGCCGAGCGAGCGAATCAGGTTGAGCAGGCCTTGGAAACGCAACGGCTTGCTGCTGAAGCTGCCGAACAGGCCCGCCTCGCAGCCGAGGCAGAGGCCAAGCGTGTAGCAGACGAACAAGCACGTGCTGCAGAGGCTATCCGCGTAGCCAATGCGTTTAAAGCTCCCGGCCCTGCATCAGCGTCAAGTTCGCTGTTTCTAACCCCCGCAGGCACCGCTGCGGTTATTGATACGGCGGCAGTGACTTTGCAAGCGGCTATTCGCTCTTCAATTGCAGCGATAACTGGCTTGGCGGCGGGTACGGTGTCGGGTTTTTTTGTCGGTGTGTCTGCTCTGGTCTACTCGTCCAAGCTGGCCAATGGCGAACTGCCTGAACGTTATGCTTTCAGTACGCCGCTATCGGATCTGATTTCGCACGATGGGCAGAACTTATGGGCTATTGCCGCCTCGGGTGGCTCTGTTGACTTGCCCGTACGCATCAGCTCCAAAACAGCAGCTGACGGGCAGTCTGAAGTTTTCGTCGCCAAGGCCGACGGGAGGGTCGTACCGTCGAACGTAAAGGTAGTAGCTGCTACTTTTAACGCTGAGCAGAATGTTTACAGCGTAACCACTGAGGACGTGCCGCCCCGAACGTTGACATGGACACCCATCGTTAACCCAGGCAATAGCTCGACCACCTTACCTGCTGAACCCACTGCGCCACCGGTCTACACGGGTGTAACGGTAACGCCTGTTGAAGGAAGAATTGACACCTTCCCGGGGCTTGCTGAAGCCGGGTTTGACGACTTCATTACCGTGTTTCCGGCGGATTCTGGTTTACCTGCGCTGTATGTCATGTTCAAGGACCGTCGTGAGGATCCGGGGGTTGCAACAGGAGCAGGTCAGGCGGTCACGGGGATCTGGTTAGGCGCAGCATCGCAAGGCGACGGGGCCCCGATTCCATCGCAGATTGCCGACCAGCTTCGTGGTCGGGAGTTCAGGAACTTCAGGGCGTTTCGAGAGGCGTTTTGGAAGGCGGTGGCTAATGATGCTGAATTAACGAAAAAATTTGATCCTGGTAATGTTGCTATTATGAAGAAAGGTTTTTCGCCATTTGTTAAAAAGTCTGAACGCAGCGGAGGGCGAAGGAAAAGCGAGTTGCATCATAAGCAACATATATCTCAAGAAGGTGGTGTTTATGATATTGATAATGTCAGCGTCGTAACTCCAAAGCATCACATTGAAATTCATCGGAGTATAGTAGATGAGTAATAAGATAAGTGAAATGACGGAGTCTGAATTTCTTTCTTTTGTCAAAAGAATCTACAATGCTGAATATTCTTCAGAGGAAGAGCATACTAGCGCTGTCATAAAATTTGAAGATATATCAGAGCATCCGTCCGGGTCGGATTTGTTATATTATCCTGAGCCTGGAAAGAGTGGCCCTGATTCAGTGGTAGAAGAAATTAAGAGTTGGCGAGCAGCCAATGGTAAACCAGGTTTTAAAGTGGTGTAATAAATAGGAATAAGTTCAGCAGCAGTTAGCGGTGGCTGAACTTTTTTCTTAATAGTATGATTAGCTAATTATTGTATTTTCAGGAAAATCTATTAGCCTCCTATTTGGACAAAGTCTAAATACTGGACAAGCCATGGATAGGGGCTGGTTAGGCGCAGCATCGCAAGGCGAAGGGGCCCCGATTCCATCGCAGATTGCCGACCAGCTTCGTGGTCGGGAGTTCAGGAACTTCAGGGCGTTTCGAGAGGCGTTTTGGAAGGCGGTGGCTAATGATTTTGAATTGGCTAAACAATTTTCATCTGTGAACTTAGCTCGAATGAAATTGAAAGGTTATTCTCCCTATGCTGCTCCGTCAGAACAAGTTGGGGGACAAATGAAGTTTGAAATTCACCATGTTATATTTTTAAAAAATGATGGAGGGGTTTTTGATGTGGATAATATGCGAGTTGTTACCCCTAAAGAGCATGTTGAATTGCATAAATGATATTGGAGTTAGATATGAAATTTAAAAATAAATTTGAAGGCTATACTGAATACGAATTTCTCGAGTTTCTAACTGCTATATGGGCCTTAGAGGTGTCTTCGGAGGAGGAACACGATGAGCTTATTGCGCATTTTTCCAAGGTTACAGAGCATCCGCAGGGCAATGGTTTGATTTTTTATCCAGATATTGGCGCTGATAGTCCGCAAGGTGTCATGGATGCGGTGAAAAAATGGCGAGCAGCCAATGGCAAGCCTGGTTTTAAAGTTGTGTGATTAAGTTACGCTCAGTCACCGCTAGTGGTGACTGAGCATTTAATTTGGCGTGTGTTGTGCTCAAGGGAATAACTGTTTATCTCTACCTTATGTGATGCTTGTGAGCAGGACCGATAGTAACGGTGATCTGGTTGGGCGCCGCATCGCAAGGCGAAGGGACTTCGATTCCATCGCAGATTGCCGATCAGCTTCGTGGGCGGGAGTTCAGGAACTTCAGGGCGCTTAGAGAGGCGTTTTGGAAGGCGGTGGCTAATGATGCTGAACTAGTAAAGCAATTAAAAAGGCAAAATTTATCAGCAGTTGTTAATGGAAAAGCTCCATACGTAAAGACCTCTGATCGAGCGGGAGCTGCTATCAAGTTTGAACTCCATCACAAGGTTTATGTTTCGAAGGGTGGGGCTGTTTATGATGTTGATAATATTGCTGTAGTCACGCCAAGGCGCCATAAAGAAATACACAGGGTGGAGGAGTAAGATCATGAAAAAAATTAATGATTACACAGAAGAAGAATTTTTAGATTTTGTGATGTCTCTATGTGATAGCAGCAAACGTACTGAGGAAGAAGATATTAAAATGGTTCTTGAGTTTGAGCGATTGACGGAGCATCCTGATGGGTCGGATTTGATTTTTTATCCAAAAGACGATCGCGCTGATACGCCAGAGGGGATTGTGAAAGAAGTTAAGGAGTGGCGAGCAGCCAATGGCAAGCCAGGTTTTAAGGTTGTGTAATTAAATCATGCTCAGTCACCGCTAATGGTGACTGAGATTTTAATTTAGCTTGTATTGTGGCCAGCGGAGAATTGTTTGTCTCTATCTTATTTGATGCTTGTGAGCAGGACCGATAGTAACGGTGATCTGGTTGGGCGCCGCATCGCAAGGCGAAGGGGCTTCGATTCCATCGCAGATTGCCGATCAGCTTCGTGGGCGGGAGTTCAGGAACTTCAGGGCGTTTAGAGAGGCGTTTTGGAAGGCGGTGGCTAATGATGCTGAGCTGTCTAGGAATTTTATTGATAATAATTTTTCTGAGATGAAAAACGGTCGCGCTCCTTTTGTTCGAAAGAGAGATTGAGTTGGTGGGCAGGTTAAGTTTGAGATTCGTCACGTTACATATATTTCTAATGATGGGCTAAAATTCGATTTTGACAATATGCTGATTATTTCGCCTAGGCGTCATGCGCAAATACATATGGATGGAGAGTTAAATGGGAGTTAAAAGGCTAGAGGATTATACAGAGACGGATTTTTTATTGTTTCTTAAGAGTGTCTGTGATGCTGGCTATCAGAGCGAGGAGGAGCAAATTGCTGCGGTTTTAGAATTTGAGCGAGTGACTGAGCATCCCGATGGATCCGACTTGATTTACTATGCTGATTCTAATGAAGATGCAACACCTGAGGCCGTTATGAAAAAAGTTAAGGAATGGCGAGCAGCCAATGGCAAGCCTGGTTTTAAAACTGTGTAATTAAACCCTGTCCAGCCACAGTTAGCGGTGGCTAAACTCTGCATTTCGTTGAAGATGTTCTTTATTGCTGCGGCCCGGCAGTATTCTTGAAGAAGACGGAGAGTGGCTTTGCATGTGAATGACACTGAGGCCCGTTCTGCCTGGCAGGTGCTAGCCGTCCCAAAAATAAAGTACGCAACCGCTAGCCATGAGCAGAACCGCTTTGCGGTTTTCCAGTCTTATGATTACGCGCCCCCTAACCCGAGTGAGGAACATCATGAAATCGCGCATCTGGCGTTTGGCCACGGTTGGCTTGCTCTGTGTGAGTGTCACCGGCCAAGTACTGGCTGATGAGCGAGGGGATGGAAACTCTCAAGAAGCACGGCCCAACGGTGGTCAGCATTGGCAAGAAGGTAATCAGCCGCGCGGTGAGCAGCGCCAGGGTCGACCGGAGGGTTGGCAGGGCAATGCGCAGCGTCCAGAGAACCGGCCGCAGCAAGGCAATCAGCCGCGCCCTGAAAATCGCCCGCCGCAGGCTAATCAGCCTCGCCCGGAGTTTCATCCACAGCCCGGCAACCCTGGCCCTCAACAGCATTTCGAGGTGCGCCCAGGGCAGCAGCATCCTGGGCCGCCCGTGAGTAACCTGCCGATTCAGCCGCGCCCAAATGCTGTGCAGCAGACTCAGATGCCCAACCGTGGCGGCAACCAGAACTGGCAAGCCGGTGGTCGAAACTTCAGGCCCGGTGGCAATAATGTTCACCCCAATGATGTGCGCTGGGCCGGTCGCCCGGACGGGCATGGCAATGGCTGGGGCCCTGGCCCGCAATACCGTCCCGGTTATGCCATTGACCGTTTCCCGGGCCAATATCGCCAAGTGCCGTATCGCGGGCAGAACTTCTTCTTTTCAGGGGGCTACTGGTATCGCCCTGAAGGTCCGCGCTACATCGTGGTGCAGCCGCCCTACGGGATTCGCGTCAGCATCATCCCCAGTTATGCGCGTGAGGTGTGGGTAGGCAGCTCGCTGTTCTTCCTCGCGGCCGGGTCTTATTACGCATACCAGCCGGCGACCCAGGATTACATCGTGGTCGAGCCACCGGCGACGATTGTGCAGCCAGCGCCGCAACCGGTGAGTAACGGTTATGACGTGGTGGCGTATCCGGCCAATGGCCAGACCCCGGCACAAATTGATCAGGACCGTTACGACTGCTACCGCTGGGCGGTTGACCAGAGCCATTTCGACCCGGCCCACATTGCCTACGCCCCAGCGCCGGCCGTGGTGCAGACCTACCGGCAGGCTGAGGGTAATTGCTTGAATAGTCGTGGGTATCAGGTGACGTATTGAAACTGCCGGGTTGTTTGAGGATTTGAGGGAACGGGTTGCTTCGCAGCCTTCGGCAGCGACTACGGCGCTGCCTTGGGTTTGACGACCTCCTGTGGGTCCGCATGCACCAGCACCTCGGCCCGTGGATAGGCGTTTTCGATGGCTGCTGCCACTTGGTCACTCAGGGTGTGAGCGTCCAGCAAGCTGAGTTGGCCCGGTAGCTCAAGGTGCAGTTGCACAAACCAGATGTTGCCCGAGATCCGTGTACGCAAGTCGTGAGCGCCCAAAACGCCCGGCACAGCGCAGGCCAAAGCCAGCATGTTTTCGCTGACATCGGTGGGTAACTCCTCGTCCATCAGTACCGAAAAACTCTCGCGTGCAATCTGGAAGGCGCTCCAGAGGATGTACACCGCAATCCCCAGACCAAACCACGCATCCAGCTGCGAGAAACCCACGGCGGCGAAGACCAGCGCAACCAGAATGCTGCCGTTGAGCATCAGGTCTGAACGGTAATGCAGCGAATCTGCCCGTACCGCGTTGGAGCCCGTGGCCTTGATCACGCGGTGTTGCAGGATCAGCAGGCCCACGGTCATTACCAACGAGAACACAATCACGGCAATGCTGATCCACGGCGCGTTGACCGGCTCGGGGTGTTTCAATCGGTCGAACGCCTGAAAGGCAATCAGCACCGCACTTACGCCAATAAACAGCGCTTGCGCCATGCCCGCCAACGATTCCGCCTTGCCGTGCCCATAGCGGTGATCGTCATCGGCCGGGCGTAGCGCGTAATGCACCGCCAACAGGTTGAGGAACGAGGTCACGCCATCGAGCAATGAGTCTGTCAGCCCGGCGAGCATGCTGACCGAACCACTGAGCCACCAGGCGATGGCTTTGGTGATGATCAAAATACTGGCCACCGCCACCGAGGCGCGGGTGGCCAGGCGTAACAGGCGTGCGTGTTCCGGACTGCTGGTCATTGGCCTTCCTTTATCAGGCTGCGGGGATCAAGCCATACATCGCTAATTGCTGGGTGCTGCCCTTGTGCTGGATCAGGCGTGGATCGTTCAGCGGGAAGCTGCGGCCCAGCTCGCTTTCCAGAATGGCCTGCAGCTTGCTGTTATCCACTTTGCCGTCAGCACCAATGGCTTGCTGAAGTTTTTCCGGGGCGATTTGCGCGGTCTTGCCCGGCGGCAAATAAATAGCGCCGGTGGCGAAGTCGACGCCAAACGCGATCAGGCCCGGAATCACGTAAAACAACAGCCCGATGCCATCGAGCACCACCACCACCGGGTCGATCTTGCCATCAATCTGGCCACGACGATCGGGAAAGAAAATACTGCCGCAGGCGGTCAGCTGAGTGAGCAGCGTCGCAACCACGACACCGCCAATGACGCGGGAAAATGTACGCATAGGAAAACCTCTAACACGCTGAAGAATTAAGACCACGCTTAACGCATAACCGTTCGCCGTTATACTCGCCGCTCTGTTCTGGAGCCACCATGATTTCTTTGCCGATTGATGAAGTTTTACCTGCACTGCGTCAAGCCTTGCGTGAGCGCCACGAAGCGGTGCTCGAAGCACCGCCCGGCGCCGGTAAAACTACCCGTGTGCCGCTGGCCCTGTTGAATGAGCCATGGCTGGCCGGTCAGCGCATCGTGATGCTGGAGCCGCGACGCCTGGCAGCGCGGGCTGCCGCCGAGCGATTGGCCAGCGAACTGGGTGAGAAAGTCGGCGAAACCGTGGGTTATCGCATCCGTCTGGACAGCAAAGTCGGCCCCACCACACGCATCGAAGTGGTCACCGAAGGCATTCTGACCCGCCGTCTGCAAGAAGACCCGGCGCTGGAAGGCGTCGGGCTGCTGATTTTTGATGAGTTCCACGAGCGTAGTCTGGATGCCGATCTGGCGTTGGCCTTGAGCCTCAATGGCCGTGAGCTGTTTCGCGATGAGCAGCCGCTGAAAATTCTGCTGATGTCGGCCACCCTTGAAGGCGAGCGGTTGGCCAGCCTGCTAGACGATGCCCCGGTGTTGCGCAGCGAAGGGCGCATGTATCCGGTGGCGATGCGCTGGGGGCGGCCTTTTGTGCCGGGCGAGTTTATCGAGCCGCGTGTGGTGCAGACCGTGCTGGACGCTATCCATGACGAGAGTGGCAGCGTGCTGGTGTTTTTGCCCGGCCAGGCCGAGATCCGTCGCGTCACTCAACAATTGGCTGATGCCCTGGGCCAGCGCAGCGACATCGCGTTGTGCCCCTTGCATGGCGAACTGGATCTGGCCGCGCAGCGCGCCGCCATCGAACCGGCGCCCAGCGGCACACGCAAAGTGGTGCTGGCCACCAACATCGCGGAAACCAGCCTGACCATCGACGGCGTGCGCGTGGTGATCGACGCCGGGCTGGCGCGGGTGCCACGTTTTGACCCCGGCAGCGGCATGACCCGCCTCGACACGCAGCGCATCTCCCGCGCCAGTGCCACCCAGCGGGCCGGCCGCGCCGGGCGACTGGAGCCGGGGGTGTGTTATCGGCTGTGGTCCGAAGACCAGCACGCGCAACTGTCGGCCTATGGCAGCGCTGAAATCCTCCAGGCCGACCTGGCCGGGTTGGCCCTGCAACTGGCGCGTTGGGGCGTCACCCCTGAGCAACTGACCTGGCTCGATGTGCCGCCTGCCGCGAGTTATGCACAGGCGCAGCAACTGCTGGAACGCCTGGGCGCCCTGGGTGGGCTAAAACTGACGCCCCACGGCGAAGCGATGGCCCAACTGCCGGCGCACCCGCGTATCGCGCATTTGTTGCTGCGCGGGCACGATCTGGGGTTGGCGGCGATGGCCTGTGACGTGGCTGCGTTATTGGGTGAACGCGATATTTTGCGCGGCGCCGGGGCCGATGTGCACAGCCGTCTGGCCTTGCTGTCCGGTGAAAACCGGGCGGCGCGGGGCGGGC